>NZ_JBQPRC010000001.1:0-445660 GCF_052266745.1 Jeotgalibaca sp. A127
GTTCCGTCCGTTCGACTTGCATGTATTAGGCACGCCGCCAGCGTTCGTCCTGAGCCAGGATCAAACTCTCATTAAAAGTGGGCTCTTGTACAGAAACCCTAATGTTTAAGTTGATTGCTCTTGTTGTTTTGCTGACTTACTTGTGTTGCGACACTTGCGTGTCGGCTTAATGTGCATCCGTCAGGATGCCCTGCACGTTTGGTTCGTTCATTCTTTGTTCAGTTTTCAAAGGCCAATCCGTTATCACGTGTTACGTGATGTTTCGTTCGTGACAACTTCTAAATATTACCATCGGATTAAATTTATGTCAACACTTTTTTCAAAAAATTAAAAAGTAAATTAAAAATGTTTTTTGTGTAAACAAAATGTAAATTATCTCCGTGCAATATAGATTATCACAATTTAAACGTGACTGTCAACAAAAAAATCAAAAAATAAAAAAAGAGTGGATTCCCACTCTTTTTCCCTGAACTATCTCTCTTATAATCTTTCGTTTAATTCTTTTGCTAATTCTTCGAAACCTGGTTTTCCAAGCAAGGCAAACATATTTTTTTTGTATGCTTCAACTCCCGGTTGGTCAAATGGATTTACACCATTTAGGTAACCAGAGATGGCTACTGCAATTTCGAAGAAATAAATCATGTATCCTAAAGAGTAAGCATCCATTGCTGGAATAGTTAATAGTAGATTAGGAACTTCCCCATCTGTATGAGCAAGCAAGGTACCTTGATAGGCTTTAGTATTTACAAAATCGACATCTTTACCTTCCAGATACTTCAACCCATCCAAATCTTCAACCAATTCTGGAATTTGAATGTTTTTACGTGGTTTATCGACTTTGATGACTGTTTCGAAAATATTGCGTTGTCCATCCTGGATATATTGACCCAATGAATGTAAATCGGTTGAGAAGTTTGCGCTAGAAGGATAAATTCCTTTTTGATCTTTACCTTCTGATTCTCCAAATAATTGTTTCCACCATTCAGAGAAGTATTGCATACCTGGCTCATAGTTAATTAACAATTCAGTAACTTTGCCTTTACGATAAAGGATATTACGGATTGCAGCATATTGATAGGCTTCGTTGTTTGTTAAATCAGCGTTGGAATATTCTGCTTGCGCATCGCGAGCACCTTGCATAAGTGCGTCAATATCTGCGCCACTAACGGCAATCGGCAATAAACCTACTGCTGTAAGAACTGTAAAACGTCCACCAATTTCATCTGGAATAACAAACGTCTCATAACCTTCAGTGTCTGCTTCATGCTTAGCAGCCCCACGTGCTTTGTCAGTCGTAGAGTAGATACGTTTGCGTGCTTCTTCTTTACCATATTTCTTAATCAGCAATTCCTTGAAAACACGGAATGCAATAGCAGGTTCGGTTGTTGTACCTGATTTAGAAATCATGTTAACGGAAAAATCACGGTCCCCAATCACTTCGATCAAATCTGATAAATAAGTTGAACTAATGCTATTTCCGGCAAAGAAAATTTGCGGTGTTTTGCGTTCGCTGTCAGATTGTAGGTTATAGAAAGTATGGTTCAGAAAATCAATTGCAGCGCGTGCTCCTAAATATGAACCACCAATACCAATAACAACTAATACTTCTGAATCACTTTGGATTTTTTTTGCCGCTGCTTTAATGCGATCATATTCATCTTTATCATAAGTTTCAGGCCAATCAACCCAGCCAGTGAAGTCACTGCCAGCGCCCGTACCTTCACGTAGAGCTTTATCAGCTGTCGTTACTTGATCTTGAAGATAGGTTAATTCATGTTCATTAAAAAAATTCAAAGCTTTGGTGTAATCGAATTGAATGTGTGCCATTAAAATACCTCCATCATTTATCACTTATACCTTTGAATAAATTGAAACCTTATTTATACATGGGGACTATTCCAAAATCATAAGCGTCCAATAGCGTTGTAAGTTCTTTAGAACGTCGCCAAACGACATCATCAGAATCCGATAGTAAGGTATCTGGATTATCTGGACGCTCCACTACATCGAACACAAAAAGCGAGACATTATTTTCTTCTGCCTTCAGGTTTGCCAGGTCAATCAGACGCAAGGAATCTGCTTCAATCTCAACAAATTCCAGCAAATGCTTCATAATGATGCCCATTGGCAATTTGCCACCACTTTCTGTTTCTTTGTTTAGGAATGAAATTGAGTCACCATGTTTTTCTACTAGAAAAAATGATTCTCCTTGGGCATTTGTCACCATGATAGTTCCTGCAACTACTCTTGTACCAGCCATGGCCATCCATCTCGCTTCCTAAAATTGATATCTTACCTATTTATTCACTATCCGCAAGGCGATTTTGCTCATCTTGCTGTGCTTCTGCAATCCAGGTTGGCATAACTTTGCGTAATGTTTCAAACCCTATTTGAGGAGCATAGCGCCTTCTTCTATGCTTCTTGGGTTTTACATTCGAGGGAATATCTAACTTGTCCAACGCTCTTAACGAAAGGCTGATTTTCTTCGTATATTCATCTATATCGATAATCATGGCCTCTACTTCTTCGCCTACTTGAATCATATCCTCAAGATTCGTTACGTAACCATGCCTGCATTCAGAAATGTGAATGAGTCCTTGAGTATTTTTATCAATAGCAACAAATACGCCATATGATTGTATACCAGTTACTTTACTGGTTATAATATCACCTATTTTGTATTCCATATTCTGTTACTTCCCTTCTACACAAGCCATTATAGCACGGAAAGCATATAAAATGTTGGATTGCGCAGCCATTAATAAAATGACTATAAAATTTCAATTCCTGTAATTACTACGTCGTTTACAGGCTTATCATTTGCTCCTGTTTCAACAGCTTCAATTGCGTAAACAACATCCATGCCAGAACGAACTTGGCCGAATACAGTATGACGGTGATCCAACCACGGTGTTCCACCATTTTTACCATACTCTTCCACGATTTCAGCTGGCCAGCCGCCTTTTTCCAATTGCGCCAGCATACTGAATTCTACTGAACGTTTAGTAACGATGAAAAATTGGCTTCCGTTTGTGTTGGGACCAGCATTAGCCATCGAAAGTGCTCCATGAAGGTTGAATACTTTAGTGCTGAATTCATCCTCAAAAGAATCACCCCAAATACTTTGTCCGCCCATACCAGTTCCCGTTGGGTCCCCCCCTTGAATCATAAAATCTTCGATGATTCGATGGAAGATAATACCGTCATAATAACCTTTTTCTGCTAAAGCCAAGAAGTTTGCTACTGCTTTAGGAGCAACTTCTGGGAACAAACTTATATGAATATCACCCATATTTGTTTTCATAATAATATTTTTTTCGTTTTCTGCTTTTTCTACTAATTGTGGAAATTCATTCATTACTTCTCCTCCTTTTTTTCCATTTTACCATAGAGGACCACGGAGTTTCTATATACTTTGTTTTTTTGTTAGTAGCAAAGAAACGTTTCATGTTATCATTGAGGCATATATAAAAATAAGATTGAGGATGCAGGCGCATGATAATATTTAATAATTTTCCATTAGTTTGTTCTTTAACGGCTATATTTTTCACGCAAATCATTAAGTTTCCAATTGCTTACTTATTAAAGGATCGGCAGACATCTCTCTCAATTGTTACCACAACGGGAGGAATGCCGAGTTCCCACTCGGCTGGCGTAACAGCACTGATAACAGCGCTCATACTTGAATACGGTTATACTTCGGGGTATGTAGCAATTGCAACGACGTTTGGCGTTATTGTTATGTTTGACTCAATGGGGGTTAGGCGCCAAAGCGGCGAACAAGGCATCGTCATTGAAGACATCCTGGAGGAAATTAAGTTGTTGGCACGATTCCATGCCAAAGATGGAATCAAGGTAAATCGTAAGTTAATCATACGCAAATACCTGGGCCACAAACCACTGGAAGTATTCGTTGGGCTATTAACCGGGATATTAATTACCTTTGTTGTCACTATGATTTATGTGCGCTTAGGAATTCTTTGAGCTTAGTTGGAGGGGTAATATTGTTAGAAAATAAAGACATTTATGACATCACCATTATTGGAGGCGGACCCGCTGGAATGTTTACAGCTTTCTATGCTGGTCTCAGACAAGCTAAAGTAAAAATAATCGAAGCTTTGCCCCAGTTGGGTGGACAACCTGGAATGTTGTATACTGAAAAAGTCATTTACGACATCCCCGCTCTACCAGCTATCACCGGTGGAGATTTGGTAAAAAACTTAAACGAACAACTTGATCGTTTCGAAACAACTGTTTGTTGTGGAGAAGAAGCCTTTGAGCTGGAGAAAGATGAGAACGGCATTTTTGAGATTCAAACGTCTAAACAAAAACATTACTCAAAAGCGGTTATTATTTCTGCAGGAAATGGGGCCTTTCGTCCCCGTAAGTTAGAAATCGATCACTCTGAATTATACGAAAACACAAATTTACACTACTTTGTAAACAATATAGAGAGTTTCCGTGATAAAACGGTCGCAATTTGTGGCGGTGGCGATTCTGCTGTCGATTGGGCTTTAACTCTGGAACCTCTGGCAAAAAAAGTCTTTTTGATTCATCGTCGCCCACAATTCCGGGCGCAGGAACACAGTATTCATCTCCTTTCAAAATCATCAGTGGAGATATTGACTCCGTATGTTCCAGTTACGATTAATGGTGACGGAAAATTATTGTCAAGTGTCGTTCTACAGGAAGCCAGAAAAGACAATACAATTGAAATCGAGGTCGACGATTTCCTTATTAACTACGGCTTTTCTTCTTCAATCGGAGCTATGAAAAAATGGGGTTTTGATGTTAAAGGAAACTCCATAACCATCAACTCAAAAATGGAAACAACGATTCCTGGTGTTTATGCAGTTGGGGATATTTCTTCCTATGATGGTAAAGTAAAATTAATCGCAACAGGTTTTGGAGAAGCACCTACCGCTGTCAACAACGCAATGGTATATATTAATCCAGATACACGTGTCCAACCAATGCACAGTACAAGTTTATTCTAATAATCTTAGGGAGGCATAAACATGGTCAAAAGCGCTAGTGAATTACATGCTAAAGCAACGAATTTGTTAAAGGAACGCGGCGTCGAAATTGAAGATATCGCAAAACTGGTTATGTTTTTACAAAAAGAATACGTTGAAGACTTATCAATGGAATTGTGTTGCAATAATGTGCATTCAGTTTTGTTGAAGCGAGAAGTCCAAAACGCCGTGATAACGGGTATCGAATTGGATATTTTAGCTGAACAAGGCATATTATCCCAACCTTTATTGGATATTGTAGTAAATGATGAAGGTCTTTTCGGTATTGATGAAATCTTAGCCTTATCCATCGTTAACGTCTATGGATCGATCGGGTTTACTAATTATGGCTATATCGATAAAGTTAAGCCTGGAATATTGAAAAAGTTAAACGATAAACATGACAACGAATGCCACACTTTTTTGGATGACATTGTGGGAGCAATCGCCGCTGCAGCTGCTAGCCGCATCGCTCACGATGATCCTAATAAATCTGAAATAATGAAATAACAAAAAAATCTCTGGGACCTATCCCAGAGATTTTTTTGTACGGTGATGGACAAGCCATAACCCAATTTCTAAAATGACAAAAACTAAAATAAAACAATGCATGAAAAATTCTTGTGGTAACGCCAATATAATCGGGTCCGTACGGTAGTCAAACAACCAAGCATCATTGTTAAAAAAAATATGGTGGAACGTTGTGAATAGCTCATCGAAATTTAGAAAAATTAAAAATAAAACACCGAGTGGTAACAAAACCATTATCCTGGTCGGCTGAATTAATTCATAAAGAGTAGCAGTTTTCTTTTTATATTGCCAAAATAAAAAAGAAGCTATTCCACTGATAAATAAAATCGCATAATCCAATAAAAACAATATTTTTACTTCATAAAAATGGAATAATCCACTTTCAGACGATGGAAAATCGGGCATAGCCAACCTCTCAATCCAAGGAAAATTCAAATAATTGATTAAAATACGATAATTATAGAGAATCACTTCCTTAGACAGGCCAATCCGTTCTGGAATATTGAAATAATCAACATCAAAAGCATACATAGGTATAAAATTTATGGTAAATGCGATTGCAAAAGAAAGAATAAACATAAAAATCGCTAACAAACCTAGACTATTTTTTATAATTTTCATCATTCAAACCGCCATTCACTCAAATCGTTTAGTGTGTAGGTCGGCTTGTTACTGATTGTAGATAGTTCCTCTGGTTTTGTAACGCCAGTAAGAGCCAAAATGGTATCAACCCCAAAGTTCATCCCCGCTAAAATGTCCGTGTGATAATTATCACCGATCATTGCAACTTCCTCTTTGGCCAATCCGATCCTTTCAAGGGCACCATCCATAATATAGCCATAAGGCTTGCCAATAATTATGGGTTCTTTTTGGGTACTTGTCTTCAAAAAGGCTGTTAAAGAGCCCGCGCCCGGCATCATCCCTTTTTCTGTTGGTAAATTAACATCTGGATTAGTTGCTATAAAAGCAGCCCCATTACGAATGGCTGTACTAGCCGTAGCTAATTTTTGATAAGAAGCAAAGCGATCCAGCCCTTGAATAACCACTTCAATATCATCTTCAACAATCACCAACCCAGCTTCTTCAACCTGGGCTTGTAAAGCCGGCTCACCCACTACAAAGGTACGGGCTCCAGGATACGTTTTTTTTGCGTAATCCACAGCCGCTAACCCACTCGTATAGACATTTTCAGCGGAGGCGTCAATGCCACTTACCGCTTTCAAATGTTCGACAACGTCTTCCTGTGTCTTGGTTGCGTTATTGGTTACGTAAAGATAAGGAATACCCCGCGCTTCCAATTCCGATATAAATGTTTTTGCAGTAGGAATAGGATCCGTCCCCGCATAGACTGTTCCATCTAAATCAATAAAAAAACCTTTATACTGCTTGATAAGTCATCCGCCTCCGAAATCTTAATCTTCAATTTTATGAATCTGAAAACTGGTTTTTGGCTTATCTTCTGAACTTTCAGAGGGGCCTTTTTTTATTTTATTTCGTTGTTTTGTTTTATCAGTTTGTTTAATGACAAAATTCTTTTTTTGCTTGACTGGTGCACTAGCTGATTTATCATTTTGCTCGACAACTTCAGTGTTAGTCGGAGGTGTTTGACGTTTTTTCTTCCGTTTGTTCCGGGATTTTTTAGTTTCAGATTGCTCTTTTTCAAGAACGAAATAAGCACAACCAAAATTGCAGTATTCATATAAGTAATCTTCTAAAAAGCTGATTTTTTTGTCTAGTGGTGCACGATTGTTTTTATCGTTGAAAAAGCCTTTTAGACGTAACTGGTCATATCCCCAGTCACCAACAATATAATCATATTTGTTCAAAATGGTATTGTAACGATTAGCGATAGCTTCTTCATTAACAGCGTCACGATAATTAGCAGCTATTGTGTAAGTAAGATTTTCAATTTTAATCTTATTATCTTCCAACAGCTCTACCTGACTTAAATTTAAAACTTTTTCTTCTTTCACTTTATCGTTTGTTTCAACAATATCCTCTAATTTGGCATTCACTTTTTCTTTAACAGTTTTACTTTTTTGCTTCATAATTACACCTCATCACTTCACGAAATAGGAAAATGGTCTTCTAAATACAGTGACACTACATCCCTCAAAAAATAGGGGAATAAAAGGCTGACATCCGCTTTATTCTCAATTAAAGGGAAAAAACTTATATAACGGTAATGATCGACCGTAACAAAACTAATTTCTTGATCATCGGTTACCTGCATTTCTTTATGATAAATGATTCTTTTTTTATTATCTACGCGAATCCCCTTGTAGACAAGTTCTCCAAAGATTCTACCACGAAACCCCATTCCCGTCACTTCCCGAGTACGGAGTTCCAGACGCATGGCCTCCATCCCCCAAATAAGTTCTTTGAATGTTCGGCCATCCATCTTGCAAACGATAAGCCGCATGGGATGAGGTAAAATATGGTGCATCGTTTCTTTTGTCACAATGCCTACTTCTAGATCGTCCAAAAACAAACCTGAGTTAAGCATTCCGATTTCATTTTCAGAATAAGAACAAATTGCATCCAGCCCAAGACGAACTAAATCTGTTTGTTTTTCCCAATCTGTGCGAAGTGTCCTAGGCATGTCAGCAATTTCTTCAGCTTCAAGGATTTTTATTCCTTTTTCCCAATAACTCGTTACTTCTTCCAAGTCACCAGGTTCCAATGGTAAACTCTCACATTCAATCAACTCTGTTTCTAAGTTTGAGATTGCTTTATCATGAAGGGTAATCGTGGTATGTCCGATATATTTCCCCCACTTGCCTCCGCCCGTCAATAAAGTGCCCTCTATTTTTCGCCCTGCCGGTAGAACATGGTGGGTATGGGCGCCGATAATCACATCCACATCTTCATACATTTCTGCCATGTGTTCATCTTCTATAATACCCATATGTGACAAAATAATAATAACGTCTGTTTGCGTTCTCAAATGATTCAGTAGCTGCGGTAATACTTCATACGACTCTTTGGGTTGCCATCCATTAGGCACATAACTTAAATAGAGTGGGGATGTCAGACCAATAATGCCAATCCTGATTCCATCTTTCGTCGTTTTTATGATAAAGGGTTGAACCCAATCAGGAATCTTTTTATCCTCGATATCAAATAAATTAGCTAGTACTACTGGGAATTTTGCATCCTTATAGAGATTATTAAGAATATGCTTGGAATTACCGATGCCTTCATTATTTCCTATCGTTACGGCATCATATGGGACTTGATTCATAAGCGAAATATTGGCATGCCCATGCGTAGCCTCTGTCCAAGGGTGAACACGATCAAGAAAATCACCAATGTCAAAAAGGAAAACATCTTCTCCAGAAGATTCGTGACTTTTCTTTTTTTCGTTCAAATAACGACGTATTTTCGGCCAATTTTCAAAATGCGAATGGAGATCATTAATATGATATAAGTGAACCTTCTTTGTCATTATCATCACTACTTTCCCTGTTAGCGTATACTATTAGTTTATCATATAAGCGTCCTCTCAGGGAGAAGCGTAAAAACAAAAAAATAAGCCCCGCAAATAAGCTGGGCCTAGATTGTTATTTAATTTGTTGTTTATTCCACTCTTCAGCGTGTAAACCGACTTTTTTCACCAATTCGACATACGTCGATAATTCCTCTGGTTCCAGAACGGAAAATATTTGCACGATATCTTCTTCGTTAATTGGAAAAATCTCATCCATTAACTTTCTACCTTCATCCGTTATTGCTGTAAAAATAACACGGCGATCCGTTTCACATGGGTTTCGGTGAACCAAACCTTTTGTCTCAAGTTTATCAATGACATAAGTCAAGCTACTGCTGGCGAGAAGAATTTTTTTACCAATACTTTGTATAGGTTGTTCTCCCTTATGGTATAGCAATTCTAAAACGCCAAACTCGGATACATTTAGACCGAATTTTGAAATACTACGTTTGATACTTTCTTGGACATGTTGTGAGGACCGCATTAATACTGTGAGTGCTTTTAATGAATTTTCTGCACGCTCCGTCATTTGTATCACTCCAATCCTTTCGATTTCGAGATAATAATACCATTATATTTGGAATAAGTCAAAAACATTTATCCGAATTACAAGTATCTCGTACCCCTGATAACGAGTGGTTTCAAAAATTGAGTATTTTCTATTCTTGGGTTATGGTTAAAGGGTAAGTTATTTTTCTTTATGGAGGGAGTATTGCATGAAAGCTATTGGGATAAAACAACCTGGTGGATCAAACCAGTTGCAACTCATAGAAAGAGATAAACCGAAACGAAGCAAAGGTGATTTATTGATAAAGGTAGAAGCGGCCGGTGTCAATCGAACCGACATCTTAACGCGTGAGCGGGATACCGATACACCTGAAAATGTTCGGTTGGGAGTCGAAGTAGCCGGAACAGTTGCCGAATCACAAGCAGATAGTGTGTTTAAAGTGGGCGACCGGGTGATGGGACTAGTAAACGGGGGCGGCTATAGTGAATATGCTGTTCTTCCTGAAAATAGAGCAATGAAAATTCCGGACACCCTATCTTTTGTTGAAGGCGCGGCAATCCCTGAGGTTTTTGCCACTGCCTACCAAACTTTGTTCTGGATTGGCCGACTTGAAGAAAATGAATCTGTCTTAATCCATGCTGGCGCTAGCGGTGTCGGTACGGCTGCAATCCAATTAGCTAAACAATTAAAAAATGCGCACGTTATCGTTACAGCTGGTTCACAAGAAAAACTCGACTTTTGCAAAAACTTAGGTGCAGATGTGGTTATTAATTATAAAGAAGATTCTTTTGATGATGTAGTTCTTAAAGAAACGAATGGCCGGGGAGTCGATTTAATATTAGATTTCGTTGGTGCAAGTTACTGGGAGAAGAACTACCGGAGTGCTGCAGTAGACAGTCGTTGGGTACTGATTGGAACGCTCGGCGGCTCAAAAATAGAATCTTTCGAAATTTTTTCTTTAATGCAAAAACGGATTCAGCTAACTGGTACGGGCTTAACTCCCCGTTCAGACGAATACAAAGCGAAATTATCACAAGAATTGATTGATAGAACAAAATCGTTGTTTGAATCAGGTTCAATAAAACCAATCGTCGATACAACTTTCACGTTTGAAAACGTAAAAAGCGCCCATGATTATATGGAAGCGGATAAAAATATCGGAAAAATCATTCTGACTTTATAAAACAAATACAAAGAGAAGGAGGGTGGGACTTTGTCCCACCCTCCTTCTCTATATCTTTTTATCTAATTCTTCAACAGCTTGCGGAGCAATGATTGTCCGGTGCGGTTGCACAGATCGTGTCAACCACACATTTCCACCAATAATACAATAGTCGCCTATCATAGTGTCGCCGCCAAGAATCGTCGCACCAGCATAAATTACAACATGATTACCGATATCAGGATGCCGCTTGTTCCCTTTTACAAGACTGCCATCTTCATTTACTTGAAAGCTTTTAGCTCCAATGGTCACCCCTTGATATAACTTCACATGATGGCCCAAAGTTGCGGTTTCACCGATGACGACCCCTGTTCCGTGATCAATGAAAAAGTAAGGTCCAATTTTTGCCCCAGGGTGAATATCAATCCCCGTCATGGAATGAGCGATCTCTGACATCATGCGCGGAAGAATAGGTACGTCCATCCTATACAATTCATGCGCCATACGGTGAATGCTTATTGCTTCAAAGCCTGGATAAGAGAGCATAATTTCTTCCCGGGATTTTGCCGCTGGATCACCATCATAGGCTGCCGTAACGTCAGTTTCCAGGGTTTCATAAACTGTAGGTAGTTTCTCCAAAAAAGTAGCGATTATATCCTCAGTATCTGCAGGCTCTGTCCCTAAGCGGATCAGAACTTTTTCAAATATTTGCTTTGACTCCTCTATTCGAATATTCTGGGGAGGTATCTCGTCGAAATAAGCACCAAAAATCCGTGGATACATGATACTTCTTAGACGACAAATCAACTTTGAAATTTGATCTTTCACACCGCAAAAGTTTGAGGAAGTCATAAAAGATTTGTCAATCATATTCAATCACTCCACAAATCCATCAATAGATAAATAACGATCGCCGCCGTCTGGTAGCAATACGACAATACGTTTTCCTTCATTCTCTGGCCGTTTCGCCAATTCAAAAGCAGCATACAGTGCCGCCCCAGATGAAATACCTACAAACACACCTTCTTGTTTGCCTAAATCGCGAGCTGTTATATAAGCATCTTCATTGGTCACTGCAATAACTTCATCATAGATTTCAGTATTTAAATTTTTTGGGATAAATCCAGTTCCAATACCTTGAATCTTATGCGGACCTTTTTCCCCTTTTGAAAGGACAGGTGAGGTTGCCGGTTCAACAGCCACAACTTTAATTTCCTGGTTTTTTTCTTTCAAATATTTTCCAGCACCAGAAATTGTACCTCCCGTACCAACACCAGCTACAAAGATGTCTACTTCCCCATCCGTGTCTTCCCAAATTTCAGGTCCTGTGGTTTCATAGTGAACTTTTGGGTTTGCGGGATTGGAAAACTGATCCGGCATAAATGCATTCTCATTATCCTTAACTAATTCTTTGGCTTTTTCGATGGAGCCAGAAATTCCTAAATCACCAGGTGTTAGAACAAGTTCCGCTCCATAGCCTTTCATTAGCTTACGGCGTTCTACTGACATAGTTTCAGGCATTACCAAGATTGTTTTATAACCACGTGCTGCAGCTACTGAAGCAAGTCCGATTCCTGTGTTACCAGATGTTGGTTCAATCACAAGGCCACCTGGCTTTAAGATACCTTTTGCTTCTGCATCATCAATCATAGCTTTGGCAATACGATCTTTTACTGACCCACCCGGGTTGAAATATTCCAACTTTGCAATAACATCACCTTTTAGTGAAAGTGTTTCTTTGGCGTTTTTCAATTCAAGCAATGGCGTTTTCCCAATAATTTGATCTAATGATGTATAAATTTTTGACATGTGATATTCTCCTTTCGAAAATAAACTCTAATAATATTCTAACATTATTCTAAATATGTTGTTGTATCATTTGCTTGAATTCACTCTTTTTAGACATAAACGCTGATAATGCTTATAGAGCATACTGAATTTACTGTTTTTGATTATATTCCCATGACTTGTCTTTTCCACAAACGAGCACCATTTTCCGTTCTTCAGTGCTCCTTATAACAAAAGAACAGCTCGATTGAGCTGTTCTTAGGATAATTTTATAGGGAAAGAAAACCTTCTAATTCCATTGGAGCTACGGGTTTGCTTCCACGGAACACTCGCATATTCCCGGCAGATAACTCATCGATCAGTAAAATTTCCCCTGTTTCACGATCTTTACCGAATTCAAGTTTGATATCATACAAATCCAAACCTTTGTTAGCCAATTCCTCTTTAATGACCAGGCAGATTTTCTTTGTCAGTTCTACAACTGTTTCATAATCTTTCTCAGATAAAATATCTAAAAGAGCCAAGGCTTCTTTGTTGATGAAAGGATCTTGGCGTTCATCATCTTTCAAAGTGATTTCGACATAGCCATCAAGAGGCTGGCCTTCCGTTACATAAGCACCATAACGTTTCATGAAGCTTCCCACTGCTCGGTAACGACAAATAACTTCTATCCCTTTGCCAAAAACGGTAACAGGTTTTACTTCCATCATTTTCGCATCCAAATCACACGTGATGAAATGAGTCGGAATCCCTTTTTCTTTAAGTCGTTCAAAGAAGAATTTGCTGACAGCCAGACCAGAGCGACCAGAACCTTCAACTGTCAAACCAACCTGATTTTCACCCGGATCAAAAACACCATCTTTTCCAGTCATATCATCCTTAAAAAACAATTGAATAACATCGTCAACTTCGACAACATCTTTCGTTTTACCCCGATAAATTACCTTCATCAGTTTTCCTCCATCTTTATAGCATCTCGCCAACGCTTTAGGAGACTGTCACTCTCGACTAGTCTCTCCAGATTTTCAACTGCTTCATCCATCAAAATAAAGTGCCCCATCTTTCGTTGGTGTCTAGGCTCCCCTTTATCATAGAGATGAATGATTGCTTCCGGAAAATGCTTGATTAATTCTGGAATTTCAGCTATGTGCTGACCAAGAATATTTACCATTAATGTTGGTGTCAATAAACGGACCGGAATAATCGGTCTTCCAGTTATTGCTAAAATATGTTGATCAAACTGAGAAACATTCGTTCCTTCAATTGTATAATGGCCAGTATTATGTGGCCGTGGTGCGAGTTCATTTACGACTACCTCGCCATCGCCAGATACAAAGAATTCAATGCCACAAACCCCAATCAGTTCTGACGAGTGGGCGATTTTTTCAGCAATGGCAATCATTTTATTTTGAACAGCTTCAGGTATAGTGGAACTCGTTACGCTTGTAAATAAAATACCTGCCACATGTTGATTGACAACTGGTGGGAAACAAGCAACAGTCCCAAATACATCACGAGCAACCACCACGGAAGTTTCATATTCGAACGGATAAAAAGCTTCCAGAACGCACTCTGCTTCTAATATTTTCGATAGTTCGGCTAGATTTTCCAAATCAGATGAATTGTTTATTTTGAATTGACCCTTACCATCATAGCCAAAACGGGTACGTTTTAAAATGGCGGGATATCCAGTCTTTTCAAGTGCAGCTATTAAATCTTCCCTGGTATTAACCGCCATATATGCGGCACAAGGTATACCATTTTCGCCCAACCATTTTTTCTCATTTAAACGATTTTGGGTCGTTAACAGAAAATCCGTATTTTGAGGTAGGTACGTACTATCATTCAACTTCGTCAAAATTTCGCCATTAATATTTTCGAATTCATAAGTTAAAACATCAACAGAACGCGCAAAATCCATGACTTTTTCTTGGTCATTAAATGAACCCACTTGGGTATAATGACTGACGCCAAAACCACAAGCTGTCTTCCCTTCGTCGTACATCCCGACGCGATAGCCCATTTTTTGGGCGGATTGCCCCAACATTTTCCCTAATTGACCGCCACCCAATATACCAATTGTTTGGTTCGGATAAATGGTTTTACTCATCAAATTTGGCCTCGCTCTCTATGGCCAGCTGTTTTTGTTCCGCTTGATATTTTTCCAACACTTGCGTTAAGTTGTCATTATCGAAAGCGAGCATACGCGCTGCCATAAGTCCTGCATTTTTAGCGCCGCTGTTTCCAATCGCCATTGTTGCCACAGGAACTCCGCCAGGCATTTGAACGATCGATAGCAACGAGTCCATGCCACTTAACGCACTGGATTTCATTGGAACACCGATGACAGGTAACGTTGTTTGCGAAGCAATCATTCCTGGTAAATGTGCAGCTCCTCCGGCTCCGGCAATAATGATACGAATCCCTTTGGACCTTGCTTCCTTTGCAAAAGTAAACATTTCATCCGGCATCCGATGAGCAGAAAGTATGTGCTTTTCGTATGGAATAGCCAACTCATCAAGCAAATCACAACTATGTTTCATCTGCGGCCAGTCCGAGATACTTCCCATCACAACTGCAATTTTGATTTCAGTCATTGATACTCTCCTTCCGACGGTAAACTAATTTGAAACCCCGATATCACTTCGATAAAAGAGGTTTTCCATATTTACGCCTTTTAACCAACCATATATTTGTTTACGACAGATGTCTAGGCTTTCCCCTTGGCAAGTCACCATAAACACACGTCCCCCTGCAGCTACTATTTCTCCATCAACTAGAGAAACTCCAGAATAGAACACATCAATATTTTCAGGTACATTTGGTAAATCCAATACAAATCCACTTACATATTCCTTCGGATAACCTTTGGCAGCAACCATTACCCCAACACTTTGTAATGGTGAATAAGTGATTTCTGGTAACGATTTGGCAAAATGATGCTCTAGCAACCCAACCCAATCAACTTGAATCAAGGGCAGTAACACCTGCGTTTCCGGATCACCAAAACGAGCATTGAATTCAATGACCTTAAGACCTGTCTTTGTCTTCATAACTCCTGTATATAAGATACCCGTGTAAGGTGTCCCGTTTTCTACCATTTGCTTAGTAAGGGGTTGAACGATTGTCTGCATGATTTCTTCGCTAATGCTTTCATCATCGCCTGAAACGGGGGAAATAGCACCCATTCCACCAGTATTTAGCCCCTTATCTCCATCAAACGCACGCTTATAATCACGCGCAATCCCTAATGGGATAACATGCTCCCCATTCACTAAACTGAAATGTGAAAACTCTGGTCCTTCCAAAAACTCCTCAATCACAATCGGGATTTTTTTATCTCTTAATGTTTCAATAATAATTTGTTGTGCTTGTGCATGACTTTCGCAAATATAAACGCCCTTCCCGGCTGCCAGCCCACTCTCCTTGATCACAATCGGCAAAGGTAAGGTTTGGATATACGCTGTCGCATCCACTATATCCCCATCATCAAATGAACGGTAACCTGCAGTCGAAATATCGGCTTTATGCATCATATCTTTAGCAAAAATTTTTGATGTTTCGATTTGTCCAGCAGCTTTTGTGGGACCCACAATCAAAAATTCATGGTTACGAAAAGCATCCACAACCCCGACTTCTATAGCAGCCTCTGGACCGACAAATGTATAGTCTATTTCTTCTGCTTTCGCCAAAGCAATCAACCCATCTGTATCTGTCGCCGAAATGGCCACACACTCGACTTTCTCTGTTCCAATCATCATTCCGGGATTTCCTGGCGCAACAAAGACAGTATTTACGAAAGGACTTTTTTCAAAGGCGACCGCTAACGCATGTTCACGACCTCCAGAACCGATAATCAATATCTTTTTTCCCATGCTATTACCTCACCTTAGTGACGGAAATGACGAATTCCCGTTTTTATCATTACCATATCCCGTTCGTCACAGGCAACTACAGAGTCTTTATCACGTATGGATCCACCTGGTTGGATTACCGCTGAGACACCATATTGATGGGCCAATGTAACCGTATCATCCATCGGGAAGAACGCATCACTCGCCATTAACAATTGATCACTTGTAACCGCAGTGTTATTTTTAGCTTGTTTCAGAGCAATTTCAGCTGCCCCGACCCGGTTCATTTGACCGGCACCGATCCCTAATGTCATATGGTCATTACCAATGACAATGGCGTTACTCTTGACGTGCTTAGCAACTTTCATCAAGAAATTCAAACCTTTTTCTTCTGCTTGTGAAGGCGCACGATTCGTCATCACTTCCCAATCCGCTGGCGCTTCTGTGAATGAACCCTTGACTAATTCCGAAGATTGATCAACGTCTTGAATCAATAGTCCACCACTTACCGTTACCATTTCTTGCGCTGGTTCTGTTTGTGTATGCATTTCAACTACCAGTAAACGAATATTTTTCTTTTTCATCAAAATCTCTAATGCATCCGGATCAAACGCTGGTGCAATGACGATTTCCAAGAATATGCCATGCAATTTTTCAGCTAGTTTTTTTGTAACTGTTTCATTAACAGCAACAATACCGCCGAAAATAGAAATTGAATCGGCTAAATAACAGCGTTCAAACGCTTCCTCAACCGAAGAACCTATAGCAACACCACACGGATTCATGTGTTTAACAGCTACAGCTGCAGGTTCAGAAAATTCGTTTATCAACTTAACGGCAGCATCTGCATCTTTAATGTTATTGAAAGATAAAGCTTTACCGTGCAATTGTTTCGCACCTGCGATGGTTGTTGCTGGCGCATTGACTTCCTTATAAAAACTTGCTTTTTGATGGCCATTCTCGCCATAACGTAAAGCAGTTCCATCAAGGTATGTCTTCGTAACATGCTGCCAAGGTTGTTCAATTTCACCGAGACGTACGCGTTGTTCGTTCATGTATTGGCTGATTAATGTATCGTAATGACTTGTTAATTCGAACACTTTTGTGGCCAAATAGAAACGATATTCAAAGGATGTTTCACCTTGTTCTGCCAATTGACTGATGAAAGCAGGATAGTCAGCTGGATCTGTAACGACTGAAACACGACGATAATTTTTGGCGGAACTGCGCAACATAGTTGGTCCACCAATATCAATATTTTCAATCGCTTCTTCAAGCGTAACACCAGGTTTTAAAATAGTTTCTTTAAAAGGATAGAGATTCACAATGACATAGTCGATTGCAATAATGTCTTGCGAAGCCATCTGTTGGCTATGAATCGGATCATCCACATTTGCCAACAAACCACCATGCACTTTAGGGTGGAGTGTCTTAACGCGACCATCCATCATTTCAGGAAATCCTGTATAAGAATCAACGGTATCAACAGCGAACCCTGCATTTTTCAGGTATGCGAAAGTGCCTCCTGTCGATAGCAAGGAAACACCTTGTTCTATCAGGGCTTTTGCCACTTGATCCAATCCGGACTTGTCTGAAACACTCAATAAAGCATACTTTTTATAAGACATTTGATTCTTCCTTCCCAGAAAATTCTTTTTGAATATTTTGGAGCACTTTTGTATAAAGACGGTGTTCCACTAAATGAACGGCTTCTTCTAAGTCTGATAATTCCCACTCAGGATTAATCGCAATTTTTTCTTGAGCAATTATTTTTCCTGTATCAATACCTTCATCCACATAAAAAACAGTTACACCCGTTTCTGATACACCTGAATCAAATGCGTCTTGAATACCATTTTTACCCGGAAAAGCCGGTAAATATGAAGGGTGAATATTAATAATCTGATTCGGATAAGCCTGTAGTAGTGGAGATTTCAAAATGCGCATGAACCCAGCCAGTATGATGTAATCAACGCTGTAAGGTTTTAGAAACGCAATCACTGCACGTTCCCAATCTTCACGGCTATCAAAGCCCTTTGGCGAAGAAACGTAAACAGGAATACCTGCCTTCTTAGCCCGTTCAATAACATAGGCTTTGGGTCTATCACATACAAGGCAAGCAATTTCAACAGCCAGTTGTCCGGATTGTACATTGCCGATTATTGTTTGGACATTCGACCCGTTACCCGAGGCAAACAGGGCAATTTTCATTTTGCCACCTCATTATTTTGAAGAATAACCGAATCTTGGCCTGTCTTTTCTTGAATTTCTCCCATTACAACTGCATCCGAAATGCTGGATAGCACTTCTTCAACATCGTCTTTGGCAACAGCCAATACCATCCCAATTCCCATGTTAAAGACACCATACATTTCATCTAATTTCATTTCACCAAGCTCTTGCATGACTGTAAAAATCTGGGGTGTTTTGATTGTATCGATTTGAACAACCGCTTGTTGGTTATCATTGAACATACGTGGTAAGTTTTCATAAAATCCTCCACCAGTAATGTGGCTGATACCATGCACAAGATCTTTATCCAATAAAGGTGCAACGTCTTTAACATAGATACGTGTTGGTTCCAACAATGCATCGATCAGTGCTGTTCCGTCCGGCAATTTATCTTCAAATTTCCAATTATTTTTTTTGAAAAAGAGATGACGAACCAAAGAGTAACCATTAGAGTGGATACCTGAACTCGGCAAACCAATTAGTACGTCCCCGTTTTGAACACGTTCGGCAGTGATGACACGACTTTTTTCTGCAACACCGACACAGAAACCTGCTAAGTCAAATTCTTCCTTAGAATAAAGATCAGGCATTTCTGCCGTTTCGCCACCGATAAGAGCCGCTTTACTTTGTACACAGCCTTCTGCCACACCAGCTACGATTTTTTCAATTCGGTCTGGATTGTTTTTCCCAACTGCCAAATAATCCAGGAAGAATAACGGTTCTGCACCTTGCGCCAACACATCGTTGACACACATCGCTACACAGTCGATTCCAATCTTGTCCACTTTATCTGCTTGTTGTGCCAATAATATTTTTGTCCCTACGCCATCAGTGCCACTAATGAGTACGGGTTCCTTGTATTTACTGGTATCAAGTTGGAATAGACCACCAAAATTCCCCAAACCGCCCAATACACCTGCACGATTTGTTCGAGCAATATGCTTTTTCATTTTTTCTACCGCTTCATATCCTTTTTCGATATCAACACCAGATTCTTTATAAAGATTTGTCATGATTGCTCTCCCTTAAAATTTGTTTTTGAATAGGAGTCAGATTCGCACGGAATAATGCTTCATTTTCTCCTAAACCAGCAGCATAATACCCATCAAAAATACTTAGTGATAACCCTTTATTCGGGGCATCAAAATGGGTGCCGATTCCTTTAATCAAGCCATCGATGGATAAAAAGCCTAAACTGTCACAACCGAATCCGGCACACATTTCTTCAACCGTGTAGTTAGCAGCTACCAATTCATTGGTCGTTGACATATCTACACCATAAAAGTTCGGAAAACAGATTGGTGGACTTGTTATTCTCAGATGAATTTCACGTGCTCCTGCTTCTTTTAAGATTTGAATGAGCCGTTTAGAAGTTGTTCCGCGCACAATGGAATCATCAACCAACACAATCGATTTCCCTTCCACTACCCCACGTACGGCAGATATCTTTTTACGAACACCTTGTTCGCGAAGCTCTTTCGTCGGTTCAATAAATGTCCGGCCCACATATTGATTTTTGACCAAGCCCATTTCATAAGGCAATCCACTTTGCTCTGCATAACCAGTCGCAGCAGATAAGGAAGAGTTCGGAACCCCGATAACCATATCCGCCTCCGGACAAGGTTTCTCCAATGCTAATTGCTTGCCTAAATTCTTGCGCGCACTATGGACGGTGATTCCGGCAAATTCAGAATCAGGACGAGCAAAGTAAACATACTCCATCGATTCAATCGAAATTTGCGTTTCTGTTTCATACTGTTCCATACGAATCCCTTCATCCGTCACGACGATATACATACCCGCATGGATATTACCAGTGACCTTGCCACCCAATGCGTCGATGGCGCATGTTTCGCTTGTTATGATTGTTGTCTTGGTTTCAGCTATTTCACCATATGATAAAGGGCGGAAACAATTAGGATCAACAATTCCATACATGGCATCACGTGTCAAAATGATAAAATTAAAGCCGCCTTTTAACCGCTTCAGTGATGCTCTTACTTTTTCTTCAAACGTTGCTTCTTTACTACGACGTATCAGATGCACTAAAATTTCTGCATCAGAAGAAGAGGAGAAGACTGCGCCCTCATCCTCTAGCTCCTTTCTTAACGATTGGCTGTTAATTAAATTTCCGCTTTGAGCAACCGCTATGCTTGCGTCCAGAAAATTAAATACAAGCGGTCCAACATTTTCTAAGTCATTCAATTTACCATTCAATGTGTAGTGAATCTTGCCTACTGAACGATTACCTTTTAGTTTTTCAAGGTGACTCTTATCCTGAAAAACCTGGGAAAGCAAGCCAGTGCCACGGTAGTGTTTTAACGTACCATCATCACTGACAGCAATACCCGCCCCATCTTGGCCACGATGCTGTAGAGCATGCAGTCCAAAATAAGCAAGTTGTTCAGCCTGATGATGATTCCAGATGCCAATCACTGTGTTTCCCCCTTTAGTTAAACGTACGCACAAGCGCTTTTGGTAAAGCTTGTTGCCACTGTGCTTTAAGTTCTGTCAATGCCAATTCTGCACGAGATTCTCGTGTTTGGACTGTAGCAGTTGCTCCTTCAACAGTAGAGCCAATAACTACAACTAATTCACCCATGTTTGATTCCTGGATGAACTGTTCAAATGATGCTTGTTTTTCTCTTGAAACAGTCACGATAAAGCGTGATTGCGTTTCACTGAATAGTTGCGCATCAGTTAATGACGTTTCCATATCAAATCCTAGTTGCGTTCCAAATGCCTTTTGGACCAAACCAACCAACAATCCTCCCTCAGAAAGATCATGAGCAGATTGCAAGA
The DNA here is from genome assembly GCF_052266745.1 of Jeotgalibaca sp. A127. NCBI lineage: Bacteria > Bacillati > Bacillota > Bacilli > Lactobacillales > Carnobacteriaceae > Jeotgalibaca > Jeotgalibaca sp. A127. The sequence continues at coordinate 21,383 of NZ_JBQPRC010000001.1, forward strand.
AGCCCTTTTTGTTAGCATGGAAAACAAAATCTTGACTTTGTTTTTCGGCTGCTAAATCAAAATTAATTTGACCGTAAATTTCACCCGCCTGAAGTTTTTGAATAACACTTCCAGCAAAGTCGTCACCCGTAGCCCCAACTAAATAAATAACATCTCCCGCTTGCGCAAATTTTTGCGTTAGAATTTGGGATGTTTTCTCAATCAAACCGACCATACCTAAAATCGGTGTCGGATAAATGGATCCGCTTGGATTTGCATTGCTCAAAGATACGTTTCCTGAAATAACCGGTGTATTCAATGTTTTACAAGCTTCAGAAATCCCTTTACTGGATTCTTCCAATTCATAGAAGATTTCAGGGTCATTCGGATTACCAAAGTTCAAGCAGTCAGTGATTGCTAGAGGTAATCCACCTGAAGCAATGATGTTACGAGCGGATTCACTCACTGCAATTTGACCGCCTTTGTAAGGATCCAAATAAACATAGCGGCTATTTCCGTCAGCAGTAATAGCAACAGCTTTATCAGTACCTTTAATGCGTAAAATCCCTGCATCACTACCAGGACCAGCAATCGTATTATTCATTGCCATATGGTCAAATTGGGAGTATAGAGAAGATTTATCTGCTAAATCAGGACTCGTCAATAAGTCAGTTAACGTTTTTTCAATGTTGGCAACTTCCGGTTGGAATACTTCGCGTTTAGCTGCATTTTTTATTCTTTCGGGAACTTTTGAGGTTATATAGTTAGTTGGAACCCCATCTGCCAGTAAATCAACGGGTAAATCAACAACCAATTCACCTTGTTGGTAAATTTTATATTGTTTTTCCCCGATTACTTCACCAATTACTGCTGCTTCCAGTCCATAACGATTGAACAGTTCAATAATTGCTGCTTCGCTTCCTTTTTCAATACACAAGAGCATGCGTTCTTGCGACTCTGAAAGCAAGAGTTCATAAGCGGTCATTGCTTCTTCACGAGCTGGCACTAGATCCATGTTCAACGAAAGTCCCATCTCCGCTTTTGATGCCATTTCAGAACTGGAAGAAACCAATCCCGCTGCTCCCATATCCTGTACACCAATAACTTCATTTTTGAAATCACGGAATAATTCAAGGAATGCATCAATCAAGCGTTTTTCCTTGAATGGATCTCCAGCTTGTACTGCTGAACCTTGATCTTGATTCTCAGCACCAAATTCTTTACTGGAGAAAGAAGCGCCGTGAATACCGTCACGTCCTGTTGTTGAACCTGCATATAAAATGGGGTTCCCCACACCTGAAGCAATTCCGTTGAAAATACCATCATGGTCCACCAACCCAACACACATCGCATTAACCAATGGGTTGGCATTGTATGTTGCATCAAATTTAACTTCACCAGCGATTGTAGGAATTCCTAATTGATTTCCATAATCTGCAATTCCTTCAACTGCTTTTTCAACTAAATATTTTGTGCGATCACGTTCCACATCACCAAAACGCAAGGAGTCAACCAAAGCGATTGGCGTTGCACCCATACTGAAGATGTCACGAACACAGCCCCCAACACCAGTTGCAGCACCTTCATAAGGTTCAACAGCAGATGGTGAATTATGACTCTCCATTTTGAATACGATCCCTTGATTGTCGCCGATATCCACGATACCAGCCCCTTCACCAGGACCTTGGAGTACTTGTGGGCCTTCCGTATGGAAGTTACGTAAAATAGGTTTAGATGTCTTATACGAACAGTGTTCACTCCACATTCCGGAAAAAATGCCTGTTTCTGTATAGTTGGGCAAACGCCCTAGAGAGGAAGAAATGGTTTCATACTCTTTATCAGTCAATCCCCACTCTTTATAAATTTTTGAATTCTTAACTTCTTCAGGAGTCATTGCTTGTAGTTTCATGTTGGATCCTTTCTTAACCTTTAGTCACTTGATTGTAAAAAGATTCGAAAAACGGACGACCAGCTTCGCTACCTAATATTGCGTCCATTGCACGTTCCGGTTTCGGCATCATGCCAATAACATTTCCTGTTTCGTTTGATACACCGGCAATAGCATTCGTGCTGCCATTTGGATTTTTGGTTACGTAGTTCATCACGATTTGGCCATTTTTTTCTAGCCTCTCAAGTGTTTCTTCATCCACATGGTATTGACCATACAAATGCGATATGGGTAAAGTAATTGATTTAATTTCATCTTCAAAATTAGTAAAAACTGTATCTGTTTTTTTCAGAGAAACGTCAACAAATCCATTCACTGTTTTTAGGGTTTTGTTTTTTAAAAAACCACCTGGCAATAATTCAAGCTCAGTTAAGATTTGGAATCCATTCCCCAAACCAATAACAGGTTTACCGGATTTAGCAAAGTCTTTAATCGCCTGGGCAACAGCTGTAACTTTAGCAACTGCTCCGGGACGAACTGCATGTGCATAAGAGGCCCCACCAGGAATAAATAACCCTGCAAATTGGGACAAATCTGTTTTTTGCTCGTTTACGATTTCCACTTGGTCTTCATTAAATCCAACTGATAAAAGTGCTGCTAGAATGTCTGACTCCCCTGCGGAACCCGGGAAAGTAACGATTGCGATTTTCACGTTACGCCTCCTCGCTATTCATTGAATAAGTTTCCATTGCTTTGTTAACCAATAATTTGTCAGCAAGTTCCTTAATAATGTTTTCTGCCTCTTCTTTAGATTCAGCTTCAACATTAAAAGTATAGGTACGTCCTAACTTAACAGAAGTGATGGCGTCCAAGCCCATTGCCTTGACAGTGCCATTTAACACTTCCTCTTCAGGGTTGATAACAGATTGTAAATACCGAACATTAACAGTCACTCGAAACATTTTAGTTTCCTCCTAATAAGTTAATAACACAGTAAAAATAACAGATTATGTTCGTAATTACAATAGTTTTTGCGAATTAAATGATAATATTCTTAACATTTTCAGTATATTTGCACATTTTTGTCATTTTAGGACTTATTCATAATAAGTGAATGTTTTTTACTATTTTATTTATTAATGTTCGTTTTTTACGATTCGAAATAAAAAAGCTGGAGTCTCCCCCAGCTTAGTTCATCATTACTATCAAACCATTCAAACCATATTCCTTACCTTCTGCCCTCGCAGAATGTAAACAACCATCCATAAAGGTGGATACCCGGCTCACTTCGATATGTTCCTCTTTGATTCCTGCTTCACGCAGCAAAGATAGATTGGCATCCGTCATGCTTAAATGGAATTTATCCCCTTTAGGAACAATGAACGCATCACGATTATCAAAGCTTATAAACGCTTCATATACCTCTGATCCGACTTCATAATTTTCCATATCAATCGACGGTCCCACATACACCAAGATATTTTCCTTGTCACATCCAAATTCGTGCTCCATTTTTTCAATGGCTTTTTGCGAGATTCTCTGGACGGTTCCGCGCCATCCCGAATGGAGCGCAGCCAAAACTTTCTTTTTCGGATCATACAAAACTATCGGTGTACAATCCGCATACTTCACAAGCAAAGCAACACCCGGTTTATCCGTAATCAGTCCATCTGTTTCAGGAAAATTTCTACCAAATATAAATGGATCACCCGTTACGCCATCTGCATAACCAATGTTGTGACCATGGACTTGTTGACCAGAATAAATTTCTGTCGGATGGATGCCCATCTTATCTATAGCGCGCTTAACTTCTTTGACGATTTCAGGTCCTTTTGTTTGTTGCCGAAAATCGTAATCAAAACCCGCAACGAGAAAGGAGAGCCCCTTTCCCTTCATTAAATCTGACTCCATTCATTAACTCCTAACTTTAAGAAATCTCCTTGACCGGACGACCTTCGCGGTCATAAATATAGTTTCTGACTTTTTTACTATCACCCATCGCCATTATCAAACGATCCCGAAATGGTTCAGCCAATTCATCGAATAAGCAAAGTTCATCGGTCAGCAAATATTTTGAGCGAGCTGCTTCAATCTCACCAGGACGCTTCAATTTATACGTCCGCGAAGGCAAATTACCCTCAATCGTTTTTTTCTCTATGCGATAGAAGGAGTGTTCATCATGATAAATAACTTCCAAAGCCCCGGAATTTGTACGCTTGAACTGTGCATCTGGATGTTTTTCTTTATGAAGTTCCCACCAAGCTTTGATACCCTCAATTGCCTCTTCCTCGGATTTGTAACTACCATGTTGCTTGCGTACGTCACCAATTCTGCTTACCCAAAAATTCGTATAAACCGTTTGTGTCATACCATCGCTCCTCTAGTAATGTATTTTTCTAACCTTTTTTTAATTATATCACAACGAAAAAGAAGAGAGTGCTCAAAAAGGCATTTAGCCCCGAACCACTGGAACGAATAAGCACAGGATGGTCGCAGACCATCTGAGCATTATTATGGAGGCACTGCGGGCTAACGCCCAAGTGTATCATGTTTGTAAGCTGCTGAAGCAGCAACAATCATGACAAAGTGGCGTCGGGGCTGCCTTTTTGAGCACGTTTGTGTTGAAGTATTCGTAAACAGATAAGGGTCCGGGAGTTATTCCCCAGACCCTTCGCATCTCTATGTTGTTGTAACTTTTTTAATTTCCTCGTACTCAGCTTCAAATTGAGCAACGGAGTATTTTTTAATCAATTCGGACAAACTTAGACCATAGTATTCTGCTAAAAAAGAAAGCTTTTCGTATTCTTCATCAGTCACACATAATGTTATCTCATCCATATTATTACTCCCCCTACTCTCATATACCTCAAGAGTAATGGAAGTTTTCATCCCGGACAATAGAAATGTCCGTAATCTCATATGAATTTTAGATTCAGCTTTCCAGACTTAATTTCGCAATAGTCAACCAAGCAGCCGGAACGCGGTAAGGCGAACAAGAAACATACTGGACCCCTTTATCAATCAAGAAGGCGATGGATTGTGGATCACCGCCAACTTCTCCACAGATACCAATAGAAATATTTTCGTTTGCCTCGGCCTTTGCACGATCAATCGCATAAGTAAGTAATTCACCTACACCTTCTTCATCCAAATGCTGGAACGGATCACTTTCAATAATGCGCTCGCGTTCGTAATCACCTACGAACTTACCAATATCATCACGAGAAAACCCATAAGTCAACTGCGTTAAATCGTTGGTACCAAAGCTTATGAAATCGACATGCTTCCCTATTTTCCCAGCCGTCAAACAAGCACGTGGCGTCTCCAGCATTGTCCCGATTTGATAAGGAATTTCGATTTCCTTCTCTTCAAACACTTGATTAATGACTTTCAAGAGTTTTTCTTTCAGAAAAATGATTTCCGCTTCTACTGACACTAACGGAATCATGATTTCTGGCTCGATTACAATCGAACCATTCAATTCTTCTGTCACTTCAATAGCAGCTTCGATAATTGCTGCCACTTGCATTTCATAAATTTCTGGATTGGTAATCGCTAAGCGACAGCCACGGTGTCCCAACATGGGATTATTTTCTTCCAAAGCGGCAATCCTTTGATTTATTTCTTCTACGGAAATTCCAAGAAGAGCGGCCATTTTATCGACTTCTTTTCCATTCGGAATAAATTCATGCAAAGGCGGATCCAACAGACGGATCGTTGCGTGTTTTTCCTGGGCTAGACGGAATATCGTTTTAAAATCTTCTTTTTGATAAGCTTTTAGTTTTTCAAGTGCGAGACGTTTTTCATTGACTCCCGGGGACAAAATCATCTTACGCATCTCAACGATTCGCTCTTCGCCAAAGAACATATGCTCTGTCCTGACCAGTCCCATCCCTTCTGCACCAAATTGTAAAGCTGCTGTAATTTCATTTGCGGTTTCTGCATTGGCTTTGACTGAAATAATACCCACTTCTTTACACCAAGAAATTATTTTACCCAACGAACTGGATTCATCTACTGGATTTTCTTTTTCAATTTCGCCCAGGTATATTTTCCCTGTTGCACCATCAACTGAAATGACGGTTCCTTCTTGAATGACCGTATTACTCACGCTAGCTGTCTTTTGTTTTTCATCGATAAGTAGTTGTTCACACCCAACTACACAGCACGAACCCATTCCACGTGCCACTACTGCAGCATGCGAGGTCATCCCTCCATGAGAAGTTACAACAGCTTCACTGACTGCCATTCCTTCAATATCTTCTGGTGAAGTTTCTTTGCGCAAAAGAATCGTTCTTTCTCCAGCGTCGTTCGCACGCTTGGCATCTTCGGCAGTAAAGTAAACCTTCCCGCTGGCAGAACCAGGACTGGCAGGTAACCCTTGCACGATTGCTTTCTTTTCCTTTAATTGCGAAGACACGAATGTTGGATGCAATAATTGATCCATCATTTGAGGAGTGAGTCGTTTCAAGGCTTCTGCTTTTGAAATAACACCTTCCTCCACTTGGGAAATAGCTATTTCAATGGCGGCTCGGGCTGTACGTTTACCACTGCGCGTTTGCAGGATGAACAACTGGCCATCTTCAATGGTGAATTCGATATCCTGCATATCGCGGTAATGGCGTTCCAGCATTTCTGCCAGATTTAAGAATTGTTCATACGTCTCTGGCATAATGTTTGCTAATTGGGAAATATCTTGCGGTGTACGAATGCCGGCCACAACATCCTCACCTTGAGCGTTAATTAAAAATTCTCCAAAGAGTCCTGGCTTTCCAGTTGCCGGATTGCGAGTAAACGCAACCCCCGTACCACTTTCCATGCCGGTATTCCCAAATACCATCTCCTGAACCGTAACAGCAGTGCCTAAATCGTCCGGTATTGCATTCATGCGGCGATATGTAACCGCTCTCGAATTATCCCATGATTTGAAAACCGCTTCTATCGCTGCCAGCAACTGTGTTTTTGGATCTTGCGGGAACGCTTCCCCCATCTGCTCTTCGTAAATTTCTTTATATGTATTTGTTAGTTCTATCCAATCTTCAGCGTTCATTTGTACATCTGATTGATAGTCTTTTTTATTTTTGTATAAGCTTAATGCATCTTCGAAAAGATTTTTATCTATCCCTTTAACAACATCACCAAACATTTGAATAAAACGACGGTAACAATCATAGGCAAAAGCCTCATTATCAGTTTTGGCGGCGATTGTATCAACAGTTAAATCGTTCATCCCTAAATTCAATACCGTATCCATCATACCAGGCATTGAAATTTTAGCGCCACTGCGAACAGAGACAAGTAACGGATTAACCGGATCAGAAAATTTCTTCTGACTCATTTCTTCAAGAGCTTCAAGTTGTTGTGCAATTTCAAAAATCATGTCCTCCTGTAATGAACCTTGTTCCAGATAAGTAAGACATGCTTCTGTTGAAATCGTAAATCCACTCGGTACCGGTAGCCCTAATCGTGTCATTTCTGCTAAATTAGAACCTTTCCCTCCCAATAAATCAACCATTTCTCTTTTACCTTCTGCAAATGAATAAACAAATTTTGTCGCTGTTCTGTTTAACATCATCATATTCACCCTTTTTAGTGTGTCTTATTAAAACTTATTCGCATTATATAGTGTGTCATAATAGGTTGTCAAGTGTTTAATTAGATATTGATTAAAATTATGATGTTTTATATAATGGATACATCTTGAAAAAAGAGGTCGGTAGTATGGATTTTACGGAACGACAGAATAAAATTATAGAAATCGTCAAAGAGCATGAACCCATCAGTGGCGACCGCATTGCAGGTTATCTTGGATTAAGTCGTGCCACACTAAGAAGCGACCTAGCAGTTTTGACAATGGTGGGGATATTGGATGCACGCACTAAAGTTGGTTATTTTTATACCGGACAAGATGTGAAACCACTTGTTTACGATCAACTATTCGAAGTGACCGTCAAGGAAGTAATGACCACCCCGATCATTGTTGAACAAACTTTATCCGTTTATGATGCAGTCACAAACCTTTTCATGTATGATGTGGGTTCTTTGTACGTAAAAAATGATCAGGACGAATTAGTAGGCGTTATTTCCCGAAAAGATTTTTTACGGTTTGTCATTGGAAATAGCAACGCGGAAAATACTCCTGTTGCCATGATTATGACCCGGATGCCAAACATCGTGACCGTGACACCGGAATGGACGATTTTAGAAGCCGGAAACTTATTGATGCAGCACCAAGTAGACTCTCTTCCAGTAGTAACGAAAGAGAATCCGTTAAAAGTAGTAGGAAAGCTGACGAAAACACGGCTGATGAATCATTTTATCCAAGCCGGGAATGATTCAAATAACAGTTAAAGGATGACGGACCATGACAAAACCCTTAAAGAAAGCAATCAACCCTATTTATATCATTTCCGACTCTGTTGGTGGTACAGGATTAAAAATCACTGCGGCAGTACTTGCTCAATTCCCATCACTCGCATCTTCCGAAATAAAAAGATTCCCTTTTATAACCGACTCAGGACAAATTGAGGATATCTTGCAAGACGCAAAAAAAGAAAAAGCAATCATTGTCTCAACACTGGTTAACAAAAAGATGATTGCCTTTGTCGATGCCTTTTCGCAAGCAGAAAATTTGAGGCATGTAGATCTTATGACGAATCTCACTTCGATCATCGAAGAAGAATATGAGGAAAGTTCCAACCAGGAACCTGGCGCCCTTCACAAATTAAATACCGATTACTTTAACCGTGTTTCAGCGATGGAATTCGCAGTTCGGTATGATGATGGTAAAGATGCTAAAGGATTTCAGAAAGCTGATTTAGTTATTTTAGGCGTTTCAAGAACATCCAAAACGCCCTTGAGTCTGTATTTGGCGAATCAAGGTTATAAAGTCGCGAATCTTCCGATTATCCCTGAGGCACAAATACCGGAAGAACTGTTTAAAATACCGTCAAGAAAAATTATTGGCTTGACGACCTCAGCGGAAACACTAGCCAAAATTCGACAAGCGCGTTTAGCATCGTTAGGGTTGAAAAATACCAGCCAGTACTCCGATCAATTACGGATTGAAAAAGAATTAGCTTATGCGGGAGATTTGTTTAATCAGTTGGATATCATGACTATTAATGTGGAAAATCGTTCCATCGAAGAAACGGCCGTCCTCATTGAGGAATATTATCGTGACACCTTCCAACAAAGCAGACCCAGTTTGTTTTGATCAATGGCATTAACATGAGTCGTTGTGCAGACTTGCAACATAAATGAAAAAAAGACCCAGTCAGCATGGAATTATCCGTGCCAACTGGGTCTTTCATATTTTATAAAGCTGCAATTATTTTTTCGGTGTAAGATGTTGTAGATTGCTCGCCACCTAAATCACGGGTGAAGTTTTGCGGGTCCGACAAAACTTTTTCGATTGCGTTTCGAATTCTACGCGCTGGTTCATCTTGACCGATGTGCTCCAACATGAGGCACGCACTCAGTATCAAGGCTGTTGGGTTCGCAATATTTTCCCCGGCAATATCAGGAGCCGATCCGTGGACCGCTTCAAAAATGGCAATATCCTTACCGATATTTGCGCCTGGAATCGTCCCTAAACCGCCCACCAAACCTGCCATCAAGTCAGATAAGATATCCCCGTATAGATTTTGGGTTACCACTACACCAAATTGCGAAGGATTAATCACTAATTGCATCGCCATGTTATCGACCAAGATTTCTTTAAGTTCAATGTGTGGGTAATCTTTGGCAACCTCACGGGCCACATCCAAAAATAAACCATCAGTCAATTTCATGATGTTCGCTTTGGTAACAACCGTTACGAAATCTCTTTTTTGAGCATCTGCATAATCAAATGCCCGTTTCACGATTCGTTCGGAAGCACCGCGCGTGATGACTTTAATACTATGCATCTCATCATCAGAAATTTTTTCTTCAATACCCGCATACAAATCTTCTGTATTTTCACGGAATAAAATCATATCCAGATCTTTAAATAAAGAGGGAACCTTCCCTAAAGATTTAATCGGACGAATGTTGGCAAACAAATCATACTTACGGCGCAATGCGACGTTTGCACTACGAAAGCCTTTGCCGATAGGTGTTGTTATAGGACCTTTAATCGCAATTTTATTTGCTTCGATGCTTTTAAAAACAGCCTCTGGTATCAATGTACCTGTTTCGTTAAATATCTGTTCACCTGCATGCAGAACTTCCCATTCAACATCTGCACCACTCGCGTTAACAACACTCATCATGGATTTCGATATCTCACGACCAATCCCATCGCCAGGAATCATTGTAATTTTCATCATCTGTCTCCTTTAGCATTTTATCTTATTAGTTGTAGATTGGCATAGCCCCTATTAAAGCCCCAACGATTACATAGGTGATAAAGATGCCGATGGATACCAGTCCTGCTTTCTTTTGCCAAGGACCCATATCCACATTCGTCATCCCTAATAACACATAGACAAATGGCACTAACGGACTTAGCAAATGGAACGCTTGTCCCATCAAAGAAGCGAAAGTAAGTTGCAATGGTGTAAAGGCATATCGTGCGCCCGCTTCAGCCAATACTGGCATCACGCCATAATAAAACGCATCATTATTCAAGAAATATGTCCCTGGAACCGAGATAAATGCCACAATCAGTCCATAGAAATTACTCCAACTTTCCGGAATTATTCCAACCAAACTAAGCGCGATAGCATCACTCATACCAGAAGCCTGTAAAATACCCATGAATACGCCCGCCGCAAACACCGTCATAACAACAGAGTTCGCTTCAGCAGCATTTCCATCAATCCGTTTCTTTTGGTCTGCAACATTTGGATAGTTGACCATTAACGTAATAACTGTCCCAATCAAGAAAACAATTGCCGATGGGATGATTCCCCAAATCAGCAATCCAACCGCGCCAAATGCGATAATAGCATTAATCCAGACGTTTTTCGGTCTGCGAATTTCCAAAACTTCTGGATCCGTAATTTCCGTCATCTTATTCAATTCTGAATGTGATAAATCAACGACTCCCAGACGCTTTCTTTCACCACGCCCCATAAAAAAGGCAACGACAAACATATAAACCAAGGCAGCAATCATCATCGGTACCAAACCACGCATAACATCCGATTCATTAACACCCATCACGGCAATCGCACGTGCAGTGGGACCTCCCCAAGGAAGTAAGTTGATAATTGAATGAGAAGTCATTGTCAACACTGCCAGATCCAGCAATTTCATATTTAAATGCTTGTAGATCGGAACAAAAGCCGTACAAACAATAATCATCGTTGTCGTTCCGTCACCATTCAATGATACTCCCGCTGACAATGCAACAGTCGCCAGCATGACCTTCAAAGGATCACCCTTAGCAAAACGTAACATAAAATTGGAAAGTGGATCAAACAACCCTGCATCAATCATGAGCGAGAACATATAAATAGCGAAGAACAACATAATCCCTGTCTTTGCAGTTGTCATTAAGCCATCAAAAGCTGCCTCACCGATATTAAAATCCCAAATCCCTATTAACTGTCCAATTACCGCCCATATAATCGGCAAGAAAGCCAGACCAACGAAAGGTGTTGTTTTCTTTGTCATAATTAATGCCATAAAGACAATAATTAAACTATATCCCATAAATGCAATCATATTCCATCTCCTTTGCTTTTTATTTGTTAAATTGAAATTAGATAAGTAATATTGCTATAACATCTTACCTTTTAAAACGCTCTAAGTCAATCTTACCATGACATCCTTTGTTATATTATGTGACATCCACGAAAGAAAAAATGAGCCAAAAAAATGAGTCAAAAGCGAATTTTATACGCTTTTGACCCACCTGTTTTATTGGGATTGAACTGTTTGTTCCTGTTGTTTTCTCGGTTTTTCTCTGTTTTCCTTTGCACTCAGTAGTCGCAGGCCATTAAGGATTACCAAAATCGTTGAACCCTCATGAAAAACAACCCCCATCGGTAAATCCAATAATCCCACTAAGTTCAAGGTAATTAACAAGAGAATTACACCTACCGCAAAAGCAACATTTTGCTTGATAATTTTATTCAGACGTTTGCTTAGTTTATAACTATAGAGAAGTTTAGATAAATCATTTTTAACGATCACAACATCAGCGGATTCCATTGCCACGGAAGTACCACTACCCATTGCGATACCGATATCAGCGTTCGCTAGCGCAGGAGCATCGTTTATCCCATCTCCAATCATACCGACGACTTGATCTTTTTCTTGTGCCTTGATTATGTAATCAATTTTGTCTTCAGGCAAACATCCAGACTGATACTCTTTAATATTTACTTCTTTAGCCACTTTTTTCGCCACAGCTTCATTATCCCCGGTCAAAAGAACAATACTAACGCCTTCTTCTTGGAAACCGTGAACGGCTTCCACTGCCTCATGACGCACTTGGTCACTTAAAGCGAAATACCCTACGATAGTATCATTTTCAGAAACAAGTACGGTGGTATGGTCAACCGCCACTTTGTTACGATAACCATATGGATCCGCCATATTTTGGAATGCAGAGGGCTTACCTACCTTGAAGGCTCCTTTTTTCAACCCTGAACCCGCAATTTCTTCTACTGGGAGCCCGTGGTTGACACTATCTAAACTTAAATCGGAAAATTTATTGACAATGGCATTGGCAATCGGATGAGATGATTGTTGTTCCATAAAAACAACTTCTTTGATAACTGGTTCCGGAGCCTGATAATCTACCACCTGGAAATCACCAAAAGTGAGTGTTCCCGTCTTATCACTGTATAACTGGTCCATCGTTGCCAATGCTTCCATCGCTGCGCCACCTTTTACCAACACACCATTTTTTGCGCCATTACTAATTGCACTCAAAGTAGCAGGTGTCGCTGCCGCGACCAATGCACACGGACTCGCTACGGTTAATAAAACCATACCACGGTAAAAGGCGTCCTCAAAGGTGAAGCCATTCAGATAATATAAAGCGGCAATGAATAAAGGAACCACAATTAAGACGCCAATGACATAGTTTTTCTCAAAACGATCGATGAATTTGGCGATACGAGAAGGACGACTTTGCGCTTCCTCCACCATGCGAATGATGTTTGAAAACATCGTTTGATCACTGGTCTTGTTTACGGTTAGATGGAAAGCATTTCCTTCATTCAATGTTCCAGCGAACACTTCGTCACCCTTTTGTTTTTCAGCAGGGAGTGATTCACCAGTCAGTGACGCTTCGTTGATTTGTGTTTTCCGATCGATGATACCATCAATCGGAATCTGAGCACCTTTGGATACAACAACTATATCGCCTACGATTAAATCATCCGTAGCAACTTCCACTACTTCACCTGTCGATTTTAGGACTTGTGCAACCGAAGGAACTTGTGACATCAATTCTTTAATAGCGTTCGTTGACTTGTTTGTTGCAAAATTTTCCAAAAATTCCGCTCCTGCAAAAATCAACAGCAACATTGCCCCTTCCGATTCATAATTAATGACTACTGCCCCTAAAGCAGCTAAAACCATCAACAAATCGACGTTGGGTGATTTTGACTGAACTGTATCAACAACTGCATTTTTAGTTGCAAAATATCCCAGGAAGAAAATTGCCACATAGAATGCAATCCTACTGTAAATACCACCTGTGACAAACCCTATTATCGTAAATATTATTCCGAGTACCAAAAATTGTCCCTGTTTTTCTTTAACCAGATAATTAAGCATATCTTTTCCTCTTTTCTATTCATTATTCAACTTTATCGTTTGGTTAATTTAGTTTTCTCCTTCTGCTACATATTCATGATTAACCTCCCATTCTTAAAAATTATGTACAAAAAAAGGCACACCTATAGAACAGTAGTTACTGTCCCACAGGTGTGCCTTTTTGCACGACTCTGCTACCACGCATACGGTGGACCGGCTGCATGAACCTCTAGGAGTTCACCGCCTGCTCAGATTTAATGGGCCCTCCAAAAGAGAGCGAATTAAATTTAATTTATAGGTTAATTTTACACTGACTCGGTTCATTTGTCAATCTCAGTTTTGGCTAATCTATCGAATATTTTGCAATAATTAGATAGGCCAACGATGATATGATATACTTTGGGTGAAAATAACGTGATAGAAAGAAGATGGAGCGGATGAAAATCGGGATTATCATTCATTCAAAAACCGGAAATACGCTATCTGTCGCCCAAAGGTTATCGGAGAATCTGTTAGCATTAGGCCATGTTTGTAAAATTGAAAAAGTGGTAGCAACTAATGACGAAGAAATGGAGCCGTCAAAAATAGTCTTAGAAAATCAACCGGATTTAACGGGCTATGACTACTTGATTTTGGCTGCTCCTGTCCGCGCTTTTTCGCTTTCGCCCGTGATGAAAGCTTACTTGGCGCGTGCCTCCCAACTATCGAAGGAAAAAGTATTTTGTTACGTCACGGAAGGTTTTCCATTTTCATCCATGGGTGGTAACCGTGCGATCAAGCAGTTCAATAATATCATCGAAGCAAAAGGAGCCACTGTTGAAGCAACAGGCATCATCAATTGGTCGAACCCCAGACGCGAGAAGCAAATCGTTCAGTTGGTTAACAAATTTATCTCATTAATAAATTGATTCTCGGTAAAAATCCGATGAGCACGCATGAGACTTAAATGTTAAAGAGGGTGAGACAAAAGTCTCACCCTCCTTCCTGTATACGAATATCTGTATTCTAAACGTGCGACAAAAGGCAGCCCCGAGCCACTCCCTTGTTTTGTTTAATTATTGTTGGTGAGCTGCATTTGTTCCGGCAATACGTCCATACGTGAAGATATCAGTCAGTGCGTTTCCACCTAGACGGTTTCCTGCATGGATGCCACCAGCAACTTCTCCAGCAGCGTAAAGTCCTGGGATGATTTTTCCTTCTTTCGTCAAAACGCGTGTCGCAGAATCGATACGTAATCCACCCATAGTATGGTGAACAGCCGGCTTGCGTGGTGTTGCATAGAACGGTGCAACTGTGACTTTTAAATCAAACACATTCTTGCCGAAATCAGGGTCTTTTCCATTATCAACATATAAATTGTATGTAGACACAGTTTCTACTAACGTTGCAGGGTCCATACCTAACTGTTTAGCAAGTTCTTCAAGCGTATCAGCCCGATAAAGGGTTCCTTCGGCAACTTCTTTATCAATTTTCTCTTGATTTGTGTTGTAAGCTGTCTTTTTTATTTCGTCATCTGCAATCAGATAGAATAGACCGCCTTGATCGATTGCTGCTTGAGTCAATTTATCACGACTTTCGTATTCATTTACGAAACGTCTGCCCTCTTTATTGACCATTACGAAATTAGCTGGGGGAACTTGTAATCCAGTAAAAAGCCCACCATTATCCGGATCAGATACAGGCATCATTTGCGAGAATCCCATTCCGACTAAATCTGCCCCCACACTCTCACCAAGCTTGATTCCATCTCCGGTAATGGCAGGAGAGTTCGACGTCTTGATGTCATCATCAATTTCAGTCCAGAACGTATTGTATTGTTTCAGCATCTTGGTATTCGCTCCGAATCCACCAGTCGCCAAAACAACTGCTCCAGCATGAATGACAACTTTCTTGTTGCGTGGTCCACGGGCAATGACACCGACAACATTCCCATTCTCGACTAGCATTTCCTTGGCTGGTGTATCGGTAATAATTACACCACCGTTATCCAACACAAATTTTTGTAATGCAGCAACGAAAGCATATCCTTGATTTTCTTTTGGTTTATGGCCACGGCGCCACATTGCCCCAACTGGCATTTCAACATTGTTTCGGTTGAAATCGACACCGATTTCCTCCAACCATTTAATGGAATGTGGAGCGTTTTCAGTCAAAGTTTTGACAAGATCATAATCACCGTAGATACGGTTACCGAGTAAATCAGTCCGTTTTCCACCTAGATAAGTTTGGATTCGATGCCACAACGTCGAATCGAATAAATAGCGTTTTCCAGCGGAGAAATCTGCTAGATAATCACGAATTTGCTGTTTCAAGGTATTGAAATCTTCCAAGTATTCGGTATCTATTTCTGCTTCATCGATTTCCAACACGCTTTTCAGGGTGGAATCCTCACCTGGCAGGGCCTTGAAATTATTTTGCCATTCTGGATTTGCCGCATTCATAGGTCCGCCTGTCCGGACGGTATTTCCACCGATCGAAGGAAATTTCTCCAACAAGATGACTTTTTTGCCTTCCTGGATAGCACTGGCTGCAGCACTCAAACCAGCCCCTCCGCCACCGATAACTAAAACATCTGTTATTAATTCTTCTTCCTCTACTTTCGGCTGATCCGCCGCTTTGGGACGTTTTTTCAATATTTCTGGGTCAGCACCCGCCATTTTTACCGCTTCTGCTACCCCTTCGATAACCCCCTGGCTGGTGACCGTTGCCCCTGAAATTGCATCAACATTCAAGGTTTGACCTTCAACGATTTCTTGGGGAATACGTGTGAAGACAACATCAGCAATTCCAGCTGATTCTCCAGCGGAATCAATTTCAATAGTCTCAATGCGATCTTCCGATAATACTACCCTCATCGGCAACTTACCATTATGGCCAGGGGCCGTTACGGTATATTCACCAGGATTGAAAGAAATAAGTTCCGGGATATTCAAAAGATTGGCAACTTCCGTGAAACGGATGAATTTCTTGAAGCAACTTTCCAGAAAATCGATTGTGCCTTTTTCTTTCAGGTCACCTTCCTTGGTGAAAGCTTCATGGGCACGTCCCAATAAAAATTCATTACCCGGCATGACGGTCGCATTCACACCCGGCGCATCCAACACCTGACGCAGATGTAACTGGGCCCGCGACGAACCTTGAACATCATAGGAAGCACCGACAATCATAACTGGTTTACCATCAAATGGATGGACTTTAAATGATAACCATTCCAGCATACTCTTTAACGCAGATGGGATCGAGTGGTTGTGTTCCGGTGTTGCAATAATCACGCCATCCGACTCTTCAATTTTATTTTTCAGATATTGGACGGATTCGCTGTCCGTTTGATCATCCGATTCGTCAAACATCGGGATTGCTTTGATTTCCAATACTTCAATCTCTGCCGTTTCCGCAAAATGTTTCTCCATAAATTTCAACAGCAGACGATTATATGAAAAATCCGCATTCGTTCCAACTATTCCTACAAACTTCATTATTCATTTCCCTCCGCTTCTGACGCGATAATCTCTTTCCACGAAAATGCCGGTTTGGCTGTGGTCCTTTTTTGACGTTCTTTCAACAAAAGATTAGTCATCTCCACAAACAACTGAAACTCGGCAAAACAATCTTCGAGTTCAGCAACTTTTTCCTGATCCAATAAATCGCCCTCTTCATCAAATGCTTGGAGCGAATAGCCAAGCAAAAATTCTGCACTCGGCATGATACGGGCTTTTAACTCAGGTGAGTTCAATATTTGGCGTAAGTGTCCTTGAGCCCGTGATGATCCTAAAGAACCATAAGAAGCACCGGTAATCATGACAGGTTTATCGACCAACGGCTGAACGCTATAGGACAACCATTCCAAAACACTTTTCAGAGCGGCCGGGATAGAATGATCATATTCAGGTGTACTGATGATAACCCCGTCAGCTGCTTCAATTTTATCAGCAAGTTCTTGGATTCCTAAGGGAGCTTTTTTGTCTTTTGGTTCATTAAACGCTGGCAGTCCTTTAATTTCAAAGACTTCGACCTCAGCTTTATCTGAAAAATGCTTTTGAATGAATCGCAACAGCGTCCGGTTAGTGGAGTGGTCTGCATTCGAACCGACTATTCCAATCAATTTCATTAAATTCCATTCCCCTCTTTTTTATTAGTGATGTTTTGAGCATATCAAAACAGCCCATTATTAAACATTTAATGATTTAATTGTAATTTAAATTTCTTTTATTGTGAAATATTTATTTTTTATAACTCGATAACATATTTGTTATAATTATCACAAAGATAAATAAAGGAGCAATGAAATGTCGCATATACAATCACCTATCCTTTTACAATACCTGGATGCACTTTTGAAGCATGGCAGCTTTACTAAGGCAGCCAAAGACCTTTATATTTCCCAACCATATTTAACTCAAACCATTAAACGAACGGAAAATGATTTGGGAATAGAAATCGTCAACCGTAAGAGCCCACAACTGCAGCTGACTGAAGCGGGAAAAGTTTATTACCGATATCTAGAGTCTATTGAAGAAAGCAGTGAGGATTTGAAACGCCAACTCGCAAAATATTCGATGACAGGGAAACCAACCATTCGAATTGCCATCCTTCCCAGCTTGGCTACTTATTTACTCCCTCTTGTATTGCCAGTCTTCAAGAACAAATTCCCTCACATTTCCGTGACCATTCTTGAAGATGTACCTAAAAACAATGAATTGCTAACAATCAAAGAAGAGGTAGATTTTTATATTGGACAAAACCCCGAAGCGGTATCACCTTCACTCATAACGATAGATTGTGGGTTTCAAAATTATTATGCCATTATCCCACCCTCTTCCGAATTTTACTGCGAAGGTGTCCAGTATTTGACGGAGAATTCCATTTCTGTTGAAGAATTGTTATGCCAAGAGCTGGTGCTCACAACAAACGGTTCGGCAATCAGGCGTCAAATCGATCGTCTCTTGAACCGCTACAAAATCACGCCACGAATCGCATTCGAAACTTCTAACGTCTATACCGTCGCTGAACTTGCGAAACAGGATTTAGGAGTCGCATTCGTTCCCGAAGGTTTGGTGCATGCCACAAATTCCACTGCTTATAATCTTTACCCTATAACAACGACACTTATTTCTTTAGAATATTTCATCGCCTATCCGGCTTCAAAAATGCTGAGCGAAAATGAAAAGTTATTTTTGGATATTTTTACCACCATAGTTCAAAAGCATACAAAAAAGGCTAGCTCATAAGCATGAGTTAGCCTTTTTTACTATTATAGGTGGTTCTTTTCAAACTCGTCCAACACTGTCCGTACTTCGGCAGTTGATTTGGTTTCAAATAGGCGCGCCCTGAGGTCGCCAGCCCCTTTAAATTCACGCACATAAATCTTAAAGAAACGTTGTAGCGGTTTGAACACGCGCGGTTCCTTTTCAGCATATTTATCAAACAAATCCAAATGTTTACGGAATAAATTCAATAATTCTTGAGGACTGCGCTCTTGGGGAACTTTCTCAAATGCATAAGGATTGTGGAAGATACCACGACCGATCATCACACCATCAACGCCGTATTTATCAGCAAGCTCTTTCCCAGTTTGGTAGTCAGGAATATCGCCATTGATAGTCAATAAAGTTTGGGGCGCAATTTCATCGCGCATTTTCTTGATTTCTGGGATTAATTCCCAGTGTGCATCCACTTTACTCATTTCAACCTTCGTACGCAAATGGATGGAAAGATTTGCAATATCCTGCTCCAACAAATGCTTCAACCAAGTCTTCCATTCATCTACATCCGCATGGCCTAAACGCGTTTTAACACTGACAGGAAGGCCGCCTGCTTTAGCAGCTTCAATCAATTCAGCCGCCACATCAGGACGACGTATCAATCCTGCACCACGACCATGTTTAAATACGTTGGGTGCCGGGCAACCCATGTTAAGGTCCACTCCACGGTAGCCCATTTCTGCCATTCCGATACTCATTTCACGGAAGTATTCAGGTTTGTCTCCCCAAATATGAGCCACAATTGGTTGCTCGTCGGGCGTGAATGTCAAACGACCACGGACACTCTCTTTTCCGTTGGGATGACAGAAACTTTCACTATTGGTAAATTCAGTAAAAAATACATCCGGACTCGCTGCTTCACTGACAACATGACGGAAAACAACATCTGTCACATCTTCCATAGGTGCTAACACGAAAAACGGACGTGGCAACTCTTGCCAAAAATTCTCTTTCATTTCAAAATCCTTTCCTGTAAAAATGCAAACATCTTTATATAGTAGATTTATTAGTAGCTTACTTATTGCAATTAAGTATACTACCATATTACTCCAATTTTAGAAAGTTTAATGCTATTTAAATTTGGTCATAAAAATAAAGAGAGTGTGAAAAAAGGCGTTTAGCCCCGGATTACTGGAGCGAATAGGCGGAAGATGGTCGCAGACCATCTGAGCATTATTCGTGAAGTGGCGCCGGGGCTGCCTTTTTGAGCACGTTTACGAAGCAAATATTCGGTTAAATAAACATACTAAGATTAGTAGGTAGAAACCCCGACGGGGGATTCTACCTACTATTTTCTTTTTTTGGAATATAGTAGTGGTGAAAGGAAGCTCGACCGTAGCCCTAGGACCCAGAGTCCGATACATAAACAGAGCTCCTTCACTGTCATTTCAGAATCAGGTTTAAGTATGTTGGACTTCGAGTCCGTGTAAAGGAAATGGGAATCGGAATGAATCAGTGAGGGTCTTTCAAACCAAACGAGAAAGTGAGGAGAAAGTGATGTTTGTAGTCGCGCTAGACGTTTCCATGAAGAAAAGCTATGCCGTCATCTATGAAGGCACTACGTGCCTGTGGGAGGGCAACGTTACACACACGAGAACTGGTTTTGCTGGTCTGTTGAATGAGATACAGAACCTGCCGCAAGCTCCGGAAGTAGTTTTCGAGGCCACGGGCGTCTATTCCCGGCCGGTGGAAGCCTTCTGCCAAAAAACGGCTTGTCCTACACCCTGCTGAACCCGCTTCAGGCAAAAAAACAACTGGAAGAAGATACGCTGAGAAGTTGGAAGACCGACAAACAGGATGCCCACAAGCTGGCGCAAACCCATGCCGGGAAAAGACGGACACCGAAGGTGGTACAGGAAGATATCTATCAAGACCTGCGCGATTTATCCCGCTTCTACCAAGAGGTGGAGGAAGAAATCAAACGCACGCGCATGCATTTGCACAACTGTCTCCAGCTGGTATTTCCGGAGTTGGAACAGTTCTTTTCGAATCAAATCAACCTCTACGCCCTCACCGTAATCAGTCTGTTCCCGCACCCCGACCTGGTCTTACGGTCCACACCGACTAAAATCAAAAACTTGCTCATCAAATCAACCAGGAAGAACATCTCCGAAAACCGGGCCCGCAAGAAGGCGGAAGAGTTAACCGCTCTGGCACTGGAGACTTATCCAGCCGTTGCTGAAAACAGTGTTCACTGTCAAAAGACGAGCTATTATGCGGAAAGGCTCCAAGACCTGCTCCTCCAAAAGGAGGCGCTCAAAAGCCAGATGATAGCAATGGCGAGGAAACTACCGGAACACGATTTATACATCACAATCCCAGGAATCGGTGAGCTGTCCTCGGCCTTATTGATCGGGGAACTGGGGGACATTCGACGATTCGAAACGTCCAACCAACTGAACGCTTTTGTGGGCATTGATATCCGTAGGTACCAATCCGGAAACTATATTGGCAAGGACCACATCAATAAACGCGGCAATCCGAAAGGAAGGAAAATATTGTTTTTTTGCGTACGAAACATGGTTCGCCAACAGAAAGCTGCCCCGAACCATATCGTAGATTATTACTACAAATTAAAAAAGCAACCCATCCCCAAAAAGGATAAAGTTGCAGTCGTAGCCTGCATGAACAAACTACTAAAATGTATGCATTCCATGGTCAGGAACCATACTAAGTACGACTATGCGTACACGGCCTCTAAGGGCCCATCAACAGTTTTAATATAACACAACACCCCGCAAAAAAATAGAAAAAGGGATGTTTATTTGGCATGCCTATCTTCGTATCAAGCGTAGCCCCAAACCTACTCTCCAAGGGAGAGTTTAAGAAATTCATACGGATAGATAATTATTAGGCAGATATCACTTGACTAAACGTAGGAGAGGGGGCTGGGAGTTTTGTCCCAGCCTCCTACTTACTCGATTCTGTTAGTTCTCACTGTTATTTCTTTGCATCATCTTGTTTTTCATGGAACCGTTGGGAGAGTTATTTTCTTTCATGTGTTTCTGCATTTCGTTGTGATGTGATTCGATGGTTTCAATCAATTCATCCATAGGAAGTTCTTCCGCACTTTCTAGCGTTCCTTCCTCTTCTAAATCGCGTAATTCCATCATCGCACGCATCCGACCGATCGACACACCTTTTTCTCTGGCTTGTTTCATTAATCCCTCCGTTGACTGGTACATCGTCATGTGCTGCCGCATCATCCCTTTATGGGATTCGATGTTTGCCATCATCTCAGATGCTCGGGACGCTTGCCTACTCGCTACTGTCACATAGACTTCTTCAGTCTCCATTCCGAAAGCATTCATTATTTCAGCCATAGCATCTTCATAATTCATGTGGGTAACGGTCAATTCATTTGCCAGATTTTCTCCTTGAGGATCGAACCCAACAATTTCAACGACCCGATTGAACCAATTCACACGCAATTCAACCGAATAGTCGCTGTCGATGGAAACTGCTGATACGGGCGTTTGATAAGCGAAGAAGCCGGAGATTGTGAACAGAACAACCAGTCCCATAACCGCTTGCACCTTGAACTGACGCCAATAACCTTGCGGACTTCTTTTCTGGTTTTTGATACGCTTTGAAACCATCTGTATCGTTTGTAGTTTCAGTTGTTCATCCGCTACGACACCATCAAAGGCTTTTTTTATTTTTCGGCTCATTCCCATTCATCTCCTAACGCCGCTTTCAACTTTTCCTTCGCCCTGGCTAAACGGGTATATATCGTATTGACATTTTTACCCAGCAGCTCGGCGATTTCGACAGCAGAATAGTTTTCGTAATAAAACAGATAAATGACTTCCCGGTAGTTTTTGGGGAGTGCCAGAACCGAACGGATCAAATCATGATCTTCAGGCGCAACACGCGCCAATTGCTCATTTATTTGATCCGTAGTGATCACTTTGCTCTGGAAAAAACTCTTGAGAAAATCCTTGCAGGCATTGATCGTAACACGGATTATCCATGCTTTTTCATGGTCATCCGAAGTGAATGAAGGGGAATTGGTTGCATACTTCAAGAATACAATCTGGAAGATATCTTCCGTGTCCGCACGGTTCTTCAAATAAACCATACAGATCCTGGTGACTGTATCGCCATACAATTCAATTGCTCTGATTGCTTCCTGTTCACTTCGCATGCTCTTACCCCAACCTTGTAATTTAGTTGCCTAGGCAGTGTTGATTGCCATATCCCATTCCAAATCCGTCTCTCGGTCCCATGTAATTGCCATCTTCAAGGGCTTGTTCTCTTTCTTGTATCCGCTCTTGAATGAAGGCTTCGCGTTCTTCTTCAGTCATGTCACTATTTTCTTGGAGACGTTCGCGCATTCTGTCTTGCATATAATCAAGACGTTCTTCCACTGTCATTGCTTGAACAGCTTCACGATTTTGTTGACTCAAGCCCATCATACCATGGTGACCGCCGTTCATCCATGCTCCTCGTTCCGCTTGTTGCGTATATGCCGGTGTGCTTTGTCCCGCTTTTGCGTTAGCTGCCAAAGCCGTTGTTCCACCTGTTGCCAATAACGCTACCGTTGCTAAAATAATCGCATTCTTTTTCATTTGAAAAACCTCCGTTTTTTTGTCTGATATTTCTTGTCTCACTAGTAATACGATTGAGAGACCTGAATCCTTTCAATTTTTTTTAATAAAGTAAAAAAACATCAAGCTTTCACCACTGAGGTGTAAAGCTTGATGCTTTTCAGATAAAATAAAAGTTTTTTATGCTGTAGGTGGTGTTCCTTCAGCATTCGATACAATCACTTCGAATTGGATCAAGGCATCGGAAGGTAAAGCTGAAACCCCAACTGTTCTTCGTGCAGGAATACCTGCCGGGAAATATGTTTTGTAAACTTCATCAACAGCATCCGTATCCGTGATGTCTTTGAGGTAAATATTTACTTTCACAATATCTTCCATCACGTGGTCGATGCTTTCCACGATGGCTTTGATGTTTGTTAAGCATTGTGCAGCTTGTTCTTTTACGCCACCCGATACCATTTCGCCTGTTTTAGGATCCAATGGTAATTGCGCTGAAAAATGGTTGAAATGTGAGAATGCCACCGTTTGTGTGGATAGGGCATTTATCGGTGCTTCTTTTGTATTGTTTGCTTCAATAATAAGTCCATGTCTGTCTTCAACAGCTTGTGGCGGAGTGCCATCGCCATGGGAAACGACTGCTTCAATTTGGATCAAAGCATCCATCGGTAAAGCTGAAACTTCCACAGTTGTCCGAGCTGGCACATAAGCCACTGCTCTAGCAATTGCTGAATCAGGGAAGAATGTTGAATATACTTCGTTTACTGCTTCAAGGTCCGAATGGTTTTTCAGGAAGACATTAATTTTAACGATATCGTCAAATGGAACATCGATACCTTCTAAAATCGCCTTGATATTTTTCAAACATTGTCCAGCCTGCTCTTTAATACCGCCAGCTACTAATTCACCTGATTTTGGATCGATTGGCAACTGAGCCGAAAGATGATTGTAGTGAGAGAAAGCAACGGTTTGAGTAGATAGGGAACTTGTCGGTGCATTTTCCGTATTGTTTGTAACCTTGATGATATCCCCTGCTTGTGGCGCATTTGGGATTGTCCCTTCCCCGTTTGAAACAATCGCTTCAACTTGAACCAAAGCGTCCATCGGTAAAGCTGCAACTGCCACTACTGTCCGTGTTGGAACATAGCTTTGGAAGAAAGTTTTATAAACAGCGTCAACTGTGTCGACGTCAGAAATATTCTTAACGAATACTGTTACTCGGACAACGTCATCCATAACATGGTCAATGCTATCAACGATTGCTTTGATATTTTTGAAACATTGCTCCGCTTGCTCTTTAATACCGCCAACTACCATTTCTCCAGATGTTGGATCGATTGGTAATTGAGCTGAAAGATGATTGTAATGAGAAAACGCTACTGTTTGTGAAAACAAAGCATTTTTTGGTGCATTTTCCGTATTTCGTGCCAATACTGTATTATTGCCGCTCATGATTGTACGCCCCTTATAGATGAATTACGTCAAAATAAAACCCTTACATTTTCGACAATTCAAATTGTAACACGCTTACAAGCCAAATGATTTGGTCATTGTTACTTTAATTAGGTGGCTCTTTGTCTATATTGCTGAATTCGCCTATTCATATTTTTTCATGGACCGTGCAATTTTTAAAACTTTTTCCTCGCCTATCACCTTCGTGGTTAGGGTTAATTCAGTACCGTTTTGAGGCCAGGTTAAATAGATTGTATCCCCCTGTTTATATAAGTACCCAGTAGAACCTGATATATCGACTTCAGTACTGTTTGGGTCTATTTCAAGTTCTGTCAGCTTCGATTCAGTTAGTTCAAAAACTGGTGTTTTTTTAAAATAAGTTAAATATAAAGTTTCTTTGATGCCTGTATCCACCCACTCTATGTCACCAAATCTCACATTTTCAGGTACATAGGTAGGCTCATAGATTGTAAAATCAGCTTCCGTCTGGACTTGTTGAAGGGTAACTGGCTCATCCGGGATGTTGCTGAGAAGAAATAACAATGATGCAATTGATAATGAAAAGCTAATAACAAGGTATTTTCCGTATACACGCGCAGCCTCGTTTTCAGCTATTTTCACACCAAGCCACACACCTAACAGTCCACCAGTTGCGGCACCGATTATAAGCCCTATATTACCGACAGCCTCAGGACCAATACCGCCAGCGAATTCGAACTCAGTTAGATAATTGCCCCCTATGAACATGCCATAGAACACACCAATAATAAGTCCGATTTCAAGTAGGACAACGCCTCCCATAATCCCATAGATTATTTTACGCTTCATGTCATTCCGCTCCCTTCTTACTCACAAAATTCGGGACAATTGAATGTAAAATTGAATTAGTTCATTCCCTCTACTTTCATTATACGTCTTCATGCAGATACGCACCAAAGATAGAACCGACCGCCTAGTCCGAATAAGTACGAAAATTGGTTATTATTTTTTGCTGAATATTAATTTTTGGTTGCAGTTTTAATCTTTCTTTAATTTAACTCTTGACAAACATCTGCTCGGTTCGCTAAACTACGTATAATTTAAAATGAGAATCAAATGAAAAAACCTTTGAAGAGGAAGTAAAACTAAGAAACGGTCTCAAAGCGAGTTCGGAATGGTGGAAGCCGGATAGACGTCAGTCTTAGTAAATGGGCCTCTGAGGGCGAGGTGAAAGCAGGCAACTGTGAGTAGCCAAGACGCGAAGCCAGCGTTATCAGGCTACGGGTGTCACTGGCACCCTAGTGAGTGGGCGTGTCTATTTTTAGGCAGGCCAATTAAGGTGGTACCGCAAGTGAAAAACACTTGTCCTTGAATGATGATTTCAAGGACAGGTGTTTTTTTTGTATTTAAAAAGTCAGGAGGAACGTGGATGAACGATTTATTTACTCTGTATAACCTTAAAGTTGAGGTGGTCGCAACTGGAAAATCATTCGTATGCAGTCATAAAGCCGGCAGTTACTTTTTGGTGAAAGGCGAGAACATTATTTTCCCGGAGGACAATGCTTTCTCCCTGTATGCGTTGAGTGCCCTGCTGCCGTTATTGCCGGCAAAACAGCGCGCACTGCATGGGAACGATTGGATGTTATCGGACAGCCTGATTGCCTGCCCTGACCCGAATTGCGGGGCGCAATTCAAGATAACCAGAACAGAAACGAAAGAATTCAGCCATGCCGAGACCACGGTTGTGCCAATCAGCGAAGGAGTGAATCAATAATGGAGCGATATGCATTAACAGAAGACTATACGATCAGCCGAGTGATTAATGGGTGTTGGCAACTATCCCAAGGCCATAACCTGAAGGGGGAAATTGATATCCAAGATGTCCTCGAGGCTTTCCACATGCAGGTCGAACGCGGTTTTACGACATTCGACTGTGCTGACATTTACACCGGTACCGAGGAATTGTTGGGACGATTCTTGAAGGAATTGAAAGGTTCAAGTACGGTCTCTCCCCATGATATTCAGATTCATACCAAATATGTCCCGGATATCAACCTCTTGAACCAAGTCGATTTCAACTACACCGAAAAAATCATCGACCGCAGTCTGCAACGTCAGGGCCGAGATGTTTTGGATCTGGTCCAGTTTCATTGGTGGGACTATGATGCCCCTGGTTATCTCGAAACGGCGGCCGATTTATTGAGGCTGAAAGAAAAAGGGAAAATCCGCAACATTGGGCTGACGAATTTCGATACTGCCCGAATTAAAGAAATTGTAGATGCCGGCATCCCGATTGTTTCCTGTCAAAATCAATATTCTGTTTTTGATCGTCGGGTTGAAAAAGGCTTCCTGGATTACTGTCTGGAAAACAGTGTTTCCTTGCTCTGCTATGGCACATTATCGGGCGGGTTGTTAGCCGAGAAATGGATCGGCCAGAACAGCATCAATCCCGATAACCGTTCGCACATTAAGTACCTGCAAGTAATCGAAGAAACGCTGGGAGCTGCTGGCTATCAGGAGCTACTGCTGTTGTTGCAAAAAATCGGAAACAAACACGGTGCCAGTATCGCCCATGTCGCTACCAAGTATATTTTGAGTCAAGCGGGTGTGGGCGCCTCTATCATCGGTATCCGCAACAGTAGACATGTTGAGGCAAACGCATCGATTTTCAAATTCGAACTTGATTTGGCCGATTTGGATGCCATCCAGACTTTCTTGAAGCCTTATCCCATTTTGGAAGGTGAACCGTTCGAATTGGAACGGACGGTCGGATCAAAATTCCGAAACATCATGAAAATGAATCTGAACGAAAACGAGTAAAGGAGTTTTTCCGATGAACAAACAACTAGCATTTAGGGGCGGACGCAAGACCGCCTTGATTCCCGTCATCATTTTCCTCTTCTTCTGTGTCCTCTATTTTATAGTCTTTAAGGCGTTCGAAATGTATGCTTTGGCGATGGGCGGTTTCGTCGCGTTGTTGGCAGGTGCTCTTTTTGTCAAAAAAGGCAGTGCCGACGCTTATTGGGAGTCAGTTTATGCGGGCGCCAAAGAAGCGATCCCCATAGCTGTTTTATTATTTATCATCGGCATGTTTTCCCAATTGATAAAAACTGCCAACATTTCCGGCGGTTTCGTGTGGATTGCGAGCTACGTGGAGATGAACGGCGGCATGTTCACGGCATTCACCTTTTTGACAGTCTGCATCATTGCGACAGCAACCGGTTCATCAATCGGGACCATATTCACTTGTTTCCCACTTTTCTATCCGGCGGGCGTTTTGTTGGGAAGCGATCCTGCCTTCCTGGCCGGTGCCATCGTGAGCGGTGCCATCTTTGGCGACAATTTGGCACCTATTTCCGATACAACAATCATTTCGTCGGGTACTCAAACTTACATGAATCGAACCGGTCCGGTGGATGTTGCGGGTTGTGTGACAAGCCGTTTTCAATATTCGGCGGTAGCCGGCATCATCTCCTTCTTCCTGTTTTGGCTATTGGGCGGCAACGACGCCACGGCTCCAACGGCTACCGCACAATTCACTTCGATTGTCGATCCGACCAGCTTGGTCATGCTGGTACCTGTGGCCTTTATGCTGGTTATTTCGGTGAAAACCCGTGATATTTACAAAGCCATTACCGTCGGTTTGATTACGGGTACGCTTGTCGGGCTCGGTTTTGACTTGATTTCGCCGAGCGCCATCATCAACGTCGCAAACGGTGTGCCGGGAGGCTTTTTGACCGATGGTGTGAGTGCCATGATGGGAACCGTCACCCTCATACTTTCGGTTTATGGCATCATGGGCGTGCTCAATGGCGCGGGGGTCATCTTCACGGTGACTGACCGGATTCTGGAAAGCCGGTTAGGACGCACCGTCGCCGGAGCTGAAGTGGCGATGATGCTGGGCATCACCTTGACCACTCTCCTGTTTGGTGGTGTTACGAGTGCCTCCATGGCGACTTTCGGAAAAGTTCAAAATGAGCTGGGTAAGCGGGTTGGCCTACATCCTTATCGGCGCGCTAATTTACTAGATGGCTTTGCTAATGCCCTTCCTGTCACTGTCCCCTTCTTGAGTGTGTTTGTTTTCCTTGGTTCTTTGTTAACACAAGGGTATGACTTTGTTGAACCGCTGCGTTTAACCGATATCAGCAAGGGAATGATTTACAGTTTTGTTCTGTTCTTCACACTTCTTATTTCCATTATCATGGGGTGGGGACGCCAGTATGAGGGACCTAGTGGTGAGCCGGTGAAGCGGATGCCTGTTGAAGATTTGACATCAATCTAATTCGTGCTTTTGGCAATATCAGCTGAAAAAGAATATGATGAAGCAAAGCGATTAATAAAGGAGATGCTTCATGATAGAGATAGGCCTTACAGGATGGTCCGACCACGGCACTATTACGCCAGACCCAAAGCGTAAACTGATGGACTACGCGAGTCATTTTCCTGTCGTTGAACTTGATACCAGTTTTTATGCCATTCCTCCTGGCAAAAATGTAGCGCGTTGGATTGAATCAACTCCTGCTGACTTTCAATTCATCCCCAAGGCATATGGTCCCCTTACGACACACTCGCGTCGGGCTGAGGAAACGCGGTCGTTGGATGAGCTCTTCACTTTATATATAGAAGCATTTCGTCCGATGGTAGAAAGTAGCAAGGTTAAGGCTTTTCTTTTCCAATTTCCGCCTTTGTTTTCTTGTGTCAGGGAAAATGTCGATTATTTGCGGAAAGTGCGTCAAATTATGGGTGATTGGCCTGTGGCGGTTGAGTTTCGGCATAAGAGTTGGTTCAGTGAAGAGTTCAGAGAAGGAACGTTACAATTTTTGAAAGAAATGCAATTCATTAATGTAGTTGTGGATCAGCCGCAGACGCCGGATAATTCGATTCCTTTTGTTCCGGTGGCGACGAATCCTGACAAGACGTTCATACGTCTCCACGGTCGAAACTATGAAGGATGGTTGGGTGACGATTCGGTGGATTGGCGTACTTTTCGGACTTTGTATGATTACAGTGCGGAGGAATTGGCTACTATCAAGGAGGCTGCCTTGGCTTTAGAGAAGGATTCAAAGGAAGTAACGATTATTTTCAACAATAACTCGGGTGGCCATGCTGCTCCGAATGCCAAGACGTTACAAAAGATGTTGGGAATTGAATTTGAAGGTTTGGCTCCAAGGCAGCTCGACTTATTTGAATAAACCCGCTAATCATTGAGATCAGCGGGTTTTGTTAGTTATAGAAGTTATGTTCGAATGCGTGCTTGATTTGCTCAAGGGTAAAGTTGTTGGAAAGTAATAACAAGAGTTTCAGCCGCAGTTTATCGGGTGTTAAATCTTCTCCAAAAATGACACCCATTTTCCGTAGATACGTTTCGGAACCGATAAAACCGTAAGTATCCGTCAACATGCTTCCTTTGCGTGAGCGCGACGTTAAGATGACGGGGATGTTTTTTTCAATGGCTTCTTGTAAGCCGGGAATCATGTTTTGCGGTACGTGACCTGCCCCGAAACCCTCGATAATGAGTCCATCAACATTATCCTGGATGGCATATCGGATTGCACTGGAATCCTGCCCAATGTAACTCGGGATAATCGGTACTTTTAGGGATGCGATGTTTTCACCGATTTCATAATGGTCGTGAATCAAGGGTTTACGGGCCCAAATACAGCGACCGTTATTGACATGTCCGATGTGGCCAAAGTCAATTGCTCTGAACGTTGTGATTGCTGTTTTATGCTCCTTGATAACGTCGCGAGCTGGAATGATTTCCGAACCAAAGACGACTAATACTCCTATATTGGCGGCGCGGTCGTCTGAAGCAACCAGTACGGAATCGACAATGTTCAATGCGGCGTCAGACATGGGCAAGGATGAGTTTCGTTGTGCGCCGGTTACGACTACAGGGACATTGACATCTACTGTTAAGTCCAGGAAATAGGCTGTTTCCTGAAGGGTATCCGTTCCATGAGTGACAACGACACCATCAACTTTTTCTTCGTGAACTGCTTTTTCGATTAGTTCTTTAAGGGTGACGAGGTCCTGTATTTGGATATGCGGACTGGGAATATTGATATATTCCATTTCCACAAACGTAATATCTGTTCTATCTATATTCGCGAGTTCCAACAGTTTGCGCGCACCCAATGCTGAATCAGCTAAACCACTCGCATCAGCCTGCATGGCGATTGTTCCTCCTGTTGAAATCATGGCTATTTTTTTCATCGTGATTCTCCTTCTCCTGGTTTAACTTTACATGCTATAAGCATACCATTTTTCATTAATTATTAGACACTTTGTTTAATGAAAAAAAAGCTTTTTGGATTTTTTTGCTTATATATATGTAAGGAGGAATATTGATGAAGCCTATTACTTTACTGATTATGGAAGCATTACATGAAAGAATGGAATTGGGTATAGAGGATAAAAGGTATTTGGGGCAGCTTGAGAAAGGTTTTGATGGTGAGTTTAAATTTTGTGAGCGTTTGACTTCGATGACGTGCCCTCATATTTTATTGACGGATATGAGTTTGAATCCCAAATATGCGGGTCAGGTTCAAATCGATGCTTTGTTGCTTGTGAAAGACTCAGTCATTATTTATGAGGTTAAGAATTACCGCGGCGACTGGATTTATGGAGAAGAAAGCTACCGCAATGGGGAAATTGAGATTCCGAATCCAATGATTCAAGCGTTGCGGTCGAAAAATAATTTCAAAAACTTTTTAAAAGAGATTGGGTATGTTGGTATCAATGTTGAAGTGTGTGTTGCGTTTGTTAATCCTGATTTCACTTTGTACCAAGCTCCGGCCGCTAAAAATGTCATTTTTGTATCGCAGATAAAAAATCATATTGCGCGGCATGATCAGTACCCGCGACCAATTGCTTTTGAGTTTCATGAATTAGCAGTAGCTTTGCGGGCAGCTGCACTTCCAGGCAAAGCATTTCAAAAGCAAATTCCGGCGTATAGTTTTGAGTCGCTCAGGAAAGGCGTGCGTTGTGGGAGTTGTGGAAGCTTGGCCCAGAGAGTTTCCCAGAGGACGCATCAGTGCAAGAGGTGCGGCTGCTTGGGTTTGAATAATGATGGCGTTGTTCGAGCGATCGAGGAGTTTCAGTTGTTGTTTCCAGGGAAGCGATTGACTGGACGGGTGCTGATGGAATGGTGCGATGGGGTATTGTCGAATTCTCAGTGTAAGAAGATAATAAAGGAAAAGCTCACTCAAAACGGTGAGTAGGCTATTTTGTCAAAAATGGCTCACTCAAAGTCAGATTTTTATTTGAGTGAGCCAATTCCAGAAAAAAAGCTCACTCGTGTTGAATTATCAGCTTGAGTGAGCTTTTTTGGGTCGAATGGCCTACTCACCGTTTTGAGTAGGCCATTTTATTATATTTTCTCTTGAATACTTCTCGAAATAGCCATTAATCCGGTATAAAAATCCGCGATTTCGGACTCATACTCGGAGTGAACAAGACGTTCTTGATTACGACGAATCACGACGTCCTCACGCGAACTATCCAGCACCGGTAAGTCGTGGGCTATTTTATAAGCCGCAACCTTTTTAGCCACTTCAAAGCGCTGTTCAACCAGGCGCGTTAGCTGTTGGTCGATCTGGTCAATCTCTAAACGATAGTGTTCTAATTCGGTCATGCTTTATCACGTCCTAAAATCAAGTCCATCAGGCCGATTGCGGTAACAGCTTCCAGAACCGGTAGCACGCGCGGAACGATACATGGATCGTGGCGGCCAAAGACTTCCAGGTCCGCATGTTCCTGCGATTCAATGTCAATTGTCTGCTGCTTCTTCTCGATTGAAGCTGGCGGTTTGATAGCTGTTCGGAAAACGATTGGCATGCCGTAAGTAATACCGCCCAAAATTCCACCGTTATTATTCGTGCGGGTTTTGATTTGGTTATTTTCATCGTAGTAGTATTCGTCGTTCGCTTCTGAACCGCGCATACGCGTGATGTCAAAACCGGCTCCAAATTCGATACCCTTAGTAGCAGGTACGGCAAACACTAAATGCGCCAAAATTGATTCAACTGAATCGAAGAATGGATTCCCATAACCAGCATCAATTCCCAAGACGAAAGTCTCGACAATTCCACCAACGGAATCTTTGTCTTCCTTGGCATCCACAATGACTTGATGCATCGCATCACGTTTTGAGGCATCAAAAACTGGCAACTGCACGCGTTTCATCTCGGCAATTTGCTCAGCAGTCACGCCCTCTTGTGCATCAAAGCGCTCATCCTCTACCGTCCCAATTGCCTGAACATGCGAACCGATGACAATTCCTTTTTGTTGCAGCCACTGTTGGGCGATTGCACCGGCAAATACCAAAGGCGCTGTAATTCGACCGGAAAAATGACCACTACCACGGTAATCATTGAAGCCATCATAACGCACTTTTCCTGGATAATCGGCTTGGCCCGGACGCATCAAACGTTTCATTTGGCTGTAGTCCTTTGAGCGCGTATTCGTATTCCAGATCAAAGCCGTCAAAGGCGCCCCAGTCGTTTTTCCATCCAACAATCCACTCACGATATCAGGTTCGTCTTTCTCTTTACGCGGTGTTGTCAATTCATTCTGACCCGGTGCGCGGCGTGCCATTTCTACCATCACCGCATCCATATCTATCTCCAAACCTGCCGGTAAACCATTAATCGTTACACCGATCGCGCGGCCGTGTGATTCACCAAAAATCGATAATTCTAAATTATTTCCCCAAATTCCACTCACTAACTTGTCCTCCTAATGCTTCAAATTCTTGCCAAAATGTTGGGTATGATTTCGAAACATACTCTGCATCTTTAATAACAATATCTTTTTCCGAAACGGTACTCGCGATTGCCAACATCATGGCCATGCGATGATCCTTGTGGCTCCATCCCGTTGCATCGCCCTTCAAGCCCGGCACGCCCGTAATATGGAGTTCTTCACCAACCACACGAATGTCTGCCCCAAGCTTCGCCAACTCTTCCTTTGTGGCTTCCAAACGATCGCTTTCCTTGATACGCAAACGTTTCAAGTTAATAATCTGCGTTTCCCCTGCACTCAAACACGCAACCAAAGCACTCACTGGAATAATATCCGGCACTTGGGCACCGTCAATCACGACATCACCGCTCAGACCATTTGGAGCCGAAGCAGTGACCGTATCGCCCTCAACTTTCATTTCCGCTCCGAGCTGTTCCAAAATTCCCATGATGCCTTTATCACCCTGATTGGAGTCACTTTTCAACCCTGTCACCGCTACATCATTCCCCAACGCCCCTGCACTCAAGAAGAAAGCAGCTTGGGAATAGTCACCTTCAACCGTATAGTCATGGGCATGGTAGCTTTGGTTCCCCGGAATTTCAAAGCGGCGTTCCGTTTCATTAAACGTCACCGAAATACCGAATTCGCGTAACACCTCCAACGTCAATTCCAGGTAACCGATCGACTCCAACTCCGTTGTGATCGCAATCACCGAATCACCCGCCAACAACGGCAACGTGAACAACAACCCCGTGATAAATTGGGAGCTGACATTCCCCGCCATTTCATACCGACCGGCGCTCAAACGACCGGAGACGATTAAATCTAATTCTGGTGTTCCGGATGTTTTGAAAAGTAAACCCTGCTCGTTAAATATCTTTTCATATGTATCCATCGGGCGCGAACCTAATTTACCACGACCCACGAAACGTGTTTCACCTTCGAACAATGTCGCAATCGGGATGAAGAAACGCAATGTCGATCCGGATTCATTGGCATCGATGACACGCTTTTCAGACGTTTCATTTTTCCAAACACCTTCAATGACCAGACGCTTACGGGTGCCTACATCCAGAATCTCGATTTCCGCGCCGAAAGCCTTCATTCCTTCAATCGTTGCGATGATGTCATCGGACAAATCGATATTGTCGATGACACTCTTGCCTTTAGCCAAACATGCCGCAATTATAGCGCGGTGTGCCATACTTTTCGATGGGGGTATATTTACCGTCCCGCTTAATTTACTCGGTTTAATCAATAAATCTGTCATTTAGCTTTCGTGTCCTTTCAATAATGGTGAGAAGAAATCAACCGGTGCCGCCATCGTACGGGATGAACCAATGGCATCCAGTACCACCACGAACAATGCATTTTGAATATTCTTCTTGTCATTTTTGATGAGTGGCAAAATATATTTGTAGTCAGAGACCACTGTTAATTCTGTCGGTAATTGATACTGTTTCAAAATCGCTTCAATAGCAGCCGTTGATCCATTTTCACTCAGACCCAGTGCTTCCGTCAAGCGATTAATGGCTACCATGCCAATGGAAATCGCCTGTCCATGCGTGTATTTTTCGTAATGATAATACGCCTCGATTGCATGACCAACCGTATGGCCAAAATTCAAAAGCATCCGTTCGGACGTATCTTTTTCATCTGACTGTACCAAGTCTCTTTTGATTGTACAACAAATCGCAATGACATCCTCAATGTCTGCCATGACTTCGGCCCGCGTTTGATAACCTTTTAGCTGATTAAAAAATTGGGCATCATGGATGCAGCCATATTTGATTACTTCGGCCATGCCGTCATTGAACGTTGAATCAGCTAATGTCGTCAACACTTCCGGATCGATGATGACTAGTTTCGGATGATAAAAGGCACCCACCAGGTTCTTTCCTTCCGGCAAATCAATCGCGACTTTACCACCGACACTGCTGTCCACTTGGGCAAGCAAGGTTGTCGGAACTTGGACGAAATCAATCCCGCGCAAGTAACTTGCCGCTGCAAAACCGGCCAAGTCCCCAATGACGCCGCCACCGAGCGCAATCATCAAGTCACTGCGTGAAAGGCCAAAAGCAATTAATCGGGAAAAAATGGCTTGTAAATTTTCCATCGACTTCGCTTGCTCACCTGGTTCAAGGATAATCATCTCGATTTCAAAACCGGCATCGGTCAGCTGTGTAACTACCTGCTCGCCGTAATAATGATACACGTTTTGATCCGTCACAATCGCGATTTTTTTGTTTTTATAGACGCTCTTGATTTCTTCAGCCAATTGATTCAATAAGCCTTTTTGAATTTTTAAAGGATAATGGATATCTTCTGTTGCTACATCAACTGTCAGGACTGACATACTTTCACCTCTTAGTTTAATATGTTTACTGCTTTAGGCGCAATCGTCCGTTCCTCTACTTGCGCGTAAACACGCAATTGTTCCATCAATTTGTCGAACTCATCAGGGGTCAGACATTGTTCCCCATCGCTCCATGCGTTTTCTGGATCCGCATGCGTTTCAATCATCAGTCCATCTGCTCCTGCAGCAACACCCGCTTTAGCCCCTGCCGGCACTAAGTAGGATTGCCCACCCGCGTGACTTGGGTCGATAATGATAGGTAAATGGGTTTTTTTCTGCAAAACAGGCACGGCCTGGATATCCAGTGTGTTACGTGTTTCGGTTTCGAAGGTACGGATACCGCGTTCGCAAAGGATGACGTTGCCGTTTCCTTCAGACATAATGTACTCGGCTGACATCAACCACTCTTTGTAAGTTGCGGACAGACCACGTTTCAAAAGAATAGGGGTTTGGGTTTTACCGATTTCTTTCAAAAGGTCAAAGTTTTGCATATTACGTGCCCCGATTTGGATGACGTCCACACGGTCTACGAATTCATCCAGATATTTGGTGGACATTAATTCGGAAACAATTGGCATACCCGTTTCTTTCTTGGCAAGTTCCAATAGGCGTAAGCCGTCCAATTCCAATCCTTGGAAAGAGTAAGGAGAAGTTCTTGGTTTGAACGCACCGCCACGGATGAAGTTTGCTCCCGCAGCTTTCATGCGTTTGGCAATGCTTACGATTTGCTCTTCACTTTCAACCGAGCAAGGTCCGGCAATGATTGCTAACTGTTTGCCGCCGATGATCTCATTACCGACCCGAATTTGCGTGTTTTCGGGGTGGAAAGCACGGTTTGCCAGTTTGTAAGGTTCGGAAACACGCAGTACTTCGGCCACGTTCTTGTCAGCCCGGATGGTGCGGATATCAACGGTTGCTGTATCGCCGGTTACACCGATTACGTCACGTTCGGTCCCTTCAATGATCACCGGATTTAGTCCAGCTTCTGTGATGTGTCCCATCACTTCTTTTACTTCTTCTGCGGTTGCGTTTCTTTTCATTACAATAATCATAATTAATCTCTCCTTAGTTATTATATTCTTTATCGTTCCGACGTTCAAACTGCCCTAGAATCTGGATTTGGTTGACTGCTTGTAAAACGGTTTGCCACAAAACTTCGAATGAAACTGCCATATCTGACATGTCCAATTCAAGAAAGAATCCATAGGCAAAAGGTTTGCCAGGAATCGGACGGGCATTGAGTGATAATAGGTTACAATTCAAAATCCCAAATATCTGCAGGAGCTTTGAAAGTGCGCCTGGTTCGTGCCGGACTTCCAGGTACAAGGATAATTGGTTGCCTTGTAACACTATGTCGTCTGTATGTTTCATAATATAAAAACGGGTCGTATTTGATTCCTCCGTTTGGATGTTTGTTGCGATCGGTTCCAAACCGTACAATTTACCCGCTCGCGGATTCGCAATGGCTGCCATATAAGGCTTGTTCTGTTCATGCACATGAGCCGCTGATTTGGCGGTGTCACCGTAAGCTTGTGCCTTGATATGCGGATGCTGGGAAAGGAATTTTTCGCATTGGGACAAGGCTTCTGGATGCGAATAAATTTCCGTAATATCCTCCAATTTGCTGCCGGGAATACCGAAAAGCATATAGTTAATCGGCTCATAGCGATCTGATACAGCAACAATCGGCTGGCTTCGGAACAAATCCGCGGTTCTGGTGATGAAGCCGGTGGTAGAATTTTCTACCGGAATAATGGCTGTACTTAATTTTTTATTTGCCAAATCAGAAATTAGTTCAGGGAACGTCGCATAGCCGATTGCTTCGACATCCGGAATATTTTTACATTCATTTTGTAATGCCACTTCGCTGTTTGAGCCTGGTACTCCTAGATAACCTACTTTCAAATGCCCATCCCCTCCTTATTTTTTAAAAAAAGAAACTCTGCTTAGAAAGAACTAAGCAGAGTTTCCAGTCTATCCCGTTACGTCGCTAACAGAATATATATTTGACCAACCGCTAAGTTATTTCTAAGCGGCCGGTGTTGCATGTAAAATCAAGCCACTTTAGATATGAAAGTTTCTCACTGTTCATACCCAAAGTGCGGATATGAACCTATCTAAAGTAGCTAAAGTATGTAGATAAGTTGTTCCATTGCTTGTTTAACATGCCATT
The DNA here is from genome assembly GCF_052266745.1 of Jeotgalibaca sp. A127. NCBI lineage: Bacteria > Bacillati > Bacillota > Bacilli > Lactobacillales > Carnobacteriaceae > Jeotgalibaca > Jeotgalibaca sp. A127. Next base: position 59,463 of record NZ_JBQPRC010000001.1, read on the forward strand.
ACCCCGTTTCCTTTTGTTGTTATTAATCATAAACAAAGAAAATTAAAATTGCAAGTCTTTTCTAATTTTATTTTAACTTTATTGAAAATGAAGCTTGAATTTAGCTGTTTTCTTCCGTATAGTTATTTTCAAATGAACAATGAGAAAAGGTGACCCAGTTGAAATTTTACGGATTATTCGGAGAAACGCTTGGACATAGCATTTCCCCCCAAATACACAAGAAAATATACGAAATAGCCGGCATCGAGGGCGCTTATAAAAACTTTGAAATTGCAGCGAATGAATTGGAAGATGCATTAAAGGGTTTGAAAGTATTGGGCATTAGCGGTTCTAACGTAACCATTCCCTATAAACAAGCTTTTATACCTTTAATGGACTCACTCTCACCTTTGGCCGAACGCCTACATTCGGTTAATACAATCAAAAATAAGGATGGATACTTCGAAGGTTATAATACGGACTATGATGGTATCGCACTGACTTTTGAATTGAGAAATTGGCAGGTCAAGGATAAACATACCTATATCCTTGGTTCCGGTGGTGCTTCGTTGGCGATTGCCCACTACTTCCAGGATCAAGGAGCCGCTTCGGTAACGATTGTATCCCGTTCGGCTGGGGAAATGGACGGTCCATGGGAATACATCGATTATGAGGAATTGACTGGTCGGACTGGTGACATAATCGTAAACTGCACACCAGTCGGGATGTACCCGAATGTAGATGCTTCGCCCGTTGATGAAAGTGTAATAGCCAACTTTGAAATTCTGTTTGATATGACCTATAACCCGGTTGAAACAGTGTTTCTGCAAATAGGTAATCGCTTAGGAAAACAAACCACTAACGGCTTGGACATGCTGGTCGGACAGGCCATCCGTTCGGTTGCGATTTGGGAAGACCGCGAATTCACCAAAGAAGAAGTGCTCGAAATACTGAATTATTTCCGCGAGAATTGGATAGGTGCTTTATGAAAACGAATATTGTCTTAATTGGAATGCCAGGGAGTGGCAAAAGCACATTGGCAAAAATGTTGAGTCAACACTTGGGACTTGAACTGATTGATCTCGATGATGAGATCGAAAGACAATCAGGAAAAAAAATCAGCCAACTTTTTGAAAAAGGTGAAGCGCATTTCCGCGCTGTCGAAACAGCCGTCACGAAAGCTGTCGCCCAAAAAAATCACGCCATCATATCCACTGGCGGAGGTGTGATTCTAAAGACTGAAAACATGGAGGCCCTAAAGGAAAATGGTGTCATCATCTTCCTCAACCGGAGCCTTGAACAAATCGCTAACGATGTCGAAGTGGGGAACCGCCCGCTTTTGGCTGAAGGCACACACAAATTGAGAAAACTTCATGACGAACGGATTCATTTGTATAAAAAATACGCTGAAATCACCATTAAAAATAATGAGACAACAGCAATTGCGATTGAACAGCTACTGGAACAATTACCCGAGTCGTTCAAGAAAGGACTGTCACATGAAATTTAAAGTTATCAACGGACCAAACCTGAATTTTCTGGGTATTCGCGAACCGGATATCTACGGCCAACTTACTTTGGCAGACATCAATGATGAAATAGCTACCTTTGCCAAGGAAAATGATCATGAAGCCAGCTTTTTCCAGAGCAATAGTGAAGGCGAAATCATCGATGCCATCCAAGCGGCTCATCACGAAAATTTTGACGGTATCATTATCAACCCGGGGGCTTATACGCATTATAGTTACGCCATCCACGATGCCCTGAAAAGTGTCACACCCCCAGCCGTCGAAATCCATCTGAGTGCCGTCCACACGCGGGAAGAATTCCGCAAGATTTCCGTCACCGCGCCGGCGTGTGTCGGTCAAATCTCCGGATTTGGTGCCAATGGGTATATCCTGGGCATGATAGCATTAGAACGAAAACAATAAAATAAACGACGATTAGCATTTTTCTCAACAGCTAATCGTCGTTTTTTTGTGTTTTTGCGCCTGTCAGTTACCCGTTCATTTCGTAATCGTCGCTATTTAGGAAAATCACGACGATTAGCTCAAACTAGCTACCTTAATCGTCGCCCATTTCACTACAAACTTTGTTTCAATTTCTTAAGTGAACGGGTGAAACCCAGATATGGGAACAGTGTGAATATGAAACCAACCATCAAAACGACCATTCCTATAACTTCGAGCACCCCTAAATCAATCAGACCGGATATGACCATCCAGATAACGAGCAAGACCCCAAACAATCGCGCATGTTTTCCGCTCATGACTTGATTCCTTTCCAGTACTTCCATTTGCGATTCCTTGTCACTAAAGATGGGTGGTGTTCCCGGTTCAGCCCTGAACACTTGGTAGCCCTCCCCAATCAGTACCGGTTCCCAACCACTTGCCTTATAAAAAACCAGCATTTCTTGATTCGTTTTCATTTCGGCATTTAATGCATAGTGATAATCATGCGGTGTACCTTTTTCGAAACGATAGAAGAGCCCCTTCACTGCATCCAGATGCCACCCTTTTTTACTCATCTCCTTGAATAATTTCACTTCCCGTTCAGGGCTCATTGCAAATCCACCGGCCAGTTTATATTTTCTCATTTTCTGCTCCTCCCATCCAATGTTCTGCAGCCTCAACAAGTCTTTTACGGTATGTCATATTTTTTTTAAGGATGGTTTGTCCTTCCTCTGTGATTTCGTAAAGGATTTTCCCATCCATATCGTCCACTGCGCAAACCCAACCCACTTCCTTCAATTTTTTCAAGGTGGTATACATCGTTGCGGGTCCAATTTCCACTTCTCCATTTGTCATGTCTGTGATTTCTTGCATCATGCGGTAGCCGTGAACAAGTTCCATGGTTGTCAAAAGAATCAAAAAAATGCTGTCGGTTAACTCCCCTGTTTCATAAGGGCTCAAACGTGCCATATTTTCCCTCCTTATATCCATCATTGATATACATGTTATATCAATGATGGATATAGAGTCAAATTATATGATAAAAAAATAAACCTCACGGATGAGATTTATTTTTAGGCAGATTCTGTTTTGTCACTTCATTCTCTTAGAAATTTGGTATTCCACGGCATACAAAACGACATTCACCACGACACACAAACCAACTGCCAACAATGTCCCCCATAGTAACTTGACGACATTCAAGGTCCGGAGTCCGTCAAACAGGATCGTACCCAGCCCCCCGGCATTGATGGTTGCCGCAATTGTCGCAATCCCAATCGTCGAAGTCGCCGCAATCCGAATGCCGGCGATAATCGCATTGGCAGCCAAAGGCAGTTGGATTTTCCGGAATACTTGGCGGTGCGTCATGCCCATGCCGATCGCCGTTTCAACCATAACCGGATCTACTTCCGAAAGACCGGTGGCAAAATTACGCAACAGAATATACTGGCAATAAATAACCAAGACAATGATGGCGGTGTCCTTACCGAGTCCCGTCAGCGGAATCAGGATGGCAAACAGGGCTAGACTTGGCACGGAGTAAATCAATGAGAAGAAATAAATAATCCCACTCATCACCCGTTCATTGACCAAACAAGCTAGGACAATGCCACCGGAGATGAGGATGGATATGAGTAAGGTGATGCCCACCAACTCGATGTGGTCCCATGTTGCTGTAATCAAACGACTGCTGTAGTTATTCCAGTAATCAATCATGACAGATCACTCCAAAACGTCCCTTGTTCCTTGAGCGTCTCTATCAATCCGGTTACAAAAGGACTACCCGGGTTATGCAGGATTTCTTTTGGCTTGGCAAATTGCTGGATTTCACCTTGATCCATAATCAACGTTTTCGAACCGAGTTTGAAAGCCTCATTGATGTCGTGTGTTACGAGAATGAAGGTTTTATCACCCAGTTCTCGGTGGATTTTCAACAGCTCATCCTGGAGTTGCATGCGGGTGATGGCATCGACTGCTCCAAAAGGTTCATCCAGAAGCATCACTTTCGGATTCGCCGCCAGAGCCCTGGCGACACCGATTCTTTGTTGCTGACCTCCCGAAAGCGCTTTGGGCTTCCGGTCATAATAAATTGCAGGATCCAGTTGTACGAGCCGCAACAGTTCTTCCACGCGCTGTTTGGTTTTTTCCTTTGGCCATTTCAATAAATCCGGCACCGTGGCAATGTTTTCGGCTACGGTCATGTGGGGAAACAAAGCGATTTGCTGCACCACATAACCAATTTGTCGCCTTAGCCCCACCACGTCTAAATCGCGCACATTTTCCCCGAAGTAAAAGATATCCCCTTGCTCCGCTTGCACCAACTGATTCATCATTTTCAAGATGGTCGTTTTGCCCGACCCTGAAGAGCCAAGGACCGTGATAAATTCCCCCGCTTCAATTTCAAAAGATACATCCTTTACGGCTTCAAAATCACCATACGTTTTCGTAACATTCTTGAATGCTATTGCTATTTCGGCCACTTGGCTTCCCTCCTCGCACTATTCAATTGAATCATAGAATTCCTTTGCCACTTCGACATACTCGCGCTGATCAACGTCAACGGCCGCGTTCAATTCAATGACCGTTTCCGTATCCAATTCAGCACTGATTTTGTTCAAAATATCGGCTATTTCCGGACTGGCTTCCAAGGCATCATTACGGACAATCGGAGCCATGTTGTAAGGCGGCCAGAAATTCTTGTCATCCTCCAGGACGGTAAATTCTTCCGTATTGGTCAATTGGCCTTCAGTTGTGTAAGCAGGGGTCACGTCTGCCTCATCATTCAATAATACCTCATACTTCAAGCTGTTATTATAGACGGTCGAACTTTCCCACTCAAACGGGCCGTAAACTTCGGTCAATCCCGGAATACCATCCTCACGCTCATCAAATTCCCCTTGCGATGCGAATCGTAATTCTGAAGCATGCTCCTGCAAATCTGAAATGGTGTAAATGTCCAATTCTTCAGCCACACTGGTCTTGATGACCAACCCTTGGCTATCATTGGCTTCAGCGTAATCTAGCCAGGTGATATCAAACTGCTCGTCATATTCCGCTTTTACGGTGTCATAAACGACTTGGGGATCGGTTTCCATCGGCAATTGCAAAACAGATAATAAGCCTGTTCCGGTGTATTCCGGATACAAATCGACTTCATCATTCACAATCGACGTATGAACGACTGAACTGGCTATTCCTGGCACGCGCTCAACCGTAAGGCCTTCATTTTCCAAAGCCAACGCATAAATCTCGGCCACGATTAAATTCTCGGTAAAGTCCTTTGACCCGATACGGACCGTTTCCTCTCCCGAACTGGAACACCCTGCCAAAAGAAATACGGTTAAAAGCAACGCTGCTATTTTACCCTTCATGTTAACGCACACTCCTTCTTATGATTGCATCCAACAACAAACTGGCCGTAAAAGATAGGACAGCAACCGATACGCCACCAACTATCAGTAAATCCAGACGATATAAACCTAATCCCGTGAAGATGAGGGTGCCCAGCCCGCCCGCACCAATATAGGTGGCCAAGGTCGCACTCGCAATGATTTCCACTAGAGCCAACTTGGTACCGTTCATCAAAAATGGAAACGCCAATGGAAATTTCACTTTCCGCCACACTTGCCAATCGGTCATTCCCAAACCCTGACCTGCTTCAATAAAACTCGTCGGTACCTCCCGAAAACCAACCACAGTATTGATCAAAATCGGTTGAACGCCGAGAAAAACCAATGCAATCAAAGCAGGTTGCCTGCCGACCCCAAGATAAGGAATCAAGATGAACAAGACAGCGAGGCTTGGGATGATACGAACGGCTTGTGCTGAGAAGGTGATGGCGCGGCTGAATTTAACAAAGCGGTAACTAATCAACCCCAAAGTAAATCCGATCAAAGTAGAAATTAAGACAGCCTCCAAGCTTAACCACAGATGTTCACCCACGTAACCCAGATATTGCGACCCATTCCCTTGAAAATATTCCATAATTTTCCCAATCAATTGGTACCACCCTCTTTCACACCCACTTTCTTTCATTATAAAGTTGTGATGAAGGGTTTTACAAAGGAAATGGTTCGACTTTAAAGTAATAAACACCTCCAATATGACTGTTGAGTGGGGTCCATACAAAAAAATGGTGCCAGCAAACCGAAATTCGCCGACACCATTTTATTTTTCTATTCAAAACTATTGCGGGATTTTCACCACTAATTTGCGGACTTTCGCCGGCGTGCTGTCAACCATCCCGGCACCGCGATGTGGTTCATTTGCACCCATCACTACGAACTCATTTTCATTTAAAATGAATTTGGCATACGCATGATGCGGTTCTTCCAGCAACTCCAGGTCGTTGGCTAAATCATAAGGAACCGCTTCTTCATAATTCGTATAAGGGGAAACGTGGATTTCTTCTGTGCCACTGATCACATATTGGATATCCAAATAGTTACGGTGGGATTCAAATTGCCGTTCATTAATATTGCTCGTTTCATATTCCATTACATTGGCGAAGATGCCTTCCCCTATTTCGAAGCGTCCTAATTCCAGTTCCTTCAGGTCAAGAGTCTTCAAAAACGCCAGTACTTGTTGTACCTTTATATAATCTTTTTCGTTGTAGTCCTGCAGTGTCGAATAGAGCATGTCTTTCCTCCTGTTAAATATGTCATTAAGAGAAAGTTTACGCTTTCAAAGACGCTTTAGCAATGATTAAAATTATTTCTACTCCCCAACCATCCCGTCGCCATCACGGTCATCCATATACGGATACAACCAGTGATCGCTGTAAATCGGCATTGAGAAACCAGCCTCTTTGGCTTCTTTGATGGTGACTTGGCCGTTTCCGTTGGTATCAACCGAAGAAACATCTCCACCTGGCGCTGTTTCTACCACAGGCACTTCTTCAACGACTGTTTCTGCGGGTACTTCTTCCACTACTTCGACTTCCGGTTCGTCCACCCAACTCGATCCGGTTGCATAATCAATATGCACTTGCGGTTGGATATTCGGCACATAAATATGGAACATCAAATCATTTCCATTATCCTCAATCGACATTCCTTCCATGTATAAGCCGGAAGCCAGCATGTTTTCACCTTCAAAATAAGGAGTCACGCGGTATCTGACATGATTTTCGGTTGTTTCGACGTAGTTCGCGACGAAGTTTTCAAAAGGCAACATTCCTTCTGTATTGAACCAACGTGTTCCCGTCATCAGGTTTCTGTTATTCGCATCCTCGCCTGTTAGTTGAAAACCGATCAAATGACTGCGATTATACAGCCAACCGCCGGAAACAACGTCGTATTTCGCTTGGTTCCATCCTGTAGGCGTTACGTCGGAAATGTTCCCGCGTTCAGCAGCCGGCATCAATTCAACCCCTAACACCGCATTCGCTACCGTTACTCGTCCCAGATGATCCAAAGCGCCATAATCTTCCCAGGCTTCCGTGGAACTTAAATCTTCATTGGTAAATAAAGGAACATTCCCATTGACTTCAACATACGTGTTCCCATCTGGAACGGGTGGAGCTGCCGTTTGGATGGCTAGACGCTCAGCTTCAACTTTGGCATCTGCTTCAGCCTGTGCTTTGGATTCAGCTTCAGCTTTCGCCTCTTCTTCCGCTTTTGCTTTGGCTTGGGCTTCACTCTTTTTCTTTGCTTCCGCTTCCGCTTTTTCTTGCTTTTCTTTTTCTTTTTCTTTACTTTCAGACTCCGAACTCTTCGGAGATTCTGCTTGCTCCGAAACAGCCACACTGCTCACTTGGTCTGCTTCAATTTGACTATCTTCACTACAGCCAGAAAGCATGAACAAACTCAATATCATCATAATAATTGAATAATTTCTCAATTTCTTATGTCCATCTTTCATAAATTCTCTTTGTTTCTTAACCACTTGATCTCCCCTTTTTAATAAAATAATATAATAATTTTGTACTATTTCCTTCATTTAACATACACGAGAAATTCTTAAGCGTCAAACTGATTTTCAAAAATGATTAAAACAAGATAAGAGAACGCCGGATTCCATTGACACTGCGCTTTAAAATTGAGATAGTCATACGAGCTATTATTTTGGAGGCGTTACATGAAAGTTAAAGACATATTTATTGTAGGTTTTATGTTATTTGCAATGTTTTTTGGAGCTGGTAATATGATATTCCCGGTTGCTCTGGGATTCCAGAGTGGCGGAAATTATTGGCCTGCCATTCTCGGGTTCATTTTAACGGGTGTTGGCCTGCCGTTAGTTTCCGTCATCGTCGGATCCATCTCGGAAAACGGTTACCGTGATCTCTTACATAAAATTCATCCTACCTATTCCGTTGTATTTTTAATCATTATCTACTTAACCATCGGGCCATTCTTTGCGATTCCTCGCACGGCCACAACGGCTTATGAAATCGGGGTTGTTCCATTTTTGGGTCAGTCAACCAATCTTGGTTTATTTATCTTTTCCCTTATCTTCTTTTCTGTCGTTCTCATGGTGGCGTTGAGCCCGAACAACTTAGCTGATAACATTGGTAAATTCCTGACGCCGACGTTACTCGTGACGATTATACTTTTGATTATTCGTGCTGTTTCAATGTATCGTTCGAACACACCACAACCCCTTGAGATGGAAACACCGTTTGTGGTTGGTTTTACGGAAGGTTACTTAACGATGGACGCCATTGCGGCCATTGCCTTTTCTATTGTTGTTTTGAATGCCATCCGGGCCACGGGTGTTACCGATAAAAAAGAATTGTTTATGGGAACGATCAAGTCATCATTCCTGGCAGTTGTTTTACTTGGTTTCATCTATACGGGCCTTGGATGGGCTGGAAATCAAATGCCTGTTCCGGCTGAAATCCCAGCCAATCACAACTTGGGAGCATACCTCATTCAAATTATTTCTAATGAAGCATTTGGTGGTTTGGGGATTCTTTTATTGGGAGTCATGGTCTTCTTGGCTTGTTTGACAACAGCCGTTGGGTTAATTGCCGCGGTGAGTGAGTACTTCAATAGCTTATTGCCAAGCATCTCGTATAAATCATTTGCGTTTATCTTTTCAGGTATTTCTTTTGTTTTGGCCAATCAGGGGTTGGACGCTGTTATTCAGACAAGTGTCCCAGTTCTGGGGATGATCTACCCAGTTGCCATTTCAACGGTTATTTTGATTGCTGTTTCTTATTTTGTCCCTTCATCAAGAATCAGTTTACAGCTGCCTCTAATCATGGTGGCAATCATCAGCGTTCTGTCAGTCGCGCATCAGGGTGGTTGGTTGAATCTTCCCATTTTAGAAAACTTACCACTCTATAGCATTAAGTTCGAATGGATTCCGTTGCTCATAATTGGTTATGTTTTAGGCCAAATCATTGGTTTCAGAAAAAAGAAAGTAACTTACAGATCTTCCTTCAATTAAAAAAGCGATGCCGGTTGGCATCGCTTTTTTAATTTAGTTCATACACCTTCGCGGACCCCTTCAATTCACCTTGGTAATGAATGACAAGCGGTCCTTCTTCAAAGAATCGGGCTGTCGCAACAGCAGACCCTTCATTCGCAAAAACCTCGATACTTGAACCGTCAAGGAAAATCTGCAAGTCTGTCAAAGGCTCTTCCAAATAGGTCATGCGGGTTTCACGTTCATTCGTCAGCCAGTTCATTCGTTCCAGAATCAATTTTCTTTCTGAAGCCTGATAGCTTAACTTGGTCGAATCCTTTAGTGAAACTTCAAACGCTGCTTCTTCTTCGAAGCGCATCTCAATTTCATACGCATACTTTTCCGACTTGAATTCCCATGATTCAGAAAGCGTAAAGGAATGGGAATCCTGTCGCAACATCTTTAATTCTTCCACTGGAATCTGTTTTAATTTATTATCTTCAAACCGTAACTCCCGGGGAATCGTCAAGCCGTGAACCCAGCCTTCCGCTATCGTTGGGATGGCTTGTTCTTTATCAGATTCCATCACACCCATCCAGGCATAAAGAATTCTTCTGCCATCATCAGCCTGGAACGTTTGCGGTGCATAAAATTCAAAGCCCCAATCCAGTTCCTTCATGTCATCTGTTGTTAATGCGAAGCGTCCCTCTTTGAAGGTTGCGGGAACATACACGGAGTGATAGATGTTTTGGAACTGATGGCCACGCGGTTTAAAACCTTGCGGTGAAATTAAAAACAACCACTGATCATCCAACTCGAAAACATCGGGGCACTCCCACATATAAGCCGCGGATTTTGCATCAACGATTTCTCCTAAAAATTCCCATTCAAGTAAATCACCTGAGGCATACCAAATCGCAGTTCCGCGCAAATCATCCGTTTGAGCGCCTAAAACCAGGAACCATTTTTTTTCCGGCTCCGAGTACCAAACTTTGGGATCCCGCACATGCCTTGTATAACCCTCTGGATGGGGAAATAAAGGCCCCTTTTTCTCAAAAGATTCACCGTCTTCAGAAATAGCGTAGCATTGATAACTTCGTTTTGTACCATCGGCTTCGATGACGTTACCGGTATAAAATAAGTACAAAACACCTTCTTTGACGACGGCTGACCCTGAATAGATACCATCTTTATCGTAGTATTCTGAAGGAGCCAAGGCGATTGCTTTTCTTTCCCAATCAACCATATTTTTCGAAACCATATGTCCCCACGCTTTGTTCTCATGGCTGGTTCCGTATGGGTTTAATTGGTAAAAAACATGATACGCTCCCTTAAATTGAACCAATCCATTCGGATCATTCAACAAACCCTTTAATGGGGTAATATGGTAACGCAAAGGATATTTTGATTGTTTTACTACTCCATCTAACATATGATAACCCCTAATTTTGTTCTAATACTTCCTCTTTGAACCCGAAGAAATACGTTAATAAGAATCCTGTCGCAATAGCGATTAAGTTAACAAGGATGTAAGGAATAAGTTGGTTATCCAAGTACAACAAGATACCAGGAATAACTGTAATTGACATACCTGATCCCGCTAATTGAAGAATATTGGCAACGAAACCACCGACTGCCCCACCGATTAAGCCCATCACAAAAGGTTTTCCGTAACGTAAGTTCACTCCGAAAATGGCTGGTTCTGTAATACCCAACAAAGCAGAAAGTGCTGAAGGGAATGCTAAAGCTTTTAGTTTTGCAGATTTTGTTTTCAGTCCGACCGCCAACGTTGCGCCACCTTGTGCTGCCATTCCGCTTGTGATGATTGCGTTGAATGGATTTTCGCCCAAGTTCGTCAATAATTGCACTTCCAGGAAGTTGAAAATGTGGTGAACACCGGTTACAACTATGACTTGGTTCAAACCACCGATGATAAGACCTGCTAGACCAAATGGTAATTCCAACAACCATTGCGTCGCATTTAACACCACTGTTTCAAAGGAATGGAAAATAGGTCCAATGATCATAAGAGATAAAATACTCATAATCAATAATGTCACAAACGGTGTAACCAAGAGATCAAACGTTTCGGAAACACTCTTGTGTAGTTTCTTTTCTAATTTCGCACCTAAAATACCAGCGATGAAGGCCGGTAAAACCGTTCCTTGATAACCAACAATTGGGATGAAGTCAAATAACATAATGGGTTGCGCATCTCCTGCAGCAACTGCATAAGCATTTGGCAGTGATGGATTTACTAACATTAAACCTAGAACAATACCAATAACCGGACTACCACCAAAAACTCTAAATGTAGACCATGCAACTAAGGCAGGTAAAAATGCAAAAGCAGTGTCTGTTAAGACTTGTGTATAGAGTAAGAAGTTCTGACTAATAGAATCGGGAGTCAAACCAAATATTTCCAAAATTTGCGGTTGTGTTAATAAGCCACGTAGCCCCATGAATAAACCAGTCGCGACCAATACCGGAATAATTGGGACAAAAACATCACCAAATGTCCGAATCGCACGCTTAAAGAAATTACCTTCCACAACTGCCTGCTTTTGTTCAGATTTCGTTGCTTCTGCAACCCCTAACTGCGCAACTTCATCATAAATTTTATTGACCGTACCCGTACCAAAAATAATTTGGTATTGGCCCGAATTGAAAAATGCGCCTTTTACTTTATCAATGTTCTCGACGCGATCCTTATCAATTAAAGCCTCTTCGTTAACCATCACGCGTAAACGGGTTGCACAATGTGACACACTGCTGATATTTTCTTCACCACCAACCGCAGCAATGACTTCTTTTGCAATTTCTCTGTTCTCCATTCTCTTCTTCCTCCTTTTGTGGGACCGGTCCCACTTTTGTGTAAAATCAAGTAAGGGACCGGTCCCTTACTTCTTTTTCTAGACTCTATCACGAAATGAATACGCTGTCAACATTTTCATATGACACTTTTTCTTTTTAAGTACGTTACCGCGATAGTCGTCTCACGAGCAATGGATTTACCGGCGATTCTTTCAAATAAGTTGAATGCAGCCGTTTCTCCAACTAATTCATGATGGAAATCCATGGTAGTCAATGGTGGTGTCAAGAATTCACTAAAGGCATATCCACCGAAACCGGCAATCGAAATATCCTTTCCAACGACTAATCCTAAATCATGTGCAGCGCGATAAAAACCCATGGCCATGTTGTCCGTAGCGGCTATATAAAGCGTCGATTTTGATTCTTTCAACAAATCTAAAGCCAAATAGTAATTATCTTTGGTCCGGAAAGTAGATTCAACTTCAGTAACTGTTATTCCAACTTTTTTATATGTTTCAACGACACCTTTTTTTCTTTCGACTCCGACTGATTGATCATGTTCCGATACGCCAACATAGGTAACATTTTTATGATTGAACGGTATCAGGTTTTCGGCCAATACTTTACCCGCTGCATAATTATCATGATTCACGGAATAAACGGCATCATTATTTTGCCCGATAAACAAAATCGGTACTGACACTGATGCTTGGGCCGCTAAATGTTCAGGGGTAATCTCGGTGGCAATCAAGATAATTCCGGCAACTTTATTTTGAATTAAACTATAAATGCTTTCGATTTCCCTTTCAACTTCCAAATCGGTATTGGAAATCAGAATTTGAAAACCATGCGCTCTCACTGTGCGGTCAATGCCGTCAAGCATACTCATTGCAGATGGCGAATCAATTCTGGGAATGATGACGCCAATGTAATTACTCTTTTCCGACTTAAGGGTGCGGGCGAATTCATTGGGGACATAATTATATTTATCGATTACGGTTTTGATTTTTTCGGCGGTATCTTCGCTCACGTAGCCTGCATTCAAGTAACGCGAGACTGTACTTTTAGAAACTCCCGCTTCTTTTGCAATTTGTCTGATTGTTATCATTCATAACACAACCTTTATAGAGGATTCTCCCTCATATTATCATACTCTAGTGTGCAATACGCGGAGAAATTGGATGACGCGTGAGACATAACTTAAAAGCTTGATAAAAGTTATGTCCAATTTCGTATGGAATTGGACACAACTCAGATAGTGAGCAGAAGTTATGTCCATTCTGTATAAATTTTGGACATAACTTTACGGCGAAACTAAAGTTATGTCCGAATGTTTGGGTAAATGATAGTTTGTAAATATTCAAAAGAACCCCTGAAGCTGTTTTTTCAACAACTCTAGGAGTTCTTTATAAATAGTTATTGCGGACTTTCACCGGTTTATGGAATGACAATCGCCCCAAACGAATCCCGGGACCCGCTTAGTTTTTTATCTACGGTTTGGCGACATCTTGTCCATTTAACACGAGAAAATAGTCTATATCCGCTTTCAAAGAATGGGCCACCGGACAATATTTTTCGGCACCAAGCGTAATGGCACGCCACACTTTATCCGCTGGAACTTCCCCTTCTACCATAAAAGTAACCGTAATGGCATCGAAAGACTTGGGATGAGTGGCTTCTTTTGTTCCTTCAGTAATGATTTCAATGCTGTCGACTTGGTCGATATGCGACTTCAAAATCGCCCTGACATCCATACCAATACAACCGGCGAGCGCTCCCAGCAGTGCCTCCGTCGGCATGACGCCTTGATTTTGTCCTCCGACCCCCTCATGTGCATCCATTTTTAGTTGACTGCCTTCAGAATTCGTCATCGAAAATACATAACCTTTTTCCCACTTGGTAGAAATTTTCATCTTGTTACTGTCCACCATAATCCCTCATTTCTTTTAGATATGACTGTGGAATTCTCTTCCCCACAAGTTTAACACTATTTAACGGCTAAAGGAAGAAAGCGCTTCAAAAACATATTGATATCTATCTATATCGGAGTATAATGAAGGTATAAAGAAATGTACATTTCAAAGATTTTTATGTGATTATTTTCACTAATGTGGCTAATTTGAAGGAAAGGAGGTCTTCTGATGGAAAGGAGGTCTTCTGATGGACCCGGATTATACAAGTTATGCAAAAGTATTTAAAGTATTATCAGACGAAACAAGACTACAAATCATGGATATGTTGGGAAATGAAGAATTGTGTGCCTGTGAATTGCTGGAAGAATTCTCAATCTCACAACCGACCCTTTCCTATCACATGAAACTGTTATGCGAAAGTGGTTTGGTTGGTAGCAGGAAAGACGGTAGTATGGTCAAATATACCGTCAATCATGAGTACTTAGATGGCTTGAAGACATTTTTCAAACACCTTTCCAATAAGTTGACTGTCTGAATATTTAGGAGATGCTGACAATGAACATATTTGCTTGGCTGAATGATCAGCTATTCAAAATGGTATGGTTGAATGATTTTATGGGGAAGGTGGTCGAAAATGTTTTTGGCCTGGATACCTCTGAACGTGTGGGAGCCAGTCTGCAATTTTTCCTTTTTGATACCATTAAAATTTTTATTCTTTTATCCGTTTTGATTTTTGTGATTTCTTATATCCAAAGCTATTTCCCGCCAGAACGGACCAAAAAGATACTGGGACTTTTCAATGGTTTAACAGCCAGTATTCTAGCTGCTCTGTTGGGTACAGTGACGCCCTTTTGTTCCTGCTCATCGATTCCGCTGTTTATCGGTTTCACGGCTTCCGGTCTACCTCTTGCGGTTACCTTTTCCTTTTTGATTTCTTCCCCGATGGTTGATTTAGCATCCGTTATCCTCCTGGGAAGCATCTTTAATTGGCGAATAGCTTTTGCCTATGTCATTGTCGGGTTGATTCTCGCAGTCATCGGCGGAACCCTCATCGGAAAAGCAAATCTTGAAGATCAAGTTGAGTCTTTCGTTTATGGTAACCGGAACAGCATTGATTTACCGGAAAGTGAGTTAACCACTAAAGACCGAATCGATTTCGGTGTGGAACAAGTAAAGGATATTGTCAGGAAAGTTTGGCTGTATATCTTAATCGGTGTCGGGATTGGAGCAGCCATCCACAACTGGATTCCGGAATCGCTCATTACCGCTATATTGGGCCAAGACAAATGGTATTCGGTCTTGGTGGCATCGTTTGTCGGTGTGCCTATGTACGCAGACATATTCGGAACCCTACCGATTGCGGAAGCGTTGGTTGCCAAAAACGTTGGCCTAGGAACAGTTCTTGCCTTCATGATGAGTGTCACAGCCTTGTCGCTACCTTCACTTATTATGTTGAAGCAAGTCGTCAAGCCGAAATTGCTGGGTGTCTTCTTCACCGTTGTCGTTGTCGGTATCATTTTGATTGGGTATGTCTTTAATTTCTTGGCACCTTTATTTATTTAATAAAATTACTTAGGAGGGATTTCAATGGAAATTAAAATTTTAGGATCAGGATGCAAGAATTGCGTGAATTTGGCAAAAAACACTGAGGAAGCATTGAATGATCTTGGAATGAAAGCTACCATCACCAAAGTGACGGATATGCAGGAAATCGCTGCTTATGGAATCATGCGGACGCCTGGCCTCGTCATTGATGAAAAGGTGGTCTCTTACGGCAAAGTGGCGAAGCCAAATGAAATCATCGCGATGTTGAAACAGTAAAGCCGCTCAAATCAATAAGCGTTGGACATAACTTTACAGCGAACAGGAGTTAAGTCCAATCTTTCTCAACCATCAGTTTATCCTCAAAACAGAAAAACACCTCCGAGATGGAAGCATCTTGAAGGTGTTTATTTCTTATTGGTTTTGGCCTTTTGCATTGCGATAAGCGCCAATCCACATAACAGCAACTAAAGCTGAAACGATCATAAGTGTAATCCAGGAAGCAGCATAGTTGCCGGTAAAATCGGCGATTGATGCGGCTACCAAGGATCCTACCGTCATACCTAATTGAAGCGCACTTTGCACATAACCATAGGCTTTAGGGAAATCATCCTTCGAGAAGATGGCTGAAGTGATCAGTGGCGGAGCAACGGTTCCCATTGCATTTCCTAATCCAAACAACACTGCCATAACAATTGCGAAGAAGACATTTCCAGCAAACAACATGACAAAGTAAGACAAAGCCAGCAAGACACTTGCGTATAGGGTACTAATAACAGTACCAAAACGGTCGTTCATGTTCCCCAATAAAATTTTACCCAGGATACCGACTGCTGAGTAAACCGAAACAATCATAGCGCCGGTCGTCGGACCATGCATCCCATACAATACGGGTGGAAACTGACCTAGTCCCCCGTTGTTGGCAATTCCAACAAACATAGCCCCAATCATTAATAATGCGAAATAAGGAGTAATGCCCATTTTGGTTTTTGGTGCTTGGTTAGTAGCTATTTGATCTTCAGAATCACTTACCGATGCGGCAATTTCCGCTGCTCCGTAAGCTCTCAAATTCATCATTTCTGGTTTGGCTTTGAAAATAAATAAAACAATCGGTAAGCAAACAGTCAGCATGATCACACTATAGATTAGATACGTTTGGCGCCAACCTATGGTTATGATCAAGGGAGTCAAAATTTGACTGAATACAACGCCACCGATTCCCAGTCCAGACAAAGCAAGACTCAACGCCAAGCCACGTTTTTTGATGAACCAGTTGTTTATCAACATACTGACGGGAATAATGGTTGAAGTCATGTAGCCGAAACCAACAAATAATGACAACACATAAAAAACATAAATATTTGGTGCTAATCCAAAGCCCATATACGCCAGAGCATAAATTACAATACCGATTGTGTAGACTAATTTGAAATTTCCAGTTGCGAATTTTTGCGAAATAAACGGTGAGAGAAAAATGCCCACACCTAAAACAAGTGAGTTGCTGATTGCAAATTGACTATTGCTGATACCAAATTCTTCGGTAACGGGGGTTTGGAAAAGATTGGCTACCGCTACTGATGCCGGTCCCATGACAGCCAATACAATCGCTGCTCCTAACACTATCCGCCAGCCATAAAAGACTTTACTATTTTTCATACTCTTCACCTCTTTGGATTTTTCCATTGTCAATTATTTAGTATACTGCTCGTTTTATGAAAACTAAACAAGTATATTGACTTATAACCGCGTTAAACTGCAATAATATTGGTAGTATGTCTTTCCTGAAGGCAAAGCCATTTAGATGCTTATCTCTTTAAACCACTCTATAATAGGGTTGAATAGTTGGTTAATTTCTTGTGCGAAATAAAAGTAGGAGATGATAAAAATGGAACATGGAATCGTCATCATCGGAGGTTCCGTTTCTGGTTACAATGTGATTGCGGGGCTTAAGAAAGGCGGTTATCAAGGGAAGATCACCCTTATTAATCAACAAAACTATCTGCCTTATGACGTCTCGACACTTTCAAAAAGCTGGATGTTGGATCAAGAAAATCTGGATCCTCCCCTTTTTAAACAAGCTGACTATTATGCCGATGTCACACTCAAATTAAATACGGTCATCACTCAAATAAATCCAGAAGAAAAAACGATCCTGACGCAAGACAATGAAGAAATCCCCTATGATACGTTGGTACTCGCTACTGGCTCCGTCCTTCGTACATTGAATGTACCGGGAAGCGATGCAGCGGGAATCTTTTATTTAAGGGATTTTGAAAAAGCCACCAAAATAAAAGCATGGGCCAAGAAAATTAAAGAACTCGTTATTGTCGGTGCCGGTTTCATTGGTTTGGAAATGGCATCAACATTTTCCCAATGGGGTTTGCAAGTGACTGTCATTGAGCATGCAGACTTTCCTTTGGGTCGCATTTTGGGTGAAGAAGCTTCCCGCTACTTCATGAAAATGCATGAAGAACATGGTGTGCGTTTTTTAACCGGTGAAGACTTACAGTCGTTTATTATCGACGAGAATGGTAACGTCAGTGCAGCAGTTACTGCCACTGGCAAACAAATAGACTGTCAAATGGCCGTCATTGGCGTGGGGGTTACCCCGAACATCACCCTCAGCCATCCGGATTTGAAGGTGGAACGCGGTTATCTGGTTAACGAATACGGGGAAACCACCCTTCCAGATGTCTATGCCGTAGGAGATTGCGTTGTTTGGCCATATCAAAGCCAGCTAATCCACGTCGAACACTGGGAGCATGCCCACGACCATGGTAAAGCCGTGGCGCGCAACATTTTGAATCCTCAGAGTTCCCCTTATACTGTCCGCCCCTATTTTTGGACCGACCAATATGATCAACATTTTGAATATCTGGGCCATGCGCTCACCTGGGACCGTATCATTACACGCGGATCTTTGTCCGACTGTCAATTTACACTTGCTTATGTGGATGAAAACAATCTCCCGATCGCCATCTTTTTTGCCAACAACGGGGATAAACGGAAAGACGTTGCGAAATTCATGGATACAAATCAACCGATTGAAGAAGAGAAATTCATTGATATGAATAACAAATTGAATGAAATTTAAAAATTATTCCCAATTCGGAATTTTCTACTTGCATTTACTTTTTGTAAGTGTTAATCTGATTATAGTGTTTCAAACACATACAAATTTTTTATGCCAAAGGAGAAAATTATACATGTCACCATTTACAGAACTAGCTAAAAGCCGTCGTACACAGTACGCAATCGGAAACAATACAGAACTTACAAAAGAAGAAATCACAGCGCGCCTGCGTGCAGTAGCAAAAGAAGTTCCTACAGCTTTCAACAGCCAAACGAGTCGTTTAGTTGTCGTATTCGGGGAAGATAACGAAAAACTATGGGGTCATATCCTGGACGTTCAAAAAGACGTTTTACAAGGTGAAATGTGGGATATGATGTCTGGCGTTATGCAAGGAGCTAAAGGTGCAGTTGGTACTGTCTTGTTCTTTGAAGACTTGGATGCTGTAGCAGCAATGCCAGTTCAAGGAGCTCGCGGCGAAGCTTACAAACAAAATAACAACGCAAACTTACAATACGCAACTTGGTTGGCTTTGACTGAACTAGGTCTAGGCGCAAGCTTGCAACATATGAACGTTGGCCACGCAGAAGGATTCGACAAATCAATCCTTGAAATGTTCAACTTGCCAGCTAACTACGAAATGATTGCTCAAATGCCATTCGGTTCAATCGAAGGCGAAGCATTCCCTAAAGAGTACATCGCAGACGAAGTTCGCGTTCAAGTTATCGGTGAATAATTTTTAACACACTCCCCTCGTTGGGAGTGTTTTTTTGTGATTTGGTCGGCGAAAGCTCACTCAGGATAAGATTTTCGAGACGAGTGAGCCATTTTTAAAAATAAAGCTCACTCGCGATAAAAAATTCGGCTGAGTGAGCTTTTTGCAATCAAAAAGCCTACTCACAGAAATGAGTAGGCTGCTGAATCATTTATTTCGTTAATCCCAAAATCAATTCTTTGTAAATATCAAAGAAAGCAAGATAGTAGTCTTTACGAACGTATTCATCCGTCTTATGCGCCATCTTTGTTTCGCCAGGTCCGTACATCATGAACGGGAAGTTCTCGTCTTTATCGCGTAACAGGTTGGATGCATCTGTCACACCAGGTGAACCTTCTACTTTGACATCTAAGTTTAGATATTTTTTACCAAGTTCTTTCGTCAACTCAACCATGTCTGATTTTCCAGTAGTGAAGACACTCGGTAATGACATCGTTACTTCAACGTTAATTTTTGAACCTTCTTGGTTATATTTCTCAGCTGTTTCTTTGAATAATGCGATGACTTCATCATTATCAAATTCCGCAATCGTACGCACGTTGATTTCCGCCACTGCTTTTTCTGGGACAGAGTTCACTTGGTTACCGGCATTTAAAATGGTTGTACTCATAACCAGTTTGCCAAGAACTTCATTACTGCGTGGATCATTGTTTAACTTTTCGTCCAATTCCAACAAATATTTCATAATTGGATTGATCGCATTGTAGCCGTGGTGTGGCATTGAGCTGTGTGCCGCTTCACCGAGAGATGTAATACGGAAGTTCAAAGAGCCTTTGTGCGAATAAATGATTGTTTCTGGAGATGGTTCCGCAACCCATAGGTAATCAACATCGTCCATGTAGCCTTCTTCGTAAAGTTTCTTGGAGCCTGCTCCACCAACCTCTTCACCAGTCGTTGCCATGAAACGAACAGTACCGTTCTTCAATTCATTGTTTTCTTTCAGTTCAATCATGACCAAAGCCAAGTTAACCAAGCCAGCCTTCATGTCATTCGTGCCACGACCGTATAGATTACCGTCACGTTCTGTCATTACAAACGGATCAGACGTCCACTCACTCTCGTCACCCGCCGAAACCACATCCATATGACCGGAAATACCGATTACCGGACTGCCGCTACCAATTTCAGCAACCAGGTTTACACGTGTTTCCGTAACCGGAACGATTTTAGATTCAATACCGTATTCGGCAAATAAATCCTTCAAGTAATTCGCTACTTCTATTTCATTCTCGTTGACTGACTTAATCGCGATTAAATCTGCCAAGATTTTTAGTTTTTCTTCTTCTGTAAAGCGTTTCAAATTCTATTCCCCCATGATGTCCTTAATATTATTCCACAAAAAGAACCAAATATTTGATTAACTCTCCTATCAACATATCATACTTAGCCCTGTTCTGTCACGGTTTGCCACAAATATGAACAACTGGACTATAAATTTATCCAGTATCGCTGGGTTATACCATCACCCTGAACAACTTCGTTTTCCAAAACACCACCATTATTCAGAATTGTCTTGGCGGAAGCGATGTTTTCCTTGTCACAGGTCAACAATACCTTTTGTAAATTCAACTTCCTATATTCTTCTAAAGCCAGCCCCAACATTTTCGTGGCATAACCTTTCCGGCGTTCAGACGGATGGATGCTATAACCAATGTGTCCGCCATAGTTGAGCAAATAGTCATTCAGTTCTTTGCGAATATTGATGATACCAACCATCTTTTCTTCAGCATCCATTGCCAAGAATGTAACAGCCGGAACCCATCCTTTCATGACGGTCTCTTTATCAGCACTGTCATCAATCATCTTCAACCACTCTTCATAATTTGTGTATTCACCTAAATTACTAGCCCCATCCAAACTGGCATCAGCTTCGAGAAACGCTTGCCGATAGGCCATGATTTGATCTTTATGTTCAAGTGCTGGAGATAAAAGTTTTATTCTACTCACTATCGTCACCTCTTTATAGATTTTTCTGTAAAAATATTGCTTGATTATTTTAACGATTTGAGAGATATTGGAGATATAACCATTACCTTAACGCATTGTGGAAATTTAAACATTATTAATTAGGAGGTTTTTTATGGCTAAATTTGGTTTCGGCAACATTGTTCAGGGCGTTTTAGGAAATATGAACGAGGAAAGTAAAGAGAGCCTGTCTAAAGAGTATTCGCAATATCTATTTGAGAACGAAGAAATTGAAACAGGCTATAAATTGATTCGGGATGCCATCGTATTTACTAACTTTAGAATCATTTTTATTGACAAACAAGGTGCTACTGGCAAGAAAATTTCATTCAAATCTATTTACTTATCTCACATTGTTGATGTTGAGATGGAAACTGCAGGAACCGGATTCGATGATAGTGAAATTACCATCACCTATTTGACAAACATTAAGCGCAAGGCTAGACAAGAAACTTTAGAGCCTCGGAAATTTGAATTCCCTAAACAGACAGATATTCTTCCTCTTTATAGAATTTTCGGTAATTTAGCCTTGAAAAATAGAAATGAAATAAATCAAGGTACTGATTAATTCAAAAACCCCTTTTTTAAAAAAATATGATTTATCTAAGGCTTCAGGAAGACTTATGGTGGTCAACTCATTTGGAAAGTCAGCTTGGAAAAGGAGGAATTTTCATGGGTATTTTTTCAAAACTATTAACAGTGTTTAATAATAATCTGCCAGAAGAAAACTTCGTTTCTACTCCCAAAAGTATTAATGTGATCACAGAAGAAATTATCAAATCTGGTCTCGAAAAAAAGACTAATGCAGTTAAAGAAGCACTGGTTAAACCTGCAGACAAAGCATTTGATTATGACACTCTAGTGATTGACTTCGAAACTGCGACAGAACAAAATAATAGCGCATGTTCAATCGGCTTGGCTTTAATAATAGGATCTGAAATAGTCAAGACTGAATCATACCTCATCCAACCGCCAAACAATGAATATCGCACAGCGAATATAAATATCCATTCGATTACACCAAAAGATACAGAAAACGAACCATTTTTTGATGAAATATGGAAAAAAATCAACCAATATTTTCAATCGTCTGAATACATCACTGCTTATAATGCCAATTTCGATATGTCTGTTTTAAAATGTACTCTGGAGCTTTACGGGATTGACGATATCGACTTTGAATATTTCGATGCTATCCCTTTCACTACGAAAGCTTGTGGCAATGCCTATAGAAAACTAAACCAACGATGTGAAGCACTGGGAATAGAACTGAACAATCATCACAATGCACTGGCAGATACCGTAGCGGCGGCTGAAGTGATTATCAAATGTATGGAATTGAAAAATGTAAAATCTGTTCAAAGATATTTATCTAAATTTAAAAGCATTTCAATTAAAAAATTTTCTGAACTGAAACCTATAAGAACTTTTAAAAATAGTAAGTTTTCTAAATCCGATTTGAATATGATTAACAGTATTAAAAATGATAAAGATGCAGAGCAACATAATTTTCACGGAAAAAATATTGTTTTTACTGGTAATTTTTCTGAGCATAAAGAAGCGTTGCAGGTTATGGCATCCAAAAAAGGTGCTGTAGTAAAAGGTGCTGTATCTGGCAAGACGGATATAGTTGTGGTTGGTGAAGTTGATCTTAAAGTTTCACCTTCTGGAATCACCACGAACGAGAAAAAGGCCCGCGAGTTGAATGATGCTGGAAAAAATATAACAATTATTGATGAGTCAATCTTTAGAAAATTTTATTCGGAGCCATAAAAAAATGCCTAGAAATACTGTTAATTCAGCACTTTTATTATATTTAACAAAAGCACTTAATTTTTTTACATAGTATATTATAACAATGTTACCATCTTGATTTTATATTTTGAACTATCCCTATTACACTATTCTATTTTTTAAAAGGAGGATTAATTATGATTAAATTTAGGAGAATTTTTCTTTTAGGATTTTCAGTAATCATTCTCGCCGCTTGTGAATCTCCAGAAAATAATGCTCAACAAGAAGAAAAAACAAACCTAGTTTCTTCTTCAGAAATAATTGAAGAAGAGCCAGGACTTCAGGAATTAGACGAAGTAGTCACCAATGAGATATCAAAAATTGGAACCGATGAAGAGATTGATTGGGAAAAAATCAACTTAAATAAACGTCAATTTAGAGAATTTATCGAATCATTAAGCGATATGACAACCGAAGAATATGATGGTGAGGAACAAACAATAGCAATTATTTCCTCAACTATGACTGATGACGATACGATTGAGTTTATTATTAATAATCCGGACAAATCTGAAATGAGTGCATTATCAAACGGATTATTTGCTCTAGTCATGGATAGTTTTAGCAGACAAATGTACTTGTCTTCTGATTTTTCAGATGGTAATACTCATCCTACAATTTACATTAAGGATAACGTTGGTAATATCATATCAGAAGCTTCTGACTT
Organism: Jeotgalibaca sp. A127; assembly: GCF_052266745.1. NCBI lineage: Bacteria > Bacillati > Bacillota > Bacilli > Lactobacillales > Carnobacteriaceae > Jeotgalibaca > Jeotgalibaca sp. A127. Next base: position 83,284 of record NZ_JBQPRC010000001.1, read on the forward strand.
TATAGAAATGGAGGATACAGAATAATGAAGAAATTAAAAACTATTTCTTTACTAAGTTTATCAGCTTTACTGTTAGTTGCTTGTTCTGAAAGTGCTACTGAAAATGAAACTGAAGGAGTTACAGAAACGAATGAAGTACAATCTTCTGAGATAATTCCTGAAGAAAATGTTGAGACAGAAGAAAGCATTACAGAGGATGTTTCCTCTGGTATTATTTATGAATATAACGAAGTTATCGCCGATAATGATAACTTCAAAGCGACTCTTCTAGAAATTGAATATATTTATGATGAACTATGGGATGAAGAAAAAATAGAGATTCGTTTTGACGTAGAAAATAAGCTTGAGGATAGTATTGAAGTCCAAGCGCGCTCACTATCCATAAATGACCGCATGGTAGATGATTCTATTCAAATGATGAGCCAAGAAGTTGCTCCGGGGAAAATAGCCGAAGCAGTACTAACCCTTCAAGACTATGAAGGAAATGATTTACCCGCATTAGAAGGAAATCTTGAAATGTTACTACATATCTTCAGTTGGGATAATATGGATTATGAAGAGGACGCTGCAGTTAGCGTTAGCTTCGAATAAAGTACAAAAAACTATTTTTCGAAATTTGAATAATTAAAGGAGCTGAAACGTTCATTATTCGTTTCAGCTCCTTTTTTTGCGATGAAACCAAGAATTACCCTTATTCCTGTCTAAATTGATGCCTTAATTCTTAATTGTGCTTAATTACTTGTTGTAGATTAGATGTAAATATTTAAATTATTAGATGACGAACTTTACTAAAGGTTTATCCAATATCTCTGAGTAACCTGACTACTGCCACTACTTTGTACCATCGTTGCCAATACTAAGCAGCAAGTAGATGCAGATATGTTCATTTCAGATAGTGTTGGTGGAGATTTTATCGGTCAAGTAGTTAAGAACGGTGATGTTCACTTCTTATTTGAAGAAGACGCCAAGAGACTTACAAACTTTAAGCTAGTTGTGGGTGGTGCACATGATGCAGATTTCAACAAACTAAGCGAAGATTTAAATTTTGAATTAGAGTTTTAGTTACCATTACACTTACTCCATTAATCAAGCGGTTCGATGAGTAAGGGCCAACATTCAACAAAAAAAAAGCTATAAACACTGACTTAATAGTGTTTATAGCTTGTTTTTTAGACTCTACCCCACAGACCCTTCCATCTCATAAGCAATCAGTCTGTTCAACTCAACTGCATATTCCATTGGAAGTTCTTTGGTGAAGGGTTCTACGAATCCCATGATGATCATTTCGGTGGCTTCTTGTTCGCTGAGGCCACGGCTCATGAGATAGTAGAGTTGTTCTTCGGATACTTTTGATACTTTGGCTTCGTGTTCCAAAGAAACGTTACCGTTATGGATTTCGTTATACGGAATGGTATCAGAAGTCGATAAATCATCCATGATGATGGTATCACACTCGATATGGGAAATAGATCCTTCTGATTTCTTGCCGAAACGTACCACACCGCGGTAATTTACCGAACCGCCGTCTTTGGCGATGGACTTGGAAACAATGGAACTGGACGTGTTTGGTGCATTATGCATCATTTTCGCGCCGGTATCCTGGATTTGTCCTTCGCCTGCGAAGGCAACCGTCAGCATCGTTCCGCGTGCGCCGCGTCCGTTTAAGTGAACACTTGGATATTTCATGGTTGTTTTGGAACCTAGGTTGCCGTCGATCCATTCCATCGTCGCATTTTCAAGGGCATGCGCACGTTTGGTAACCAGGTTGTAAACGTTGTTGGACCAGTTTTGGATGGTTGTATAACGGCAGTACGCGTCTTTCTTGACGATAATTTCTACGATTGCCGCATGCAAGGAACTTGAAGAAAACGTCGGTGCAGTACACCCTTCAACGTAATGAATACTTGCGCCTTCGTCAACGACAATTAATGTCCGCTCGAACTGGCCGGATCCTTCATTATTCATGCGGAAGTACGTTTGCATCGGGACGTCACATTTAACGCCTTTTGGTACATAAATAAAAGTTCCACCCGACCACACAGCCGAGTTCAAGGCAGCTTGGAAGTTATCGGTTGGTGGCACCACCGTACCGAAGTGTTCTTTGAATATTTCAGGATACTCTTTCAGAGCCGTATCGGTATCTGTAAAGACAATCCCCATTTTTTCAAATTCTTCCTTCATGCTGTGGTAGACAGCTTCGGATTCGTATTGAACGGATGCTCCGGCTAAATACGCACGCTCTGCTTCCGGAATACCGATTCTTTCGAACGTTTCTTTGATTTTGTCGGGTACATCATCCCACGTACGGGCTACTTTATCGGTTGCGGTTTGATAATAGGTAATATCGTTAAAATCCAGTTCTGATAAGTCTGGACCCCAGTCCGGGAGTTTGGATTTTTGGAAGACTTCCAGGGATTTCAACCGGTAATCCAGCATCCATTCCGGTTCATTCTTTTTCTTGGAGATTTCCCGGACGATGTCTGCATTCAATCCTTTTCCGGTTGAATACAAGATCTCTGCATCGTCATGAAAACCAAATTTATAATCATCTACTACAGGTACATCGCTCATATGGATTCCTCCTTCAATTCTTGATTCGGGTTCATCAGGATACGTTCCAATGCTTTCCAGGACAAGGTCGCACATTTAATGCGAGCTGGAAACTTGGAAACGCCCCCCAACACTTCTGCATCACCCAGATGCGAAGGCTCAGGAGCTTGGCCTTGAACCAACAACAGAAATTCTTCTATCAGCTGCTTCGCTTCTGCCATTGTCTTGCCTTTTACTAGTTCCGTCATCATGCTGGCGCTCGCTGTACTGATGGAACAGCCGTGCCCGGAAAACTTCGCTTCATCGATATGATCACCGACCAAACGCACATGTAACTGAATGACATCACCACAGGTTGGATTATTCAATTCAATCTTTCCGTTGGCATCCGCCAGTTCACCAAAATTACGTGGATGTGAGGAATGATCCAAGATGACTTGGCGATACAAATTTTCTAATCTAGATAAGGCCATTTGTGAAAAACTCCTTTATTTTAACCAAAGACACTAAAAACTGTTCTGCTTCTTCAAGCGTATTGTAGTAGTAAAAACTGGCGCGTGCCGTTGACTGAACATCGAGGTAACGCATCAATGGTTGGGCACAATGATGACCTGCCCGAATGGCAATCCCCTCCATATCAAATCCAGTCGACACATCATGCGGATGCACGCCGTCAATGTTGAAAGTGATGATGCCCGTCCGTTTGTTTGGATCAGTCGGGCCGAATAACGTGATGCCTTCAATCTCCTGCAGCTTCGGCAATAAGTAGGAAATAATTTTGTGTTCTTGTTCAGCGATCGCATCCATACCGATGGCATTCAAATAATCAATCGCCGCTTTCAGGCCAATCGCACCGGCAATATTGGGCGTTCCCGCTTCAAATTTCCACGGTAGCTCGGTCCAGGTTGAATAGTCGTCATAAACGAAATCAATCATTTCGCCACCGAATTCAATCGGCTCCATGATTTCCAATAACGCTTCTTTTCCGTACAACACACCGATTCCGGTGGGACCACTCATTTTGTGACCACTAAAAGCAAAGAAATCCGCATCCAGTGTTTGTACATCGATGACCATGTGGGGCGTACTTTGCGCACCATCAACAACGATATAGCCGTCAACAGCATGTATTAGTTCCGCTAACTCTTTAATCGGATTAATGGTTCCCATGACGTTTGAAGCATGTGTCACAGCCAAAATCTTTCCCTTAGCGGAAATAACGGATTTTGCCGCTTCCAAATCGACACTACCTTCTTCATTCAAGGGCAAATACAATAGTTTGGCTTGCTTGCGTTTAGCCAATTGTTGCCACGGGACGACGTTTGAATGGTGCTCCAGTGGCGTGATATAAATTTCATCGCCGGGTTCGACAATAATGTCGCCGAATCCCCGTGCCACCCAGTTCAGGGAAGTGGTTGTGCCCCGCGTGAAGAGCACTTCTTTCGTGGAACGAGCCTTGATGAAGGCGCGTACCGTTTCCCTTGAAGCTTCGAATTGCCTTGTTGCCCGCTCACTTAGCGTATGGACGCCACGGTGAACATTGGCATTATCATGTAAATAATAATTTTCTATGGCTGAAAGGACTTGTTTTGGCTTTTGAGTAGTGGCAGCATTATCCAGGTAAATGAATGGTTCGTCATTAACTTCCTGAAACAAAATCGGAAAATCTTGTCTGATTTTTGCTACATCCATTAGCTTTCAATCCTTCTCAATTTTTTATCAATCATTTCAACTAATTCATCACGAATTTCTTTCAAGGGAATAGCCGCAATCACGGTACCCAGGAAGCCCCGGATCACGAGCCGTTCCGCCTCTTCTTTTTCAATCCCACGACTTAACAGGTAGAACATTTGCTCAGGATCGACCCGGCCCACACTTGCCGCGTGACCAGCCGTCACTTCATTTTCATCGATTAACAAGATTGGATTCGCATCACCACGAGCGGAATCAGATAGCATCAAGACGCGACTTTCTTGTTGTGCGTCTGCCCCTTTTGCCCCTTTGATTATGTGACCAATCCCGTTAAAGGTTAATGTTGCGCGGTCCAGGATAACCCCGTGTTGTAAAATATGACCGATTGAATGATTGCCGTAATTGGTGACACGTGTATTGATGCCCTGGATTTGTTTACCGGTTGAAACGGCTACTGCTTTGACCACACTATGTGAGCCATCCCCAATTAAGTCAGAATCAAAATCAGCAATAATATTACCATCATTCATGACGCCGATTGCCCAATCAATGGAAGAATCACGTTCCAAGTGTCCACGACGGCTAATAAATGCGGTCGTATTTTCACCTAGATGATCCACAGCCGAGAACTTCACTTTTGCTCCCGGACGGGTTATGACCTCTACAATGATATTTGCACTATTTTTCTCTGTGCCTTCTGTTTCATATTTTTCCACGTACGTTACCGCACTATTAGTATCCGCCACAATCAAGATATGTTTGTTGAAGGCTTCTTTTACAAAGCTGTTTTGAATAAACAAGGCTTCAAGCGGTTCCTTGATGACGACATCTTTTGGTACATATAAAAAGATACCACTGTTCATATAAGCAGCGTGATGACCGGTCAAATTATTTTCATCCGGTTTAACTGCTTTCGTCATATAGTACTTTTCGACCAGTTCAGGATAATCCTGCATAGCCGTGAATATATCAGTAAAGATAACCCCTGCCTCAACCAATTCTTGGGGGAGTTGTTCCATCATTGTTTCCTTGCCATATTGGACAATTTTAGCCGCGTCACCCGCTCCATACTGGTATTGTTGGCTGTTTATCAATTCTTCACCGTATTCAGTGTTGATTGCATCACCCATCAAATCCCAGCGATGAAAATTAACTTTTTCAATATCAGGCTGTTGTAGCGTCGTGAAACTCCCGAAATTATTGAAGCGGAGGTCTTTCATCCAAGTTGGCTCTTCTTTGAAAGCCGAAAATGTACGTATTTCAAGTTCAGTCATCTTGGTTCCCCCTAATCTTCATCTAGTTCGATATCTAGTCCTAATTCATCGCGAATCCCGCGGTAACCTTCTGCTTCCAGACGTTTTGCCAGGCTCGCATCACCTGATTTAACAATTCTACCATCCATCATGATGTGGACGAAAGTTGGGTTGATATAGTTTAATAGTCGTTGGTAATGGGTAATGATCAAGACCCCAAATTCACCATTCAGCATTTCATTAACACCTTTGGAAACAACTTTCAAAGCGTCAATATCCAAACCAGAGTCAATTTCATCCAATAAAGCAAAGGTTGGTTCAATCATCATCAGCTGCAAGATTTCATTACGCTTTTTCTCCCCACCGGAAAAGCCTTCATTTAAATAGCGTTCTGCCATTTCTTCAGCCATATCCAGTGTTGCCATGTTTTTATCCAATTTTTTGATGAAATCCATAACAGACATTTTGTTGTCTTCCGGCCGGCGTGCATTGATGGCCGCACGCATGAATTGCGCGTTTGTTACGCCGGTGATTTCACTTGGATATTGCATGGCCAAAAATAGACCGGCACGAGCGCGCTCGTCTACTTCCATTTCCAAGACATCTTCGCCGTCCAGCAAGATTTCACCTTGCGTTACGGTATAACTTGGATGTCCCATGATTGCTTGGGACAAAGTGGACTTCCCAGTTCCGTTTGGCCCCATAATGGCATGAATTTCACCTGTATTGATGGTTAAATTAACACCTTTTAAAATTTCTTTATCTTCAATCGATACATGTAGATTTTTAACTTCTAAAACTGCCATTTCTCTACCTCCCAGAGTTATTACTTTCTATCATACTATTTTTTAGTCTAATGCTGCACTGATTTCCTCGATCATTAAATGAACGGATTCCAAACCGCCACCTGACAAGTACCATAAATCAGGAGACAAGGTGATGATGCGGTCATTCATGGCAGCATTTGTTTTTTTGATAAATTCGTTATCCAACAATTGTAGTTGGCTCTCTGCATCAGCTTGAATCGCTTGAGAACGGTCTACCACAAACAAAATATCGGGATTGATTTCCAGAATACCTTCGTAACCGACTGTTTGGCCATGGGTTGAAGAGTCGATTGCCACATCCACGGGTTGGAAGCCGAACACATCGAATACTTGTCCAAAACGAGAACCGGTGCTGAATGCGGACATCGCGCCATCGTTCAACATCAATAACAGTGCCTCTTGGTCTGCAAATTTAGCCGTTTTTTCATTCAATTCGGTAATTTCAGTTTCCAAGTCAGCCAATTTACTTTCAGCATCCACCCCATAAATTTCAGCAATCGTATTGATATTGCCTTGGACAGATGCCCAGTAATCTGCCTGGTCGACAGTAATTTGCAGAACGGGCGCAATTTCTTCCAGTTGGGGAGCGAAATCTTCTAAACGTGCAGAAATGATAATCAGGTCTGGTTCAAGGGTAATGAGTTTTTCCATATCTGGTTCTTTCAGTGTTCCCACGTTTTCAAGTTCGGCTACAGTATCCGCCAAATAAGCGGGCGGATTATTCGTTGCTGTTCCGATTACATTTTCAGTTAAACCAAGGGCATCCATCGTATCCAACATTCCATAATCATAAACCACCACACGTTCTGGTTGGTAAGGCAATTCTTTTTCGCCGGCAACGTCGGTAATCATAACTGTTTCTTTATCTACTGCTACACTTGTAGATTCTGTCGTCTCAGATGCTGGCGCTTGGCACGCTCCCAAGAACAGCATTGCGGTAAAGAGGGTTAATAGTTTCTTTGTCATAAAATTTCCACCTTTAATTAGCTCATGTGGTACAAGCAATATTTTTTCCCTTTAATGATTTCAACTTCCATATCCACATCAAATACTTCTTTTAGATTCTCCGAACAAATGACATCATCAACTGATCCGGAATAGCAAATCTCGCCAGCTTTCATCGCAATGATATTGTCGGAATAAGCGGCAGCGAAATTGATGTCATGTAACACGACCAAGATAGTTTTACCCAATTCATCGGCCATATTACGAATGGTTTGCATCACGATGATACTTTGTTTCATATCGAGATTGTTTAGGGGTTCATCCAACAGAATATAATCGGTATCCTGCACCAAAATCATCGCCAAGGCCGCCCGTTGCAGCTGCCCTCCGGATAAGGTATCCAGGTAACGATCCGCAAAAATTCCCAGATCCAAGTAACCCAAAACTTTATCGATGACATCATAATCAGCTTGCGTGAGATGCCCTTTGGAATAGGGAAATCGTCCGAATGACATTAATTCCCGCACTGTCATCTTGACTTGATAGGTATTTTGTTGTTTCAAGATGGCAATTTCTTTGGCCAATTCATCCGTTCGCCACTTGGTGATTTCTTTCCCCTTGATCAACACATGGCCGCTGTCTTTATTTAATAAACGGCACATGGTCGACAGGAGCGTACTTTTACCCGCACCATTGGGGCCAATAAAGGCGGTCACCGTCCCCTGTTCCAGTTCTAGAGAGATATCGTTTAAAATGCAGTTATTGCAAATGTTTTTACATAGGTTATTCACTTTCATGCTTGTTTCCGCTCCTTCCAGAGTAAAGCAAAGAATAAGATGCCGCCTAGCCATTCGATAATGATACTGGCGTTTGTTTGAAATTGAAAAAGTTGTTCGACGATAAATTGCCCAAAGAGCAGCGCGATGAAACCGAGCATGCTCGTAGCTATAAACAGGATATCCATGCGATACGTGCGAAAGAGTATATAAGCGAGATTGGCAGTGGTGAAGCCCAAAAACATCATGGGACCGACCAAAGCCGCGGAAATGGCTGAAAGGATAATAATTTGCAAGAATACTTTCTTGATTTCTTTGTTGGTATCGATACCGAGGTTGACGGCTTGTTCTGTGCCCATTCGCAGGACTTCCAATGTTTTGCGATTTCGCCATAAGGAAATTAAAATCGGAATAATCATTAAAATGGCACAAACTAATACGAAGGTGTCCACATTTTGAAAGGTTGGAAATAATTTCATTTGCAGACGGTCGTATTCATTTGGATCCATCAGCACTTGGAAAAATGTTGAGGTACTGTTCAGTAACATCCCGATGACCATGCCGATCAAAAGAACGGTATGCAGATCATAGCTGATATTTTGCCAGGAATACCGGCTCAATCCCCAAAAACAAATGACCATGATACCTACCACTAAAACAAATTGGGTCACCTGATTTAGATTCGTTTGTATCAGGCGGTAACCGAAGAAATACAAGAGTGTTTGGATCAAGCGGTAAAACGATTCAATGCCCAGAATGCCAGGCGTCAAGAAACGGCTGTTTACGATACACTGGAAAGCTATGGTCGCAACTGAACTGCTGACGCCAACCAACAAAAATATTAATACTTTTTTCAGGCGTAACTGCATGATCAGTGGGTAAGCCAAACCATTTCCCCAAATAACATAAAGGGCGAGTAAAGCTAATGAGATGAAAAGAAGACTTTTCATCGGGTGAGTATTCTTTTTCATGTTGGACGCACCTCTTTGAATAATAACCGAAGGAAGATGAGACCAGCCAAAATGCCTAAAATGAGCTGTACAGGAATTTCATAAGGTGCAATCAAAATTCTGCTGATAATGTCGCAGACTAACAGGAAAAAACCGCCAGTCAGGGCTACTTTCTGATGGGTATTTTTAATATTGTCTCCATACTTCATCGCAATGATATTGGGAACAATGACACCCAAGAAAGGTAAACTTCCTGCTGTTATCAAGATGATGGATACCGTAACGGAAACCAAAAGACTGGCCAAGGTTACAACCCATTTAAAAGAAACCCCTAAAGATTGGGCGGCGTCTTCCCCCATCCGCGCCACCGTTAAATAGTCGGCAAAGAAATACAGGGCTATGATAATAATCAACGCCAGGTAAATGAGTTCATACTGGCCTTTTATAATCAAAGAAAAGTTTCCTTGCAACCAAGCGGAAATATTTTGATTCAAGTCATATCGAAAAGCCAGAAAACTGCTGAAGCCTCCCACAATATTCCCGAACATAATCCCCAGTAATGGTATCAACAATTGCTTTTTCATGGGAAAACGACTGGTCAAAAATAAAAATAATAAGGTTCCTGCCGTGGCAAAGGCAAAAGTAAATAGCATTTCCCATCGTAAGGATAATTTAGGCAAGAGGATCATGGCGATAACCATACCCAGTTTTGCCGATTCCACGGTTCCGACTGTATCCGGGGCCGCAAACCGATTTTGGGTAATGGTCTGCATAACCATTCCTGATAGAGCCAATCCTGCTCCAGCTAATAAAACCGTTATGGTCCTTGGAATCCGTGATGACAAGAAGACAAATAAAGATTCTAAATCTCCGGTTAGCACATTCTCAACCGAAACATTCGCTGTTCCAACAAATAGTGACAAAATGACCACAAAAATGAGGAAGCCTATTAAAGTAATTTTTTTAATCATAAGTTATGACTCATTTCCGTGCATATATTTTTAATTGAGAATCATTCTCAATTGACCTTAAAAATAATAGGGGAATTAAAACCCCTTAATAAATGACTCTATGTGATTCGATAAACATGTAATATTGCGTCAATATATAATTATCTACTTCCTATGAAAGCTGTCCCTTCCATGACGCAATTACCTCTAAAAGGTATCATGAAGAGGCATATTCGTCAATGAAAATTCACCCCTTTTGTTAAAAAGTGAACTTGTATTCTTATCTCTTGAGAGCACAAAATCCAAAGTGTTCCAAAATATTAAAAAATATGCGATAATAATAAAGATAATTTTTAAGAGGAGGCCTGCGATATGAAACCAATTATTGGTATATCCGGAACACAGTTACTAAGCGCTACAAGCGAATTTGAAGGAACCTTGGTGGCTTATACACCCCAATTTTATATTGATACGGTTCAAGGTGCTGGTGCAACACCTATCATGTTGCCGGTCGGTACCGCCGAAGATGCAAGAAACATGGTTGAAGTATTGGATGCATTAATTCTATCAGGTGGACATGATGTTGATCCTGAGTTGTATGGAGAAGAACCCCATCGTAATTTAACCCTGACTTTCCCTAAAAGAGATGCTTTTGATTTTGCTTTGTATGAAGCTGCTATTGAAAAAGGCATTCCTGTTTTAGGTGTCTGCCGTGGATTACAACTGATCAATGTTTATCACGGTGGTTCGCTTTACCAAGACTTACCAGCACAATATGATGCGGAATTACTGCTACATGTTCAAAAAGCACCTTTCGAAACACCCCTTCATGGTATTTCGGTGCAACCAGGCAGTCATTTATATGATGTGATTGGGGCTCATACAAAAGTGAATACCCTACACCACCAAGCGATTAAAAACTTAGGTACTGGTTTGAAGGCAGTTGCCCATAGTCAGGATGGAATCGTTGAAGCGATTGAACCGACCGATCCAAATATTGACATGATTGCGGTCCAATGGCATCCAGAAATCATGGCGTATTCTGATCCAGCCAATAAAACACTTTTCAAAGATTTTGTTGCTCGTGCAGAAAAAGTAAAGACAAAAATTAAGTAAAATAGGATTTTTAGGGGTTGGGACTTCGGTTCCAATCCTTTTTTGTTGTCTCGGGTCTGAAAAACGACGATTAAAAAATCCTATTGACCTTAATCGTCGCGAAATGGTCTAAATACGACTTTTAGAAATATTTTTTTTGGGGAACGTCGCTTTTGAGGCAAAAAGCGACGATTAGCACCATAAAAAACTGCTAATCGTCGCACTATACTAATATTCAGCTAACACTTGATTCAAATAACTAATCGGCAAACCGATGATAGTGGGATAATCCCCGTGGATGGCTTTTACCCATAAGCTTGCCATTTCCTGGATGCCGTATGCCCCGGCTTTATCCATCGGGCTACCCGATTGAATGTAGCGATTCACTTGCTCTTCCATCGGTTTGGACCAATCCCAAAATTCTACTTTGCTCACGGTGGAGAAAGTATGGCTCTGAGTTTGACCTTGGACATGAACACCCGTGATGACCCAATGGCTCTTGCCAAAATAGGAACGAAGCATTTCATAAGCTTCAGTAGTATCAACGGGTTTACCCAAAATCTGGTCATCATGCACCACAACGGTATCAGCGCCAATAACGATGCTGTCAGGATGCGTGTTATAGATCTTTTTTGCCTTTTCTTTTGCTAATTGTTCCACCAGAATCGTCGCTTTTTCCAAAAACGTTTTTTCTGGATGGTGGTTTAATATTTGATTTTCAATCATTTTTTCGTCTATATCGGCTACTTCAACCGTGAAGTCAGTGGTGATAAGTGATAGAAGCTCTTTACGCCTCGGTGACTGGCTGGCCAAGATGAGATTACGTTTCATATAAATACCCCTTTTTTAAAAAATCAGTTGATAACATAGGATAACGGCGAGAATGCTGAATAGCGTGCCAATGAGGTAGTACTCGGCGAAGACGGGATCTTTGGAAATTTTGTCATAGCGTGTGATGGACTTGGCGGTGAAAATAATGCCAAGCGCGGCGTATTGATTCACACTCAATAATAAAGCGGCCAAGACGCGCTCCAAGGTTCCGATATTGGCACCGGCACCGCGGATGGTTGTCGGAGTTTCGGAATGGTGCATCTGCCCTTTAACCAACCATTTCCCTATTGCGGACTCTTCGATTTCTGCGCTGAAGCCTTCCTCGATTTTGAGCTCAGATTGTTTCGTGGTTTCCGGTTGATAGTTGCTAAATAGTATTTTGAAAGTGGTGTTGATTGGTTTGGTTATAACAATGATTAAAAGTACCCATTGTAAAGTTGGAACACGCAACCATGCTGGTGTCGCTATCAAATCCAAATTAAAAATCGAATTTACCGTTAAAATAACAGCCAGGTGCATGAGCTGATCAAGAATAAATACAACCTTCTCGTTTGCAACAGGCAGATGTTTTTTAACCATATCTATCAAAAGATGCGCCAAGATAATAATTAAACCAGCTTTCCAGTATTTTGGGACAATGAAGACGATAATGGCAATTAATCCTGCATGGATTGAGATATGCTTGAAAAGGCTCTTAAAGGAAGTTTTCTTCGTTTCGGCAAGTTGTTCAGATTGAAGCTGGAAATCACCCAGGAAATGAGCAATCAAAAACAGGAGGATCGGGATACTTTCATTTACCATCTTGTAACCTCGCAATCTTTTTCTCAATTTCTATTCTACTACGCAAGTACATTTTAATACCACTGATGGATACGCGCTTGTGCAGGGCTTTGGGTTGGAGTTGCATGGTGTCGGCCAAGTCCACCTGACGGAAGTTTTCTGTATATGTTCCCATTTCGATGACACCAGCCAGTAAGTCCAGTTGGCTCTGGGTCCATTTATATTTCATGTATTCTCCTAGAGCAATCGTATCATTTACGAGCGCAACATCCGGATGGTTCCCATAAGCAAAACCGATACGGTTCATGTTATAATCATCCTCTTTGTGAATGCGCTCGATTGCCGAGCGGGCATACCAATACGCAGGGCCATCAGCACCGATGCTTAGTTCCGAATTGATCCGGGTCGTTATGTCTCCTAAGCCAATGCCGAATCGGATTTCGACGTCCATTGTTTTCATGGTTAAGGTAATTGTATCTATCATTTCAAATAAATGGTTTGAAGTTGTTAAGAGCGCCTGGAATTCGTCTCCTAATGTAATCGTAAAATTGGATGCGATTTGATTTTTATACTTCTTATTGATGTAACTTAATGACCGTTTTAACATTTCTTGCACGCTTTGTCTCTTGGCTGCACTGATTCGTTTGGAATTAACAATATCGCCAATTACTGCAACATACATTAAAATCACCCCTTTATAACAGTATAAAGCAAAAAACCTACTAAATAAAGTAGAATAATTAATCTACCTTTTTTAGTAGGTTTTATCAATAACGAATTAATTGAGTAGATAAAAAAGGAACTTATTCCTTAAATCCAAAATCCGGTATCTTGGTCCATCTTTGTTTCAAGTGATGCGCAATCATTTTCGGTTGGCGTTCGCGGGTGAAGATTCCTTTCTTATTCCCGTTCACACGTTTTGTGGCTGGCGCTGTTTCGAAATCCGCAAAGTTCCAGACTTGTTCCCCAATAACCAAATCAAATTCATCGAATACTTTGTGGTTCGCTTCGTAATATCGTACTTGGTATTCTTCGGTAAAAGGTGCAGAGGAAATGGAATGATAACCTGCCACCGTATCGGCACCATACTCAGTAAAGATAATCGGTTTATCGGGATGACGTTCTTTCCAGGCCTGCAGTTCTTTGCGCAGTGCAACTTCTGCTCCGTCCAAATCATTTATCAATCCATACCAACCATAGTAGCGGTTCAAACAAATGACATCCAGAAAATCAGAAACTTTGTTGTCCGTCGGTGATGAGTGTTGGATAAATACAATTGTTGCTGGTCTATGTTGAGGATCATAATCACGCACAAAATTCGTCAAGGGTTCAAAGTATTCTGCCGAACCTTCTTCGTGTGAAGCGGGTTCGTTTGCCACCGACCACATCACCACGCATGCCAAGTTTTTGTCCCGGTCCACGAGTTCGCGTAATGCTTGTTCATGGGCATCGCGGGTATTCATGACATCGAAGGTGCGGCCTAAATCACCCTTGTCCACTAAGAAAGGATTAAATCCAACAAACAGACCAACTGCCGGCACTTCATCAATGACAACAATTCCTTGTTGGTTTGCTAAACGCATCATTTCTTCAGAGTAGGGATAATGAGACGTACGGAATGAGTTAGCCCCAATCCACCTGAACAAGTTCAAATCAAGTACGTTTGCGGCTTCATTCAAACCACGGCCGTTAATATGAGTATCTTCGTGTTTCCCGAATCCTTTGAAATAAAATGGTTTGTTGTTGATCAAGAATTTGCCGTCCTTCACTTCAACTGTACGTATACCCAGTTCTTCTTCGTATACGTCGACGACTTCTCCATTTTCGATTCCTTCTACACGCATGGTGTACAAATAAGCGGCCATCGGTTCCCAAGCTTGGAAGTTTTCAATGGTGAATGAATCAGTCACTGCTGAAGTCGCCACTACATTACCTTCTTCATCCAACGCAGTAATTTTAACCTCGTCAAAAGATCCGACTGTTTTTACATCTGGATGGATGGTTGCGTTAGCCCCTTCAACATCGAAAGTAAAGATTAAGTCTTCAATGTAAGAAGCTGGTGTGGTATAAATTTTAACCGGACGATGGATACCTGCATAGTTAAAGAAGTCGAAGTTCGGTTCATTCTTTTTAACATTACGTTGCAAGTCTTCATCATAATATTCTTTATACATCCCGACTGGTAAGGTTGTGTAGTCCAAGACGTTATTCACTTTCAGAGTTAAACGGTTTTTACCAGCTTTGACGTAATCATTAATAGCTACTTCAAACGGTGTAAAACCTCCTTTGTGTTCGAAAATTTGTTTTCCGTTTACATAAACGGTCGCAAAATGCGTCACAGATCCAAAACGCAATACCAAGCGCTCGTTCATCACTGTTTTGGGTAGCGAAAATTCACGTTCATACCAAACGTCCCCTACATGAAATCGAATTTTGTCAATGGCGCCTTGATCGTTGAAAGATCCCGGTACAGCCATAACCCCGTCCGTTTCCAAAGGACGCGTTGTGTCCACCAATATCTCATCGTTAGCTAGCAAAAACTTCCATATCCCGTTTAAATCTAAAACGGTACGTGATTCTGTCATAATTGGATAAAGCATCTATTTTCCCCCGTTCGTGAGTATTCCTTCTTTACTTTAGAAAATAAAAACATTTTCCGCAAGAACAAAACTAACTTATATTTGTAAAAAAACAACACAACCCTCAAGGAAGGGTTGTGTGTTTACCCGAATCTTATATTTCTGCTTTGATAACTGCGAATTCATCGGTCACTTCGTGAATATCTTCTGTAATCAAGCCCTTCTCTTTTCTTTCTAAAATAATTGCCTGAACTTCTTCCATCTTCTTACCATCCAGTGGATAGAATCTCATCGCAATCATGGAACACAACCACCCTAACATCGGTCCGCCTAGATAAAGTCCAATGCCTAACAAAATTAGGAGTGGTGTAGAAGCATCACCTACTTCTGGAAGCGTATTTGTATAACCAACCATGGCAATAACGAAACCTACAATACTATTTGAGAATGACGAGAAGAAATTATCGACGAAGGAGAAGATTGTCCCAATTAAACCAGGTACATAAGCACCTGAACGTGCTGTCTCATAATCGGTAACGTCCGAAATCATCGAGATTTGCATGGCATCCCCTGTGTTTTGAACTGTAGCCAGGATAAACAAACCAACAAACAGAACAGTCATCAAGTTAGGATTGGATAAGGAAATTTTTGTAGGTCCCCCATTAAAACGACCAACATCATCAATCCATTAACTAAAAATGCAGAACTTTGCGCAAGTACATAGGTTCTCTTTTGGCCCAATTTACGTGCAATCATGCTCCCAAAAACGTTGAAGAAAATACCTGGTAGAATAGAGATGGCCGAAAGTGCACCCATCAACCCATAATCCCCTATGATAATACCAAAGAAGAGAACACCAGAAATGGAGTTGGATTTTATTTTACTTCCTAATTTGTCTGTTGAAGCTGCAAGCGTCAACATTTGCAGAGCACGATTTTCTTTGACAATTTTCGCGTAGTCTTTAAATTTAATATTATCCGTTTGGTTTTCGGCTCCCAAACCAAAGAATTCAGTACGGTCTTTTTTCCAAATTCCGATTGTTGCTAAAACAGTCAATATCAAGGAACCCACCATAAATGTCGTGGAAAATTCCGTAAAGAAGTCGAGACCAAACTCTCCGTTGTATTTTGAACTCAAGTAGTTAGAAACATAAATGCCTGCCGTTGAATAAAAGAGGGTCGTAAAAATCCCATCAAACATACTGAACAACGGACGTTGTTTCGGATCGTTAGTAATAACGTTTTGCCCAGCTTTGGTAACAGTTGTTTGTAGGGAATAGCCTAATATGTAGACCGCATAAACTGCCAAAAAATAATACAATCGGAAGTTTTCGGGCACAAGGTGCGTCGTTTGAAACAGAAGAACGATGGTTCCAATCATGGTCAAATTCCCAATCCAAATGTAAGGACGAAATTTACCAAATTTACCATCGGTTTTGTCAATCACGTATCCAATAAAAGGATCGACCACCCCATCAAAAATACGCATAGCTGTTAATAATGTTGAAATTAAGAAGACAGCTAATCCCGCTACACCAACCGCATAATAAGTCACAAATCCCATCATGAAGTTATAAAAATTCGTAGCCGTATTGTTTGTTGAAAATAGAATAATTTCATAAAGCTTAGCTGTCCGGTATTGTGACGGCTTTGTTTCTTTTTTGTTTCTCTCCATATCTTTTCCTCCTAAGTAAACCTTTTCACTTTGATTCCTTGAGGTAATTATATGCGCTTACATTTCTTAATTCTTGTACATATCCGAGAGGACCATGTAATTTTTCAACCTCTTTAAAATGCGTTAATATGATATGATTAAGACGGAGGTGGTTCGTGTGTCGCTGAAAATGGATGCTGAATTCCAGAACCGCATGGAGTTAATAGATGCTAAAGAAATAAATTACCGGTATGAAATGGAAGAGCGAATGATAACCGCCATTATGCATGGGAGTTACGAAGAATATGTTGATTTATTCAAGTTAGTCGGTGCCCCTAATAATTTCGATACGCGTGTAATCCGTATGCAAGATGATTATTTACGAGACCGTAAAAATGGGCTGATTACTCGAAAAACGCTGATGCGTGTGGCCGCTAAATACGGCGGGGTTCCACCCGTTTATTTACACTTGATGTCAGAGAAATTTGCGACATTAATAGAAAATGCCACTTCAGCAAAATATTTAGACGAAGTGTTGGCGCATGATATGGCAAAGGCCTTTTGTGACATGGTACGTGATTTTTCGATGAAGAATTATACCGCGGCAATACGAGATGTCATACTATATGTGGATGCTCATTTTACCGATGATGTGAGTGTTAATCATGTTGCCGAAGCCTTGCATTTTCACCCTGCCTACTTATCGCGGAAATTTAAACAAGAAACCGGTAGAAATTTAACAGAATATGTAAATTACCAACGCATTGAATATGCGAAAATGTTGTTTCGAACTGGGAAGACTGTCGTCACCAATGTTGCCTTGAACTGTGGTTTCAATAGCAGCTCCTATTTCAGTAAAGTATTTAAGAATTACACAGGTTGCTTCCCCACTGAGTATATGAAACAGATGGCTGAGGAAGATTGATGATTCGTTTTAAAAAACGACGATTAGAGATCCAGACAATTGTTAATCGTCGTCAATTAGAGATTTCGCGCCTGTTAGCTGCTCGTTCATTCCCTAATCGTCGCTTTTTTAGGAAATCACGACGGTTAGCTACCCGTAGAACTTTTAACCGTCGCCAATTAGTGATTTCACGCCTGTTAGCTATTTACTCATTTCTTAACCGTCGCCAAATGGCAAAAAATAGCTGACATCCCCTCTTTTGGGATATCAGCTATTTTTTTATTTAACCTTCGAAACCTGATTCATTTAATAAAGCTTCGAAATCTGTGTCGGAAACATCGGTCATTTTAACAATCCATGTTTCTTCACGATTATTACTGTTTAAAGTACTTGGATCGTCTTCTAGGTCGGAGTTAACCTCACTGATTGTTCCCGAAAAAGGAACCGTTAATTCCGTGACAGCTTTTGCTGCTTCCACACCGATTAGGACATCCTCTTTTTTGATGGCACCTGTTGATGGTAAGTCTACAAAACTGACTTCCCCCAAATCGTCTTGGCCTTTATCCGAAAGTCCGATAACAAACGTATCTTCTTTCTTTTCAATCCAGAATCCTTCTTCACTAAATTTTACTGCAGTCATATTATCCCTACTTCCATATTTCGTTGAACATATCTTCATTATAACCTACTGATACGGTATTTCCATCAAATAGGAACGGACGACGGATTAACATCCCGTCACTTTCCAACAAATCTAATTTTCCCTCAAGGGACATGGTCTCGATTTTATCTTTGAGACCAAGCTCTTTATAAAGATTTCCACTCGTATTAAATAAACGCTTTGTTGTCAGTTTTTCCGTTTCCAGAATGTCACGAAGTACTTCACGATCGGGAGTCGTTTCCTTAATGTTTTTCCATTCGTATGCAATGCCACTTTCTTCCAACCATTTTTCTGCCATCTTACACGTTGTGCAAGTCGAGTGTCCGTAAAATTGAATCATTTAATTGCCTCCTATGTTGTCCTTACTAAAATATAGCATAGATTGGCTTCAAGAGGCATTAAGTTTTTCCCTATAATTGCAATAAATTATTTACCAACAATATGGCGGTCGGATAAAAGGTAATCACCATCACCATTCGGAATGTTTGCATCAAAGAAACAACTGCAGCATTGGCATTATAATCAATCGCTAGCAACGCCAAATCACTGGCTCCTCCTGGCGCACAGGAAAATAAGGCAGTGGCCAGACTGAGTTTACCAGTTTTATAAAAGAAGGAGGCCATCACCACCACTAGGGTAAGATATCCCACAATCAGGATGATAGCAGGGACAATCGCATCCTTTAACGCCAAGATGGCTTCAAAATGAATGGATGAGCCTATCAAAATACCCGCTGAAATTTGGGCTATTTGTTTGATTTGAACAGGCATGACTGCAGATTGGGTTGAAATATTTTGTGCACCTACGGCAATCATCGAGAAAATAAGCGGACCGGCTGGCACACCAGAAAAGAAACCTATCACTCCGCCAACCATTCCAATAAGTGCTGTCAGCCAAATCCGTCCTCGTTTTTGTTCAGCTACTTTTTGTGGAACCATTGTGTCCTCTAAAGAATCTCCGTTGGAAATCATCCGGGAGAAAATAGCTGGAAACAACCCAATAATACTAAATAAACGCACGGTTTGCATCACCGAGACAATGGCTGGGTCCGCGCCCATATCCAGACTGACAATGACCATGTCCACCAAGCCGCCTGGGGCTGTTGCAAAAGCAGCGGTGGCAAAAGAAAATCCGCCTACTTTAGCGAGTACGAGCGCCATCAACAAACTAAAAATGATTAACACTACAATATTAAGAATTGCAGGGATAATCATTTTCCGTAACAATTTCACGTCTTTTTTGCTGATACCCGCACCGATGAATGTTCCAGAAACCATTTGCGTAAAGTTTTTCATAAAAGTCGGATAAGTCGCACCATCTGTCAAAATATTGAATACCGCCACTGCGAACATGGGACCCAACATAAAACTGGCTGGCACTTTAAATCGTCGGCCCAAATAAGCTCCCAGCACACCCATACCAATCGTCAAAACTAAATCCATTATTTCCAATTCCTGCCCTACTCTCGTCTATCATTGTATCCTTTTAGTATACACGAGAAAATTGTCAGAAAGTGTCCTTTTGTAGTTCTAAATGACGCAGTGCATTTCGATGGCGAATATAATTCTTGTAGTGGATGGCATAGGCTTCAACAAATTTAGCACGCGAAAGGATTTGTTTCCCTTCAGTAAGTACCCCATGATCTTCTTCAACCAAAAGAATGGCTCCAAGACTTGAACTTTCAAGCGAATGAGAAACAGTCAGTGGATAACCGAGAATATCAGCCGCAAGTTGTGCCCATTCGTCCGATGCTAAAAAGCCACCGGATGCTTTAATCGCCAGCGTTTCGCCACCAATTTCTTCCAAGATGTTTAAGACTTCCTTCAAATTGAACATAACACCTTCAAGTGCAGCCCGAATCAGATGCTTTTTACCATGAAAAGCACTTAAGCCATGAAAGGTTCCACGCGCAGTTCCATCCCAAAGTGGTGCGCGTTCGCCGTTCAAGTAAGGGATGAATAGTAACCCTTCAGCGCCAATATCCGTCTCCTTTAGTGCAAGTGGCATTTCACTGTAAATACGCTTGTCTTCTTCATAAAGAATGTTATTTAGCCATTCGAGCACATTGCCTCCGTTATTGACAGCTCCTCCGACCACCCATTTTCCAGGTGACAAATAATAACAAAACGTGCGTCCTTCTGAATCCAGGTATGGTTTGTCCATTGTCATCCGCAATGCGCCACTGGTACCAATCGTTATGGCAACTTCCCCTTTGTCGTTTGCACCCGTTCCTAAATTGGCCAAACAGCCGTCACTCGCACCTATGATAAGTTGCGTTCGTTCGGAAAGGCCGAGTTCTACGGCAACGTGGGCATCTTGGAAAGCAAAAGCTGTCGTCACATCCACGGGTTGCGATAATTTTTCAGGGGAAATTTGTAACTCCGCTAAAATCTCGTTATCCCAATAAAGGTCGTGAATATTGAACAGTCCTGTCGCAGAAGCGATTGAATAATCAATCACATATTTGCCGGTCAAATGATAGAACAGATACTCCTTTATCCCAATCAGCTTAAAAGCATGTTCACAAAGTGTCGTCTCTTCCTGCATCCACAACAACTTCGCAAAGGGACTCATCGGATGTACCGGTGTCCCCGTTTGATGATAATATTTTTGCCAGTCGGCCTGTTGCTTTAGCTTTTCGATTTGTCTTTGTGCCCGATTGTCGGACCAAATCCACATATTCGTTAAAGGTTGTCCCGCTTCATCAACCGCCATTAAGGCATGCATAGCACTGGAAAAGGACAAGAATAAAACTTCCCCATCCGGCTCCACTTGCGCTGTCAGTTGCTTAATTGCTCGTTTAAAGGCTTCATAGATTTGTTTTGGGTCCTGCTCCGATTTTTCAGGAGTAGGACGAAAGGTTGGATAAGCTTCATTCGCAATTGCTTTAATATTATTTTTTTCATCAAATAACACTGCTTTCGTACTGGTCGTGCCAATGTCGACGCCTATTTTATATTGCATTTAATCGTCCTCTCTAACAGGAATTGCATGTCCTCCAAACTCATTTCGCAAGGAGGCAACCACTTTTTCCCCGTATTTTTCTTGATCAGTCGATGCAAAACGCACCATTAATGCCTGTGTGATGACAGGTAGAGAAACTTGGTGTTTTAGAGCCTCTTCTACCGTCCAACGCCCTTCGCCCGACGAAGGAATCGCTCCTTCCAAATCGGTCATATTTGCGTCTTTCAATAATAGCGATTCGGTCAATTCCATTAGCCAACTGCGAATAACCGAACCGTGATTCCACACTTTCGCGACTTTCGCTAAGTCATAAGGATATTCACTGTGATGAAGTAAATTAAACCCTTCCCCGATTGCTTGCATCATACCATATTCAATCCCGTTATGAACCATTTTCAGATAATGCCCGCTGCCACTCTCGCCTGCGTAGAAATAGCCATTCTCAACGTTAATAGCTTCAAACAGAAATTCGATTTCTTTGAAACGTTCCGCATCGCCACCAATCATCATGCAGGCACCATTTCTGGCACCGCTCACGCCCCCGGATGTCCCTACGTCAAAAAAAGAAACCCCTCTTGTAGCTGCTTCTTGATGGCGTCGTTTAGAATCTTCAAAATGGGTATTCCCACCTTCAATCAGAATATCGCCTTCTCTTAAAAGAGGCAACACTTCCTGGAAAACATTTTCGGTAGGGGCTCCAGCCGGCAGCATCAACCAGATGACTTTTTGCTCCTGACCCAATGCATCCACGATAGTTTGAACCGATTGACAAAACTCACCGCCACATTCCTCAACTGATGCGCGTATTTCAGGGTTTATGTCGTGTGCAACAACTTCAATGTTATTCTCCCGCATATTTTGCAACAATGGGTAACCCATTTTTCCTAAACCAATTAAACCAATCTTCATAATTACCTCCGTCATTAAAATAGAGCGAGCAGACCTCTCCGCTCGCCCCATTTTGAATTATTTTAGTTCTGGCCAAAATTCTTTGTTTGCTTCAATTAAATCGTCCAACAATTCTTTTGCAACTTTTGCACTTGGAATCGTTTTCGACAGTGTCAATGCTTGCCATAGTTTTTGGTAACTACCTTCCACATAAGCCTCAACTGCCATTTTTTCCACCATTACCTGTTGGTACATCAATGTTTGATGGAACGATGGTATCTTTCCTTGCGCTAAAGCTTCAGGTCCGTCACTTCCGACTAAACATGGTACTTCTACCATGGCATCGTCCGGGAAGTTTGCGATTGCACCATTATTTTCAACAATCATCACCATCCGCTCATGAGTATTGTAAGCGATTGCCCGAGCTAAATCAACTATAAAACTGGCATGACTATCAATATGGAAACCACTATCAACAGCGGTTCCAGTTTCTACAATACGACGTGCTGCATCAAAGACGGTTTTTTCCCGACCATTCATGACTTCGTTTGCACGGGTGTATGTGCAATCTGAATGTGCAACTTCTTCATCAGGGAATAAATAGTATTTCAAGTAAGTATTCGGCAAATAACGATCATCCACTGCCAAGATATCTTTTGCTTTCTTGTGAGTCGCTTGCCAACTTTCATCCATGTGTTGCGTATCGACTTCCACTTGGGTCAAATACCCATGTTCTGATACGTACTCCCGAATTTGGTCGACATATTCGTGACCTTCTTTATCTTTAACGCTTGTCCACCAACCAAAATGGTTCAACCCAAAATAACGAACGTCCAAATCGCTTGGTTGTTTGCCGATGATTTGTGACATGCGACGTAATGTCCCAACCGGCATATCGCAAATATTCAGTACTTTGGAATTTGGACGAAGCACACGACATGCTTCCGCAACAATTGCGGCAGGATTGGAATAGTTTAACATCCAGCATTCTGGCGAATATTGTTCCATATAATCGATGATCTCCATCATGCCGGTAATACTGCGCATGCCATAAGCCAGTCCACCCGGTCCACATGTTTCTTGCCCGATGACACCATATTTCAAGGGAATTTTC
This sequence comes from Jeotgalibaca sp. A127, assembly GCF_052266745.1. NCBI lineage: Bacteria > Bacillati > Bacillota > Bacilli > Lactobacillales > Carnobacteriaceae > Jeotgalibaca > Jeotgalibaca sp. A127. The sequence continues at coordinate 106,696 of NZ_JBQPRC010000001.1, forward strand.
TCATCCTGTTCCCGCATTGCATATTTTCCAACGCGGATATGAGCCATACAGAAATCCGTGTCCGTAAACGCTTCTTCCGGGTCGGTTGTATAAATGAATTCAACTTCAGGCGCTTGTTCTTTCATTAAAATTGCTAAAGCCTCGCCCAATACGCCTTGTCTCTCTGCATCATTGTCGTAGAGGCGCAAAGATCGCAACGGGAATCTATCGGCATTATCCAATAACATCATAACAATCCCTGGGGTAAAGGTACTCCCACCACCAGCAATCACAACTGAAAATTTCTTCATTAGTATATTCTCTCCTTCATCTACTCGCTTGTAACATTACCTAAAAATTGATCAACGGAACGACGGACTTGGGTCACATTCAACCCATAAACAACTTGGACATTTTCACCTTTCGTGATAACGCCGCTGGCTCCTGTTTCGTTTTTCAAAATCGCTTCATCGACTTTACTTGGGTCTGCCAAAGTAAGTCTTAAGCGGGTATAACAGTTTTCTACAGTCTTGATATTTTCTTTACCGCCAAGTGCTGCCACAATGACATCAGCATTGCCTTCGATTTCATTTGCGGTCGCAACGGAGTCAGGTGAAACACCTTTAACTTTTTCTTGATAATCTGCTTTGGAATACAGTTTTACTTCACCCGTATCTTCGCGACCAATTGTTTTCAAGTTCCACAATTTAATCAAGGCACGGAAAATTCCGTAGTAGAGGGCAAAGAATACAACCCCCACCAAGATGTACATCGGCCAGCTCGTTTTTTCGATTCCCAAAGGCACGTTATAAAGCAAGAAGTCAATAAACCCATTTGGACCAATGGCACGAACATTAAAGAGGTTCAACACCACCATGCTGAGTCCACTTAAAACAGAATGGATGACAAACAAAATGGGTGAAACAAACATGAATGAGAATTCGATTGGTTCAGTAACACCTGCTACAAAAGAAGTGAAAGCGGCTGGAATCAAAATTGCTTTTGCACGCGCTTTGTTTTCTGGTTTGGCTGTGTGATACATCGCTAGACAGGCACCAATCAAACCAAACATTTTCGAAATACCACGTGCATCCCAGATGACACTTGGTGAAAGAACACTGATATTTGGATCCGCGATTTCCGCGAAGTAAATATTACGGGCACCTTCCAATACTTGACCACCGACTTCTTCCACACCACCAAGGGATGTGTAAAGGAATGGCGTATAAACCAAATGATGAAGACCGGTCGGAATCAATAAACGTTCCAGCATGCCATAAAGGAATAAGCCGAAATTACCACTTTGGTTAATCCATTGGCCCATTTGATTAATACCAGTTTGGAAGAATGGCCAGATAAACGCGAATAGGATGGCTAATATGACAAGAACGGGAATCAAAATGATAAAGACGAAGCGTGAGCCACCGTAAATTTGGAGGGCTCCGTTAAATTCCCGATCTGCAAATCGGTTGTGAACATAAGCGGTTACAATTCCAAGGATAATTCCCAGAAAAACGCCCATATCCAATATTTGGACACCCAAAACCATTGTTTGACCTGTTCCTTGCAAGGAATCCGCATCAATTAAAGTGCCATTCAATATCAAGAAACGATTCATCGCATTAATAAAGACCAAATAGCCGAGTAAAGCCGTAAAAGCTGCTTCTGCTTTTTTCTTATTGGCTAATCCCAAGGCTATACCCACACTGAAAATTAATCCTAAATTCGTTAAAATGGACACCAATGAACCGGATAAGATGGTTCCAAAACCTGTGGTGATGGGATTATCCATAAATGGAAATTGTTCAATTAATTTTGCGTTGGTGAATAGGTTACCAACCGCAATCAAAATACCTGCAATGGGTAGAATGAGGACTGGAACAAACATGGCCTTGGAAAAACGTTGTAAGCCGTTCATCACTTTTTCTTTCATCTTTTTCTCTCCTTTTTCAATATAAACCTAGTGTATAAAAAAAGAACAGGTATGAAAAGGATTTCAATCCTATTCCATACCTGTTTCGCAGTTTCGAAACGTGTTTCAGTTTTGTTGATACTCTTTCATAATGGTTTCGAAAAGAAAGAGCACCTGGGCGAAGAAATAATTTCCTTTAATATTGCGATCGTCCAATGTGTCCCCATCCATAATCGGAAAGACCACATCAGCTAAGCGTGCGGCTGAATTGTCGGTTTCATTCGTGAAAGTAACCACAGGTATTCCTTGCTCTTTAAAATACTTCATTTTTTCAACGACCTGCCTCGTCTCACCTGATTTCGTAATCGTCAAGAACAATCCCGCAATTTCCACGTTGTTTTCCAGGACCCCTACTGAGTCGGTACCACTGGCAAATAAGGTCCGTTTCCCGTTCACCAAAAGTTTCTTATAAATATATTCACCGATAATCCCTGAGAAACCTGTTGCGTAAATAAAGATGTTTTTATCTTTAATAGTATTCAATAAAGTGAGAAATTGCTCGATTTCAGTTTGGTATTTTTCCAAATCGCCAATATAGCTTTCATAGCTTTGTTTCATGGGGGCTTTACTGCCCCTTACCATGGGTTCTAGATGATAGTAGAGGTCAATAAAACCGTTATATCCCATTTTTTTGGACAAACGCATGACTGTAGCGGGAGAAGTATAGTTTTCCTTAGCAACTGTACGAACGCCTTGATCCAAGACGGTGTCTATGTTTGCGATGATGTATCTAAGAATTGCTTCTTCTGTTTCCGATAGTTTTTTGCCTTGAATGATTTTAGATAAATCCAATTGACAATCCTCCTCACTAAACCTTCCCATTCATTATAGCTGAGAAACATAAGAAACAGAAAGCCTTTTGAAAAGCTTACTCAATTCATTTTCTCGAGTTGAGTAGTCTAAATTCTTTGATTCGAATTTCTTTGTTCAGACATCTTATAAAAATATAAAAAGAGACTGAATTAAGCAAAGCTACCCAGCAAAAAACGCCCACTCGTACAAGTCAGGGCGCTTACAGGCATATATGCCTGTGCGTTATTCTACTTAAATCCTGATTCCCAATATTTTCCTTGCTTCCATTGGACTAGCCACAACATTACCAAATTCGTTGATAATCCTCGCAGCTCTTTTTACCAGTGCAACATTCGTTGCTTTCTGTCCTCGGGTATAATAGAGATTATCTTCTAAACCTACTCGCACATGTCCTCCCATTGCTACTGTAGTAAAAAGAATGGGCAGATGGTCAATTCCAATTCCCAGAGCACTCCATGTTGACCCTGCAGGTAAAGCCTCTTGCAGAAAGACCAAGTTTCTTATAGTAGCTGGCGTGCCACCTGAAACTCCCAGACAAAGCTGGTAATAGGGATTTTCTGGCAATGCCCCCTCTTTTATGAGTTGTTGGGCCATCTGGATATCCCCTATATTAAATATTTCAACTTCAGGAAGGATTTTCAAATCTTTCATTTTTCTTCCTGATGTCCTTAGAAAGGTTAAGGGGTTAAGGAATACTTTTTCACCGAAATTCATGGTCGCCATGTCAAAAGTTGCCATTTCAGGTTCAAGATCCAGTATTCCCAGCCGCTTGTTTTGATAGCCATCCAATTCACCCATTATTTCCAAACCCTGAAAAGTTTTTACTTCACCTGAAGTCGTGAGATTGACAATCATGTCACAACGTCTTTCAATTCCTTCTTTTACTTGTTGGAACTTTTCATTGTTGATTTCATACGTGATGCAGTCATCCGCTTTAACATGAATATGAACGATTGAAGCACCAGCAAGATAACAATGATAGGCATCTTCAATCATCTCATCGACAGTAACAGGTGTATGTGGGTTCTTTTCTTTGGATCCCTGGGAACCCGATAAAGCAACTGTAATTATGGTCTTTTTTTGTCCAGTCATCGCTATTCCCCCCTTACCTTCCTTAACCGAGCAGGCTCAGTATTTGCGCACTCAGAACCACGCACAATAATGCAATCGGATACGTTGAAGCATAAATAGCAGCAACTTGTGGTGTCTCTGTCGCGTCTATTAAAGTTCCTAATCCTGGCGTGGCAGTCATCGCTCCGGTTACTGAGCCCAGTGTATCGATGATATTCATGCGGAAAATAAAATGACCGACCAGGAATGCCGCTAGAGCAGAAAATACTGTAATAGCAACTCCACTCAAAAAGAGAACCAGGCCATATTGTTGGAGGATTTCCAATGCACCTGCCCCCGCACTTACACCCGTTCCAGCATAAAACAATAATAACCCAAAATCGCTCAAAAGGCTTGAATCTTCAGGCGTTATTTTCAATGAAATAGGGCCTATGCCTCCCAAATACCCGAAGAAAAGACCTGAAACGAGAGCTCCTCCCGCATTTCCTAAACTTAATGCTGCCCCTCCTGGAAGCGGTAACTCCAATTTACCAACCAGAACTCCAAAGAGCAAGGCCAAAAAGAAAGCGAAAAAACCGTTTTTATCAAATTTAAATGGATGAATTTTCTTTTTCTCAGACAAGCCACTATTCAAATTGGCCACAAAAATCCTGGCCTCATCTTTTGCATTAATTTTTAGAAATTTGATGGATAACTGAACAAATAAAATGACACCTACTACACCAAAAACATATGCGATTCCATAACCGATTGAAGCTAAATCGGATTGTGTTGCTTCAACAGCCGCACCCAACCCAGGTGTACTTGTCAAAGCCCCAGTCATAACACCAATGGTTAGTGGTAACGGAAGATCAAACATATTGTAGATACCCACCGTCATTAATGATGCAAATGCAATAGTCGATATTGCGATAACAATATAGGACGTGGCCTTATTTTTGAAATTTTGGATAAAAATCGGACCGGCTGACAAGCCTACTCCCGTAACAAACATCAGCAAACCTATGTCGGTAATTATTTTGCTGATTTCAAATCCATAATGGCCGAAAACGAGGCCAACAAGCAACACGCCTGCTGATCCAAACTTGATTCCAAAAAAAGATATCCTTCCGAACACACGTCCCAACAAAACAATTAAAATGATTAACAAAACTTCACTCATATTAGAATCCCACCCTTTAGTTATCATTCGGAAGTACTTAGCCATATAAAATGAAAAGGCGGTTCAGGAAAACATCCTTCGAACCGCCTTTTCCTCCCTCAGATTACTGTTTATATGGATTTTTTAATTCCGATACTTCACGCACTTCATCTGGCGTCAAACCTTTTATCTCTTCAGAAGTGACATATTTTGTAATCGGTTCAACCGTCGCGTCCCAGTAAGCGGTATCAAAAGCTGGGATGAAGACCGTACGGCCATCCTTCATACGAGCTGAAATATCCTCCTTGACCGCTTCAAAATCATCTGTCTCAAAATCCCATATAATCAAATACTTATATTGGTGTTCAGTATCCTTGGACAATTGGATATCTGATAGTTTGTAGTACTTACAACCAACATATCCAGGAATGCGTAACAAGTCATGAATATGCTGACCTGCGTACCAATCCAAGTATTCTTCTTCTTGACCTTCCGTAGGATTGCTCCACACCAACATTGAATATTTTTTCTTCTCTGCCATTTATATTTCCCCCTATATATTTTTTATAAACTCAAAGCACGGACTGCATTTGGTTCTGGTAAATCTTCGACTGCATCAAATGTTAAGTAGGATACTACTACTCCAGTAGCTGTAGTCAAGACAATCAGATACATATACCAAGGCAAGCCCTGAGGCCATTGAATCGTGGTGAAATTGACGAGTAGTAATCCTGTAATATTACCAAGTAATGCTACAACTGCTGCTGCTCCCATACCTTTTGCATTGGCTTTTTTCCAGAACATGCCGATTACTACAACTGGAATGAAGATCGTCATAAAGGTTGCCCATCCAAGTGCACCAAGTAACGAAACTGTCTCGCCAGAGAATGAAGCAAGAAGAATTGCCACTACACCAACAACAACAATCATAATTTGATAGGTGCGGATTTTCGTTCTGTCATCTTGCTTAACACCCACTGCACTCAAGATATCAACGGCAAAAGCTGAAGCTCCCAGCGTCATATATGTACTGGATGAAGAAACAATCGCAGCCATAATCGCTGTGTAAAGGAGTAGTTGCATACCGAAACCAAGATATTCTCCAACCGCCCAGGATACTGTCGATGGATCTGCAATTGGATCCATGAGTCCATTTGTCACAAGCAGTACCGCCAAATAACCGATTGAAAATCCGAAGAATGAAACAACTCCTTGAATAATCCCTGTTTGCATGCCCAAATTTGGCAAGTCACGAGGATTTTTAATTGCATACATCCGAGAAATTGTAGCAGGTTGGCAAACTGCACCGATGATTCCCAAGATGTAGAAGTTCATTGATTGTGCTTCTGTAGCATTACCAAACGCAGTCAGGTGAATCGCTTCAAATGTCGACGTGACACCATTAGAACCTGTCACAACTGCGTTGTTGAGTACTCCTTCAGTCATGGCTCCGAACCCACCCGAAAAGAAGAATATACCCAAAAGAATGATTCCTGCGATGAACATGATCAAACCTTGAAAAGCTTGAGACATGATCCCTGCTGATTCACCGCCCAATGTTACATAAACGATTACAACTGTAAAAATCAGAACAGCGGATATGAAGGTATCCCATCCAAATAGATATGTCAACAAACTCGCGCCAGCACCGATTTGTGCTGCTAAGTAGGAGAATGTCCCAATAAATAACACAGTTGCTGTACAGAATTTAACGAGACGACTATTATTATAGCGTGCATCCACTAAATCCCCGATTGAAGAAATATCTTTAACTTCAGCCAAGCCTCGCACTTTTTTCCCTATAAAAATATATCCCAATGTAAACCCAACAGCCATAAGAGCATTCATTGTCATGGCATTTCCGCTTGTGTATACAACCCCAGGAAGACCTACCAACATCCAACCTGAAGCAATAGCTGCTGCTGTTGACAAGGCAATGACAATTGAACCGAAACTTTTTGAACTACCGATAAAGGAGGAGGCAGAACCCTTGGATCCTTTACTGAAATGAGTACCGATGAAATAAGAGACAACCAACAATAAGCCAATCGTGCCTAATATAATCACATTACGCATTGTCTACACCTCTCCCCTTGCTTCTACTTTATTACCATCTACATCAAGCGTATCAGGTAATAAGGGAGGATTATTATCCTCGGCCTTGATTTCTTCCAGAAAATTGTCCCATTTCTCTTGTGAGAGCCATTGATCTTTCATAAGAATCAAAAATCCAGCTTGATAGAGCAACGACCCCAACCAATAAACGACGACAAAATAAAACCAAGATGGGTGCATGCCCATGATAAGAAAATCTGGAGCTGTGTTACCAAACTGATAATAGTAATAAATCATACCGGTCATTCCACCACCATGGATAATCAAGAATCCAATCACTAAAATCCAAAAACTTTTCTTTGGAATTTTATCTCCCTCAATCAATCCCATAAATAGCTGTATGCCGGTAACGGCTATCGCCGGATAAATTCCCCACAACCCTCTACCAGAAAGCGCTAACGTTATGGCGACGATAAACATGACAGGAATTAAAAATACTAAGAAGTCGGAGGTACGTTCTTTGATTTTCATATTAACCCTCTTTTCTATTCTGATTATGTGATGCGGTAATTTATTCTAAAAATACACCGCATCACCTTCAATCATCTATTTATAGGCTTGAAACAAATTCGTCCAGATACTCTGAAACAAGTTCAGGATTCTCAACAATAATGAAGTGTCCGTAATCTTCGATTGGTTTGTATTCAACTCTTTCAGCGTTAGTCAACATGGCAACCGTTTTCTCTGCCATTTCGCCTGTCGCAATGGCGTCATCTAAACCTTGGATAACCATAACAGGACATTTGATTTCACTCATGCGGTCACGCACGTCGAAACTACCATATTGAGTTAAGTCGCCTTGTTTGGTTTTACCAATTTCCGTCATGACACCCCACATGATAAAATCACGGCGTTCTTGCGTTGTAGCGCTTCCAATTAAACATTCGCTGAATTCCAAGTGAGAATGTTGCGGATTCACGTATGGGTGATTCAATAATTCCAAAATCTTCTCGTTGATGGTATCTGTATGTGCTGCACCCTGCATGGATACAATCGCCTTGACAGGGTATTCAATTGCCATATGATAGACGATATTTCCACCCATCGAGCAACCAATAATAATAGGATTTTCTACTCCTAATTCCGTAACGACATCCCAGATCCATTTTCCATAGTCTTGGAAAGTATTCACAACTTCGTTACCTGGTAGTGGCCAACTCTTTCCGTGTGCCGGCATATCAAAAGAGATCATGTTATATTTATCTGATAGATTATCCATGATGTCATGATATTGGCGATTGTCCCGTCCTGCTGTATGTAAACAGATGATCGTATCCTCGCCGGGTCCATTGTTGGTTTCGCAATAAATTTTTACACCATTAACCTTGATATAGTAACCTGTAACTGCCATTTTAAAATTCCTCCCTTTTCCTATTAGCGAATTCCTGCCCAAACACGGATCAATTGTGCAACAACATTGAAGTTTTGACGGAAGCGAATTGCCCCCCCTAGTGTAGTTAAATTGTCCGCATTCCCTTTGTTCGTGGCAACACTCAGACTCTTATGAGTTGCAAATTTGTCCCATTCTTTTTTTGTTCCTGTTACCCCAATATCCAAACCTGTATTTGGCATGCCTTCTTCTATGTCAATTAATTTCCCCTTATGGAATGATAAAGTGTAGGTTTTGTCATCTTCAGTTAAGGAAATATCGCCACTGAAAAACTTCCCATAATAAAAATTCAAAAATTTGTCGGCTTCCTCACCGTTGATTAGTTCTTGCAATTGTTGCATTTTTTCTAATGTTAGCATGTGCTTTTTCCTCCTCAGTGCTTTTTTGTTTATCTTCCCTGTTAAATAATCCCTTCTTGTGTAAACCTTTCAATCTCCTCCTTTGAGAATCCGAATTCCTTAAGTACTTCCGTATTATGTTGTCCCAACGTCGGGGAAGAACTTCTGACATAAGGTGATGTTGCAGACATCTTGATACCTTGATTTGTAATTTCAACTTCGCCCACAACTGGGTGGTCAATTTTAGTAAACATCTCCCGGGCATCTCGGACATGAGAATCATTGTAAACTTGCTCCATATTCAAGATTGGTCCAGCTGGTAATCCTGAAGCCAGTAGTGTTTCAACTGCTTCATCCACTGTTAATGTTGCTGCCCAAGCATCAACTAAGCTATCAAGTTCTTGATAATTATTTACACGATCATTATTTGTTTTAAATTGGCCCATCTCACGTAAATCTTCTCTACCCATTACCTCAGTAATTTTTAGCCAAGCACGCTCGCCTAATGCTAGAGTCACAACATAGCCATCTTTACATTTGTATGCTCCTCCTGGTGCGCCTGCTACATATCCGTTCCCTCTACGGTTAGGCACTTGTGAATGGTCGGTCAAGTATACTTGGGAAACAGAAGCCAAACTCACGATTGCGGAATCAATCAAGGCAACATCTACCCACTGGCCTTCGCCTGTTCGATCGCGATGTTGAAGCGCTGCCAAAATTCCGATGACTGCATTTTGGCCAGCCATGATATCTGCAATTGATGCACCTGCACGAACGGGAGGCTGGTCTGGGTATCCAGTAACACTCATAATCCCACTCATAGCTTGTGCCAATGGATCGTAGCCTGCACGGTTTTTATACGGCCCGTTTTGACCGAAACCGGAAACAGAAGCCATGATAATTCTAGGGTTAACTTGCTTCAGTTCTTCATAGCTATATCCCAGTTTATCCATAACGCCTGGTCGGAAGTTTTCTAAAACCACGTCTGCTTCTTTGACCATTTTTAGGAAAATGTCTTTTCCTTTTTTCATATCTAGCGTGATACCACGTTTACTTCGGTTAAAATTCATGTAATACGTGGATTCACCATCTTTCATTGGAAGGTTATCCCGTGCATTATCACCTGCACCAGGCATTTCAACCTTTATGACATCTGCGCCTAGGTCAGCCAAGATTGCTGCTGCGAAAGGAGCAGCAATCACGCGACCAAGGTCCAATACTTTCAAGCCTGCTAAAGCTGAACCTTTTTGAAATTCCATTTGTCTACCTATCCTTTCTCATTACCTAGTATCAATGCTGCACTGATTTGTGGTGGTCCACCAAACGTGTGACTCAAACCGATATTCGCGTTTTTAACCTGACGCTTTGGATTATCCACTTCATGCAGAACTTGCTTGTAGATTTCATATGTCATACGGATACCACTCGCACCGACTGGATGTCCAAATGATTTCAAACCACCATCAACGTTCACTGGTAAACCACCATCAATTTCGAAGAATCCGTTATCTATGTCGACTTTAGCCCTTCCGCGATCCGAGAATCCAAAATCTTCATATATCAACATCTCTGTAATCGTGAAGCAATCATGTACTTCTGCCAAGTCAATCTCGTTACGCGGGTTCTTGATGCCTGCCATATCATACGCTTGTTGCGAAGAAGAGCGAAGTGCATTGAAGCTGGTCCATGAGAAATTCGGACGATATAGTGGTGAAACAGCATCCATTGCTACACCATAACCTTTTACATAAGCAAACTTATCTTTGATTGTTTTTGCGATTTCTTCTGTCGTAATAATTGCGCAAGCAGAACCGTCACTATTACCAGCACAGTCATATAATCCAAGTGGATCTGCAATAATCGGAGCGTTAAGAACTTGTTCCAATGTCACTTCTTTTTGGAAATGTGCTTTTTTGGATAACGTACCATTTTTATGGTTTTTAACTGCAATTTTCCCGATTGTTTCGCGCCCTTCTTGGTGTGAAAGACCGAATTCGTGGAAATAACGTGTTCCAATTAGAGCAAAGGAACCTGGAGCAGTTCGCCTTGCTTCTAAAACTGGACTTTGTCCACGACCCACGCCTAAACCCGGATAACCTGTATCTTTAAGCTTTTCAGCTCCCAAGGCCATAACAATCTTGTGTCGTCCACTTGCAACATCCTGAATAGCTTCAATTAAAGCAATGTGACCAGATGTACAGTAGTTTTCGTTTCGAACAATAGGAATGCCTTCAACTTTTAATGTATCTGCAACCGCAGTCGCTGCAATATTATTCTCAAATCCATTTCCATAATAAATAGCTTCGATTTGGGAAACGTCTACTTTAGCGTCATCAAGAGCTTCGGTTGTTGATTCGATGATCAAATCTGATATTGATGCATCCCAACGCTCACCAAACTTTGAACAACCCATTCCTAATATGACAATTTTATCTTTAATTTCCAAAGTTATTCACCTTCCTTCTTATCGGTCTAACTTTCCAATAGTAATTCGGAAAATCCGCAAGATCATGTATTTTCCTGAATGTGAACTCTAAATCCATGCCTACACTTACATTATCCTTATCAAAATCCGTCATATTCAGATAATATCTTGTTCCATCTTTATCTTCTGTTATGGATTGCACAATCACAGGGTCGTCACTCCGACCAGCAAGGTTATCAATAGAATAAGTAAAGAGCTGAGATATTTCTTCCGATTTATTTACTTTCGTATAATGATCCAGTGATTTACAATTCGGACAAATTCGATTTTGAGGGAATATATGTTGTCCACAATCATCACATTTACTTGCATAGAGCTTTAAATAGGTTTCTTGTTCGCGCCATGATTGTGATGTCGATGCTGGAATTTTATAATCTTCCCCAGGATTCGCTTCAATTATGCCTCTAAAAGATAAGAAACGACCATATTCTTTAAATTCTGATCGATTATTTAAATATTTTTCAACTGAATTTTCTTTGATCACTTTGTTTTTCTGTTCGGTGACTGTAAGAACTACAGCGTCTGCGCCATTCCCATAATTGATTAATAAAATTCGATCATTCGTTTCGGCTTTCTCAATTGCCTCAACCAACCCGAATAGAGGTTGCGAAACACCGAGCACGCCAGTGTGGCTAAAGTTAGCATTTACGATTTTTTCGGTAGGGATTTTCAATTTTCTAGCTGCTTTTAAATGACTCTTTTCGTCCACAGAGACCAGTACTACTCCGTTAAAGTCATCAATTGTCAGACCTGTTTCGCTTAAAACATTTCCATAAACTTCTTTAACCGATTCCAAGTAACCCTCTTCATAAGCAAAACGTCCTTCTGCATTGCGAACGTAGACATCTTCTGTGTTTCGCCACATATCTACAATTTCAGTTTGTACACTTGAGAATGCATCGATGGTAGCGATTACATTTCCTTTACCAACAACGACTGCCGCGGATCCATCACCAAAATATTGTTCTTGACCTGATTTCGGATAGCCATTTCTTGTATCAGATGCAACGACCAATACGTTATCTGATCCACCTGATTTAACTTCTGAGTAGGCAGCTCGTAACGCACTTGTTGCTGATCTCATGGAGGAAGTGAAATCAGAAGTTATGATATTTTTCTTTAAATCTAAAACTGTTCCTATTAAAGTAGCATGCGATTTTTCTGCATAAGGAACTGTCGTTGAGGAAAAGTGTAACCCATCTATATCTTTACGATCAATATATCTAAAACAGTCCATGGCTGCTTCAACTGCCATAGTGACAGAATCTTCATCGGAATTTCCAAAACTTTTCATTCCTTTACCACGAATTCCCCATGCTGCTCCTAGGTTTGAGCGATCAAAATAGTAATAAGGAAGGTATGCACCTAATGATGTGATTCCGATCTTATTATTTTCCAAATCTATTCCCTCGTTTCTATTTTGCAAATTGTATTTTGTTTACGCTTTCAGTATAATGAATATTAGCTTACAACGAAATACTAAAAAAAAATGAAAATATTCAATTATTTTACTACTTTTATAGGAAGTGAGACTATGAACCTTGTCCCAGTGACAATTAAAGAAACTTTAGAACAAACATTTTTCAAAAACGGGTTCAAAGTTGTAGCCGGCAAATCTGGAATTAACAATCTAATCCAATCAGTATCTGTCATGGAAGTCGTAGATTTTGTGAAATTCGATTTGGGAAAAGATTTGTTGATTCTTACCACTTTTTCGTTCTGTGAAAAAGGCGGTGAGGGAACAGTAGCCATTTTTCGAGCATTGGCGGAAAAAGGAATTTCAGCTATTGTGGTCAAATTAAATCGATTTGTTGAAAAGCTACCGGATGAATTTTTTGATATCGGTAATGAATTTGGGATTCCTGTTATAATTTGCGATTCTACAATTCCCTTTCGTGAAATTATTAATGAAGTTTCCAAAAAAATAATAAACTCGCAGTTAGATACAATTGTGTCAATGAATCAGATGTATAAAAATCTCTATCGGTCCTTAATAAGTAATCATACTACCGAAAAATTTATCGAGTCACTCCAAATATCGGATGAAATTCACTTCTATGTTAAATTAGAAGGCTCGATTGTTTATGATTCAAAAAGTAATACGAAAATTGAAATAAGTGAAATGACTAAAAAAATCGAACGTATTGATACTTCTACTCAAGCATCTAGTGAATCCTATGACGACTATTATGAGGTCCAAAAAGAGGATCGTGTTTTACTTGTTTATCCAATAGGTGGTGCAAATCATACTTTCGGTAAAATAATTGTAGATACAAAAGATGTTTGTATCACTTCATTAATAAAGATTGCCTTTACACAAATGGCCAGTTATTTGACGATTAAGTTAACTGAACATCGACTATCTCAAGAAGAAAAGATTAACAATAATAGTCGCATTTACAACGATTTATTGGATAATACTAACTTTTCAAATCAACGCGCCTTGAATTTACTTCACCTTGGTGGTTTCGGTAATTATTCTGCTTATCATCTTATTTATGTTTCAATAGATATTTCTTCATATTCTTCTTTTGAAGTATTAAAGAATACTTATACTTCGATTTTCTATGAAGAAGCACCAAACCATTTTATTTCTCTGCACTCAAATGGTTTTTGTATAATCTATGGAATGAAAAATAACTTACAAACTAACAATTCGGATTTCGAAAAGTTCATTAGTCGTCTAAAAGAATTATTCGACAGCGAAGATTATCCCTATAAGATTGGGATTAGTAATATTTTCACTGATTATTCTAAAATTTCATCAGCCCACCGCCAAGCTAAAAGGACAACATTCATTAGTCAAAAGGTTAAACAATACAGTGAAACAATTTTCTACAATGAAATCTGGGAAGTAGATATGCTTCGTAATCTACATAATTCGCCGCAAATAAATAATTTACGAGAACAAGTCATTCAACCACTGATAGAATATGATCAGACCCACCAATTGGATTTAATCGGGACATTGGCAGAATGTATTCAGACTGACTCGTTAAAAGAAATCGCTGATAACCTATTTATCCATACTACAACATTGCGTTATCGTCTAGACCGCATAGACAAAATTACGGGATACAATTACCTCACAAATAAAGGTAAATTTGTACTGACTTGTGCCTATTTTCTATATATGTTGGACTAATAAAAAAGCCCTAGAGCAATGTTTCTTTGCTTTAGGGCTTTCAAGTTATTTTAGCGTATCCCATAATGCTCTTCTTCATCAGAGAACATATAACTCTTGTAATGATAACGCATGGACATAACCAGTCCGATTGCCATCATATTTCCCAATAGTGCAGAACCACCTTGCGAAATAAAAGGAAGTGGGATACCGGTGATCGGTAGTAAGCCGATTGTCATGCCTACGTTCTCAAGTACGTGGAAGAGAATCATCATGATAACTCCTGTACTCATGTATGCATAAAATTCGTTTTTAGTGTCGAAGCAAATGCGTACCATTTGATAAATCAGCAGGAAGTAAACAAAAATCAGGAAACATCCTCCCACAAATCCAAAGTTTTCACCAATCGTTGAGAATATCATGTCCGATTCTCGTACAGGCACATACACTTCGGATGCTCCCAAACCTTTCCCGAACAAACGGCCAGAACCGATGGCTTTCATACTTTGTGCAAGTTGGAAAGCATCTCCCCGGCTATCTTCGAATGGATTCAGCCAGGAATCAATACGGGCAAATTGATAAGGCATAAATCCCAGGTTCAGAAGGATGTCCCGGTTATAAACAACTAAATAAATCAATATACCACCGATTAAACCGATAGCCCCAAAGACTGGTAACAGGATTTTCCAACTCACACCAGACAACAACGTCATTCCGATGATAATAGCCATATAGACGAGCACGGTACCCAAGTCATTTTGGGCCATAATCAAAACGAGCAAAGGCAAGGACCATAAAGCGATTTGAAGCAGCAGCTTCCAGTCAGTGTTAACCGTTCGTTCGGAAGTTTCCATATTGTGTTTCGTTATCACTCTGCCAAGCATCATGATAAGCGAAATTTTTACAACTTCGGAAGGCTGAAATGAAACCGGCCCAACGACAAACCAACTTTTAGCACCTTGAAGCTGATAACTGGTACGGTCATAAAAAATCAGGACAAGGACTAATAATAAAATCCCTAATCCATAAGCTATCGGAGCAAGTTTCCAAAGTTGTTCAGAATCAAACTGCATAAGCACGATGACTGCGATGCCACCAATAATATACCAGAGGACTTGCATGATGGTGGGTCGTAATGATGGCATGCTACTCATCATATAAGTTGTTGAATAAATTGTTACAATACTAATAATTGCCAATAAAAAGACGGATAATATAATTCCATAATCAATTTTGGATACGTCTGAGGCAGGTTGTTTTGATTGATTTCTCATGCTTCTTTCCTTTCTTATAACAGAGACATGTTCAAGTATACATTATATAGAAAAAAGAGCCATAAAAAAAGGGCAAGTCATTTAAGATTTGGTTAGTTCGGTCCGAACAAAAAGGCAACCTCGAAAACGAAGCTGCCCTTTTGTTCTTTATTCACCAATCCAATCGTTAGGATCCGTTTGGCCCGGTAAATAGTTCATTTTAATTTTATTATTTTCTTTCGTCAACGTTCTTCGAAGAGGTTGCTTCTTGAGCATCAATTGCTTGCCACGTTCAGAAAAAATATGGGATACGTATGGAAAATCCTCATCAACTACTAGCTCATCTTGATGCGTATAATCATAGTAGATAACATTGACGGCGCCACCGATAATAAAGACATTACCGAGTAAGAATAGCCAAATCATGAGAACAATGAATACTCCAATTGTACCGGTTCCGATTGATGCGCCACCTGCTATACTGATGTATAGGGAGAATAGCTGGGAAATCAACAAGAAGCCCACTGTCGCAAAAACGGCGCCTGGTAAAGCATACTTTATGCCCCATTTGACATTTGGTATAAAGTAATACACAAAAGCCAAGATCATTATTAATGTAGCAAACGCAATAATCCAACGTACTTGTTCAAATGCTGTGATGACTCCCAGTATGTCAACGGGAAGCAACGATTGGACAAGTTCCAGAATTTCACGCCCGAATACAAAGATAAATGCGACAACCGCCATTAACGATACCATAAGAACTGCCGTCAAGAATGAAAAAATCCGCGTGATAATGAAGTTTTTTCGTGGCTCAGTATCATACACTTGATTTAAAACCCTTTGAAAGACGGAAAAAGCTTTAGATGCTGGCCACAATGAAATGATGACCCCTAACGAAATAGCTCCCCCACTTCCCCCACTTAGATACCCTTCCAAGATTGGCAGAATCACTGTACCCACTTCATCCGGTACAGCCATTTGAACATATTCCAAAATCTGTTCTGTCGGCAACGGCAACAAAGGAATTACATTTGCCAGTGCTAAGAGAACAGGAAACAAAGCCAGTAAGGTATAGTAGGCTAGCTCCGCTGATTGTCTTCCAACTTCAGCCCTTTTAAAATGTTTCTGCGCAATCTTGATGGTCTCCGAAAAAGTATAATTTTTCATAGATACCACCTCTTCTTACTTTTCTACGCTAATCATATCAAAGTAAGAAGCTGGAAAAAAGCAAAACGATTATTCGGTAACTTTTACAATCCAGCCTTCAGGACCTTCAAGATCCCCGAATTGAATGGCAGTCAGCGTATTATACAATTGACGTGTTACTGGGCCAACTTCTGTTTCTGAATAGAACACATGGAAATCGTCGCCGTTCTGAATGCCACCAATTGGAGAAATAACTGCAGCAGTTCCACAAGCGCCCGCTTCTTTGAATTCATCCAAACCATTCAAATAAACATCTCGTTCGGATACTTTCAGACCGAGATTGTGCTCAGCCAAGTGAAGTAAAGAATATTTCGTGATACTTGGCAAAATAGATGGTGAGTACGGTGTCACAAATTCATCATCATGGGTGATAGCAAAGAAGTTAGCTGAGCCTACCTCTTCAATTTTTGTATGTGTGGCTGGATCGAGATAGATACAGTCACTGAACTGACGCTCATGAGCTAAATGCCCCGGTAATAAACTGGACGCATAATTACCACCTACTTTAGCTGCACCAGTTCCATGCGGAGCAGCGCGGTCATAGTCGGAAACAATGAAGTTTGTTGGAGTCAGACCACCTTTGAAATAGGGACCAACCGGCATCACGAAAATCGAGAAAATATATTCTGAAGCAGGTTTTACTCCGATATTTTCGCCAACACCAATCATGTAGGGACGAATATAAAGAGTAGAGCCAGATTCGTAAGGTGGTACCCATGATTCATTGGCTTTAACGACTGCTTTTACAGCTTCTACAAACTTGTCAACTGGGTATTCCGGCATCATCAAACGTTCGCAACTTTTTGTCATGCGCTTGCCATTTTCATCAGGACGGAACAATTGAATGCTTCCATCTTTTGTACGATAGGCTTTCATGCCTTCAAATACTTGTTGACCATAATGTAGAGCTGGTGAGCCTTGGTTAATCGTAACAGTATTGCCGGTATCCAACGTACCCTCATCCCATTTTCCGTCTTTCCAGTAACTGATGAAACGATAATCTGTATCCATATATGAAAATCCTAAATTTGCCCAATCAAGATTTTGTAATGTTTTTTCAACCATTTTAATATCCCCCTATTAATTAACTGAAAGTGCCATATCTCCAACTGCAATTTTCTTTTTGGCATATAGAACTTTATTAACTGCCATAGTGATTAGAATCGGTAGAACTGCACCACATAGCAAGTATACTCCTAATGCATACCAACCATTATTATTAATGATAAACAGCGGCGCAACCAAGGAACAGAATCCCATACCGCCCATCGCAGGGATTGTTGTAAACCCAAATCCAATTGTCGCTAAAGGACCTACGATTGCTGATGATAATGTTGGACCAATCAAAATTGCTGGATTCTTAATGATATTTGGAAGTTGAACTTTCGGCGTACAGATCCCTTGAGCCAAATAGCCACCTAAGTCATTTTCTTTAGCCGAAACAACAGAGTAAGCGAAATATTGTGCCGTGGTTCCAATTAACATAGCACCATTTGATACCGGATCAAGTGCCAATGCAACGGACAAAGCTGCTGAGGAAGCTGGTGACATTAATAACAGTCCCCATACAACGGAAAGAACGACTGATCCAACAAGAGGATTACTGGCAACAGCACCCGAAATAGCTGTACTTATTGTCAACACCAAAGGTCCCATGAACTGTGCCAAGAAAATGGCTGCAACACCACCAACTGTTAAAGTTACAACTGGAATTGCCATCATGTCAAGAGGTGTTTTCCCTGTTACTTTCTTACCAATCCAGGTTGCGATTGTACCGGCTAACAAAGCTCCGATAGGTTCTCCCCCAATAATCGTCATCATGCCTTCCGATCCCATTTGAATCGCACCACCACCGATAGCAGCTACTGCCATGGCACTAAAAATCGTTAATGTATTTCCACCCTCCATGACTGCGATACCTGCACCTAGCGCCGGAGCCAAAAGTACTTTTGCAACGCCACCAATCGTTACCAATAAAGGAATATTGGCCATATTACCAATTGTTTCTAAGAGGAAACCAACCCCAATAGTCAGAAAGACAGCATTTGCAATCCCCGATGATACTTTCAATGAATGTGTCTTGATATACTCTGTTGTTTTACTCATAATAATTTCTCCCATGATAACTATTTTTAATCGCATCTCGTAAATTTAGCATCTTTATCCTGCTCTAGCGCTAGAAAAAACAGGATAAAAAAAGATGAGCCTCTCAATTGAGAAGGGCTCATCCGTAAAAGAGCCCTAAACAACAGTAAATAGGACTCTTAATTTTGCTGGTTGGCAAATTAGAATCCTAGGGCTCGACTAAAATAATGACGAAAGAAGGTGTTGAAAATGCAGTTAGATCTTGAAGTGATGGTATCATTGCCTGAGTCGAAGTTTTCTTCATTTTCATTACCTCCTTTGTCGTACTTGATTTTGATTATGTTGTTATTCTAGACTCTCGATTAGGATAAGTCAACCCTTTTCTAACCTTTTCCTAATCTTTTTATCGACAAAAATACACTAATATATCTTTAGCGTTTTCATTATGCGAAAAAAAGGAAGCCCCGGATGACTTCCCAAGGCTTCCTTTTTGTTATTTTCTGACGCGTTTGGACCAAAATCCGCCCCGCACATATTTGGGGTCTGAAGAAAATACAAATGCTTTTTCGTCAATTTCCAAAATCTGGCTAACCAGATGACGCTCTTTTTTACGAGTGGCAAGAACATTAAGGACCATACGACTTCCGTGACGTCCTCGTGCC
The DNA here is from genome assembly GCF_052266745.1 of Jeotgalibaca sp. A127. NCBI lineage: Bacteria > Bacillati > Bacillota > Bacilli > Lactobacillales > Carnobacteriaceae > Jeotgalibaca > Jeotgalibaca sp. A127. The sequence goes on from NZ_JBQPRC010000001.1 coordinate 126,333, forward strand.
TGCGTAATGGTAACGCCATAGCCCTCTTCCCATAATTTCTCGGCCATGCGGTTGTTTTCGTCGGCCGTCATAACCGTCACCATCGTATAACCTAAAGCCAGCCAATCCTCTATTTTGATTCCAAGGGCAATACCTACCCCGTAGCCAATAGCATAAGAAGCTAAATTAAGAGGATTGTCCAAACTACTCATCACGATACTCAATCCCGTCACATAAATGACAATCTCAATCATGCTGAGTAAAGGTGCCAATACCCGGTACCCTTTCATCGTAAGCATCAAGCGGATGGTACTCAAAGTGACATAAACAAAACTTATCAAGAAAATTTGCAAGATTAAACCTAGATTCAAACTAACACTCCTTATTCCGCTGGATAATCGACATATTCTCCTGTAACGATATCCATTTGCTGTACAGCTTTTGTATCATCATTGTATTTATACATACCCATTAAACTGGCTGTTTCTTCTTGATTTTCACGAACCTCAATTGTTACAATATTTCCTTCAATCGGATGAATCATAAACAGATAGCCGTCCTCTTCAGCATAACCCGTTAAATCAGAAATAGTCGTCACGGCACGATCAATCATGGCTGCTTCGTCTTCGTTTAATTGTGTTTCCGATTCGCTTTCGCTTGTTTCTTCTGGTGTCGACTCTACACTTGATGTTTCTTCACTGGAAATTACTTCGCTTGATTCTATAATTTCAGAAGATTCACTGTTGATTACCTCTGACTGGGATTCAACTTGAGATTCTGTATCTGAACCTTGATCTAAACTACCACCACACGCAGCCAACACGAATGATGCTGCTAGTAGCATGGACCATTTTTTTACTGTCTTCATACTTTATGACCTACTTTCAATATTGGTTTATTTATATTATACATTAAGTTGCCTCTTTTGTTTCTCTTAAATCAAATTCAGCCACATTTACAGGGCCACGCATGATTTGGCGGACAATTCTTAAGTTCCCATCTTTATCACTCTGCACATGCCAACGAACAAGTATGATTTCTTCTCCAATTAACTCCAAAGCAGTGATAATCGTTGGGTAAACACAGCATCCCGTATTAAAATAGGGTAAAGCATTCTTTTTAGGGAACTTGAAGCGGTGCGTATGCCCACAGATAAGAATCATTTTATTTTCAGCAATCCATTTGGAATAATTTTTCTCGATTTTGTGTCGCCTACTAATATTTTTGACAGGGCTGGAGGGATTTCGAATTCCAAAAGCATGCAAAAAGCGCCAAAAATATTTTAAGGAAAGCATGGTAAGTCGCCAAAACTGGTCATTCGGTGCATCACCTTGATGGCCGTGGACAGTCAATATTTCCTGACCCGTGCGTTCATTCTTTAATACCAAAGCTTCAATCGGTTTTAAATCAGGCAAAAAATCGAAAAAAGTCTCATGGTATTCGTCGTAGTTTGTAAAATAGTGTTCTTCGACGTATGCCGGATCTTTAAGATAGATATTATGATTGCCCCACATCATAATGAATCGATCGTCATCATAAAACTTCTTTATCGTCTCGAATACCCCCGGATGGGCATTTTTTATATGCTTAAAATCTTGGTACTCCCAAAGTTCATCGCCATCACCAGCTTCAACATACGTATAATCGTTTTGATAATAATAATCAAGCGCATATTGAAAGATATTCCGGTTACGTGCAAACTCATCCGACAAACTGCCATCCCCACGATGGTGGTCGCTGATAAACACATATTTCGTTGTTTCATCAAACTCTTTTACTACAGCCCCTTCATAGGCGCCGTCTAACCTTTGCTTTGTAAACATACTCTCACTCCTATATGTTTCCATGTTAGTTTAAGTATACTTCAAACACGATAAAATCCAAAAAGATTCCGGTTGCGGTTGGAGATTTTTTGGTGGATATGTCGAGATATTTATTTTTTCAATAAAAGAGACACTTTCCGCTTAAACGGGAAGTGCCCTGAATTTTATTATTATTTAATAACCAGTTGGGTCTGCTCATTGAAGTAGCTGCGATAAGCTAAGTAGCTCGCTATCATGGTTGAGAATGCCGTTGTCGCAACAATCATGAACATGACGACAATTTGATAACGGATGGCTTCGGTTGGATCAATACCTGCGAACATCAGCCCGGACATCATACCCGGTAAACTAACCAAGCCGACTGTTTTGGTGCTGTCCACGGTTGGCGCTAGGGCTGCCTTGATACTTTCTCTGACAATTGCTTTTGAGGCTTGTGGAGCCGTAGCACCCAATGCCAAACGTTCGAGAACTTGTTGGCGTTGATCGGTATATTTTGAATGCATGGTGCGGTATCCAATTCCAATGGCTGTCATGGCACTACTCGCCAACATCCCGGTTATGGGAACAACTTGTGATGGCGTCCATTTCAACGTCCCCGAAAAAAGTAAAACAAGAAGTGAAACGATTGTCCCAACACTTATGGCAGCTAAGGAAATTGGAAAGGCATTTACAATATTATTTGCCCGTTTGGAGGCGTGGTAGGCTGCATTGAGGATAATGAATCCCGCCATTACCGAGGTGACAAATAAATTATTCAAATCAAATACATAGCCAAGAACATAGCCGATAACGAATAATTGAATAACTGCTCGAACAGCCGCGATGATAATATCCTTACCTAGTTCGAGTTTCTCTTTACGATCGATGATAAGTGCAATAACGATTAAAAAACCTGATAATACTAAAGACATATTTGAAATTGATAGTTCTTTCATTTTACAATACCCTCCAGTTGCCCTGCTCTCATTTCCAGCGTATGTTTAGCATTTTTGATTTCTTCAGCATTGTGAGTCACCCACAATACAGTCACACCATCTTCGCGGTTCAGACGCGCAATCGCCTCCCCAATCACCTTGCGATTTTCCGCATCCAAAGCACTGGTTACTTCATCCAATAAAAGTATTTTTGGTGTAAATAAAACATTTCGTATCAAAGCAATCCGCTGCTTTTCACCCCCGGACAAGGAGGTGATTTTTTGATTCAGGTAAGATTCGGATAACTGTACCTTTTTTAATAAATCAATCGCCCGTTCACGATCAAATGGCTGCTCCCTAATTTCATAAGGAAATGTAAGGTTCTCTTCTACTGTTCCACCGAATAATGAAGCGTTTTGGAATGTATAGGACACTTCTTTTCGATAATCCGGCAAGTTATACTCTGACAAAGATTTTCCCTTATAATAAATTTCTCCTGAAGTCGGACTCAATAATGACCCTAATATTAATAATAACGTACTTTTCCCACTACCTGAAGAACCTTTGATTGTTAGAAAATCCCCTTCCTGAACTGAAAAGGTAACATTTTTAAGAATATCTTTCTCCTCAACAACATACGAAACATTTCGAACTTCTAGAATTGTACCCATCTCATCACTCTTTTCATTGTATTCACTTCTTTCATTATACATTATAATCATTCTAATTTGGTAGTAATTGGATTGTTCACGGGGAAATCTCCCACCTTTCATTTTCCAAATTTGTTACAATAATGATGGTATCTAAATTCGAACTTTTAATGGAGGTTTTAAAATGGCAACAGGAACAATATTGGAGTGGACTTTTATTTCAGAATGCAGCATTCCTAAAGATGTGAATAATATTTTAATCGAGGGCGAACAAGCAATTGCTGCCTACCAAACAATTCGGGACAATGCAGTCTTTACCAATAAACGTATTATCATCCGAGACTCCCAAGGTATCACCGGTAAAAAAGTAGAAATGTACTCTATCCCTTATTCTTCAATTAATATGTGGTCCACTGAAAATGCAGGAACATTATTTGATTTCAACGCTGAAGTCGAATTATGGACACGTGCGGGAAACTTCAAAATCAATTTGAAAAAAGGCGTCGACGTGCGTACATTTGACAAATTGATTGCTGAAGCTATTCTCTAGATTTTGATTTCACTATTTTTCTGAGTGAGATGAAATGATTAAACCATTTGGGCCTTAAATTTTATGTCAAATGGTTTAATTATTCAGAATAAAACCATTTCGCCTTAATTTTTTGCCTCAAATGGTTTAATTAACCATTATTAGACCATTTTAATCTAAATGTAAGGGCCAAATGGTTTAATTAAATGACAAAATAAAAAAAAAGCTATCCCCCATTATGGTGGGAATAGCTTTTTTACTACACAGGGGCTAAATTTCAGCCTCATATGGAGATGGCGGGAGTCGAACCCGCGTCCAAACATATCGGCACTTCCAAGTCTACGCTCATATCCGAACTATTTGGATTTCGCTTCCGGCTAGCCGTTCAGCAGGCATTACAGGAAGCTAACCTGATTAATCTCTTCCGATTCCTCCAGGTGGAAAGTCACGGCGTAGTCCACTAGTTATGGGACCCTTACTTGAGCACATGGACGATGCCAAGAGGATCTTAGCTAGCTGTTATTAAGCAGCGAAAGCTAAAGTGTTATTATTTGTTTTGTCAGTTATATTTAACTGGAACGTTTTAACGTAGTCGTAACCTACGAAGCGCGTCAAAAGCTCGACCTATGCCTGTCGAATCCGTAACATCCCCTCTATAAAAATAAAGGGTACTCTTACTGAGTACCCTTTATTATACACCTTTTTTGGTTATTTTCAAGTTTTAGGCTTTTCCAGTGGAAGCTCATCGTCTTCATCAATATCTGTTGGGATAACTTTATGAACTTCAGGCTCTTTTTCATCTGGATGAACATTTTCAGGAGCAAAATGTTCAATACTGTTGAATTTCTCTAAATGGTAAAAACCATCATAGTAACTAACCACGGAAATGCTGGCATTATCCAAGTGGCGATCAATTTGGAAGTCTGGAATCAAGGCGTGAATCATATTGCGGATTGTCATACCATGACATACAACAAGTATGTTTCGGCCCGTTTCACGGTGTTCACTGATTAATTTAATTAACCCTTTTTCTACACGCATCCAAAAGGTTAAATAATCTTCAGCTTCGTGATAAGGATCCATTGCGCGCATACCATTCAGTTCTTCAACCACTGATTTATTATCCTGGTAATCCATCCCATCCTCGTATCCAAGGAATTTCCATAAGTTGCCCCATGTTTCCTTGGCGTCCAAACCTTCAAAAGATCCAAAGAAAATTTCCCTAAATTCAGGCATGGCTTTTACAGCTGGTGTATCTTTATGTTCATTTTCATTTAGGATGATTTGTGCGGTTTCAAATGTTCTTCTCAAATCACTGCAGTACACGGCATCGAACTTAATGTTTGATAAACCAGCGCCACTGCGTGCCACGTCTCTTTTTCCTCGATTGGTAAGTGGTGTGTCGGACCAACCCTGCATCCGATTATATTTATTCAAATATGTTTCACCGTGACGCATGAAATAAAATGTAACTCCTTTAGACATAATCCACCTCTAGCTCATTTATTTACTAACTTTCTCTACTAATCTACCATCATAGTAGGCTGCAAGCAAGGCTTGTAAGTCATTTACTTGTTGCATCAAGCGTACGCCTACATCCGTTTCGCGTACGGTTTTTCTCTGTAATTCCTTGTCAACGATACGTCTGGTCGACACAATATCAATTTCATTTACCATCGCATCCTGAACAGACGTAAAGGGTTGGTGAGATACCAACTGCATACCGAAGGAATTATACAGCAGTGTATAACCAGCTAAACCTGTTGTTGATTGATAGGCTTTAGAGAAACCACCATCAATGACAATTAATTTTCCGCCTGCCTTCAAAGGGTTCTCCCCACGATTTTCTTTCACTGGTGTATGCCCATTGATGATGTGCCCTTTACTTGGATCCAATCCAAACTCGGTCAAAATCATGTTGCACATTTCAACATTATCGCGTTGTTTATAATAGGCATTTTTACGTTCGACATGGGTGGCTTTATCCTCAATATATAATCGCTCGAATGTCGTCATTTTGTCCTTGCCGAATAGCGAAGAAGCCTTTCCTTCCCATTGATACCACATATAATCGGAATAACGTTGATTATCCGAGCCAGACTCACGGTTCAGGTAACCTTTTCTTAAAATATCTTCATATTTATCAAGTAACGCTTTACCCTTGTAGGATTTGTTATTGATTGTCATTGACATGAAAGTCATGTCATCATTCAACGGCACACAACCATGGAACAGCAAATTATCGTTGTAGCGAAGATATAGTGAACCTTTGCTATACAGGAACTGAATATGTTTTTGGAGACGTTCACTGTTCAAGAAACCTTCCATAAGACGCTTCACTACCATTTTTTCATCCTCTGTCAGAGCATAGGGATCGTTTGGATCGATAGTCGGGAAATAATTGCAGCGAAGCGGGTATATTTTCCCATCAATACTAACGGTACCGGCCTCAAAATCAATCTTGTCTAGGAATAAGCTATTTTCCATTTCAAATTCAGGATGGCGTTTAATGATATTTCCTTCCAGCTTGAATTGGATGATGGAAATAGCTTGATTCATTTTTGCGATTTGGCGAATTTCTTCCGGGTATATTTTATCTTCAGAATCCGGATTTATTTTTGGTAAAAACGGTTCATAGCGATCTTCAGGGTAACACATTTCCGAGAAAATCATCAATGGGCGTAGTGAGATACCATAAGCATCTTCAATAATTTCCAGATTATCATAACGGGCACAAATACGAATCACGTTTGCCATGCAGGCAGCGGAACCACTGGCTGCTCCCATCCATAATACGTCATGGTTTCCCCACTGAATATCAAGTTCATGGCCATCCATTAATGTATCGATGATTTTATCAGGATAAGGTCCCCGGTCATAAATATCTCCCACCACATGAATATGATCGACGACCAAACGTTGGATAACATGGGCAAAAGCCGCAATCAACTGTTTACCACGATTTAGGGAAATGACGGTATTAATGATTTTGTCATAATAATGCTCTTTATTGGACATGATGGTATCTTTGAACAGCAGTTCCTCAATAATATAAGCATAGTCTTCTGGAAGTGCTTTTCTAACCTTGGAGCGTGTATACTTTGATACAACAAAAGCACATAATTCAGTGATGCGTGTCACTGTTAACGTATAAAATTCTTCGATTTCCTCGCGCGTACTTAGTTCAGAAACAATCAAATCCACTTTCTCATCAGGATAATAAACGATGGTAGCCAATTGATTCATTTCTCGCGTGCTAAGACGACCCTGAAATATTTCCCTGATTTTTTCCTTCACGTTCCCGGAACCATTTCTCAACACATGTTGTACGGCATCATATTCCCCATGCAAATCACTTATGAAATGCTCAGTAGCTTTCGGCAAGTTCATGATTGCTTCGAGATTGATGATTTCCGTCACTGTATCTGCAATAGTCGGATACTGCTTCGATAATAACTTTAAATATTTATCCTTATCTACAACCACAGAAACCACCCTTTTTTTCATTTAACTATCATTATTTTGTAATTTACCCTTCTATCATATCTTTTTAATGGTAAAAATAACAGACCCAAAAACAAAATAATCAAATATTATCATAATATCCATCAAAAAAGACCCAGAAATTAATCTGGATCCCTCTTTACTAGCGATTCTTTAATGCACGATCGATTTCGCGCTTCATATCTTTTTGTTTTAATGCTTCACGCTTATCGTACTTCTTCTTACCTTGTGCCACGCCAATTAATACTTTGGCAAACCCATCCTTCAAATACACTTTTAATGGAATAATGGTTGTTCCTTGCGTTTTAACTTCACCCGCTAGATAATTTATCTGCTTTTTGTGAAGCAACAACTTGCGGCTACGAAGTGGATCATGGTTAAAAATGTTCCCTTGTTCAAATGGACTAATATGCACATTTTGCAGTAATGCCTCGCCATTATGGACGGAAACATACCCGTCGCGTAAATTTAGTTTACCATTACGGATTGATTTGATTTCAGTCCCTTTTAATACGATACCTGCTTCAAAGGTTTCCAAAATAGTATATTCATGACTTGCCTGACGATTTTGTGCTAGTACTTTCCCTTCCCCTTTTGGCATATCCCCAACCTCAATTTCTATCTTTGTTTCTTTTTACCTGTTTTCTTTTTGCCGGTATTTTTCCCATCTTTGGGACCACTGCCTCTTACTTTTTTCTTAAAATCTTTCGGTTTATCGGCAGTTTTCTTGTTGCGTCTGCCGGATTTTTTCTTTTGTTCTTTGTTCATCTCATTGTCATAGACATTTAATTCGGCATCTTCAACTAAAGCAAAATCAATCTCACGCGTCGCAACGTCCGCTTTTGTCACTTCGATTTTAACACGTTGACCAATGCGGTAGACAATCCCTGTGCGTTCTCCTAATAATACCATATGACTTTCGATGAAGTTGAAATAATCTTGGTCCATTTTCGAAATGTGAACCAATCCTTCAACCGTATTCGGAAGTTCAACAAAGATACCAAACTTGGTTACGGAACTAATGACACCCTCGAATTGCATCCCAACTTTGTCCACCATGAATTCCGTTTTCTTCAATGCATCCGTTTCACGCTCGGCATCGACGGAACGTCTTTCATTAACGGAACTCTTCACAGCGATATCCTCAAGTTTCCCTTCCCATTTTTCTTTCTTAGCGGAAATATTACCTTGAGAATATTCACGGATCAAGCGGTGCACGATTAAATCGGGATAGCGACGAATTGGTGAAGTAAAGTGCGTATAGTCTCGTGTTGCCAAACCATAATGTCCAACCGGGGTCATATCATACTTAGCCTGCTTCATCGAACGCAACAAGAATGTCGATACCACCGCATCATATGGCTCACCATCTGTTTGTCTTAAGACGTTTTGAAGTTGTTTTGGCTTAATGTTTTCATTTGAACCAGTCATTACAATACCAAAGGTCGTTACAAACTCCATAAAGCGGAGCATCTTGGCAGGATCAGGCTGCTCATGAATCCGATAAATAAATGGCAGTTTTTTCTTGTCATAATTCGCAGCAATAGTCTCGTTAGCTGAGAGCATGAATGATTCGATTAATCGCTCACCGACGCCACGTACTACCACATGAATTTCGAGCGGATGGCCTTCCTCATCGACAATGATTTTTGACTCGCTCGTATCAAAGTCAATCGAGCCGCGTTGGCGACGTTTACGCTCTAAAATATGATGCAAATTGCGCATTCCTTCCAACATGGTTACAAATTCTTCGTATTCACGACGCAATTCGGGATTGCCATTTTCCAGAATCTCATTTACTGCTGTATAAGTGAAACGTTGGTTAGAATTAATAATACTTGGGAAGATATCGTAATTAACAACTTTCCCGGTGTCATCGATTTCCATTACACATGACATCGCCAAGCGGTCTTCGTTTGGTAATAAGGAGCATACGCCATTTGATAATTTTGTCGGTAACATCGGTACAACACGATCGGTTAAATAAACACTCGTCCCCCGCTCATAAGCTTCTCTATCAATAGCTGAATTTTCAGTCACATAATAAGAGACATCAGCGATATGGACGCCTAGTTGATAATGGCCGTTTTCCAGGATTTTGAATGAAATGGCATCATCCAAATCCTTTGCATCGGCACCGTCAATGGTAATGATTTTTTCCTCACGCAAATCAACCCGGTTGTCAATTTCTTCCTGTGGGATTTCAAACGGGATATCTTCAGCCTGATCCAGAGCATCCTGCGGAAATTCAGTTGGAATTCCTAATTTGTACAGAATGGAGAGAATATCAACCCCCGGGGCATTTTTATGACCAATTTCTTTGGTAATGAACCCTGTCATCCCTACCGGATTTTCTGCGGTTGGATACTCTTTTACTTCGACTAGAACAATACTGCCCTCTACCGCTTGCAAGCCTTCTGGAAGCGCGTATACGACCATATGGTTAATTTTATTGTCTTGCGGAACTACGTACCCTAAAAATCCAGTTTCTTCCCGTCTATCTGAGTCATATGGGAAAAACTCACCAACAATCCGATTGGTACTACGTGTGATAATTGCAATGACGCGTCCTTCAGGTCCTTTACTGTTCCAAGGTTCTGGTTTCCCCGTAATTTTAACCTCAACAGTATCACCTTCCATTGCACTTCCGGTAAACTCTTTGGAGACATAAATATCATCTTCATTTGGATCATAGTCCACAAATCCAAAACCTCTGTCATTCGCGCGAAACTTACCAATGATGGTCCCAGATTCTCTTTTCAGACGGAATTTTCCTTCTTTATTAAGAACGATTTGTTCTTCACGCTCTGCTAAAGCAATTGCTTTAATCAATTGTCTAAATTGAGAAGCATCCTCATAATTTAATGCTTCACTCAATTGGCGAACGGAATAACTTGTCGGTTCATTTTCTTTCAAAAGTCCTACTATTTCAGATCGAATCGTTTCAATATTACTCATGCTCATCCTTCTTTCCAGTTTAATTTTTCCAGGAATGCTTCTACGGATGCTTCAAACGGCTCTCTGTTGGCTCCAACGGTTATAACATGTGTCATTTCAGGAAAATCATTATAATCAACTTCAGTATAAGGGTTCAGGGCATCTCGTAAAACGGCTCCATTTTTAGAATCGATAAGCTCATCTTTTCCTGAAGAAGCGATATAGTAAGGAACCCTGATCTTTTCCAGTTCAGCGATAACCTCATTTGAAAATTCCGTTATAGCATCGAGTTGATCGTTCATTTTTTGTTTTACACGAGGCATGTTGGATTCAATTTCCTCTTTAGACATGCCTAGTCTTTTATTAAAGTTGCGATAATAATTAACAAAAGCGGCTGGAACTTTGCTATCACCAATATGCATGATAGGCGAGTTAAAAGATCCTCCTCCAACATAGCTATCTGTTTCCAGCGCTCTTGTCGCCATAATACCGCCCATAGAAAGTCCAAATACGGCAATTTCACCATAACCTTTTTCTTTCAGGAATGCCGTTGCTTCTTTAACATCTAGAAGCCATTTTTCTGGGTTGCCTAGATCAAGGATATCCTCAAAACGTTCAGTTGCGTGTCCCGTAAAATTCGGCGCATACACGGTATAGCCTGCTCGCTGCAGGTTTCTTCCCAACATCCGCACATCGTTGGCACTTCCAGTATAGGCATGTAACAGGAGTACCGCTTTCGGACCTGCTTCAAAGAAAAAAGATTGTGGTAATTTAATATTTGTCATTTGCGTCACCTCGTCATTTGTAGCTACTTCTATTGTACTTTAAGTCCTCAAAAAAACCAAAAAAAGGAGCTGAGACTAGAGTCCCAGCTTCATTTTCAATACTGCTTTTCTAATGATTAGTTTGAAGAAAGATAAGCCAGAGCCAATGCCAGAACAATAAAAGCTGTTCCCAATGCGGCAGCGATTCTTCTAAGGCCTGCTTCAAAACCTCTTGCTTTTTGTTTACCGAATAGCGCTTCTGCTCCACCGCTCAAGGCACTTGCTGCATTCGTTTTAGATGGCAACATCAAAACGGTAATAATCAACAAGACTGATACGATGATTAGTGCGATTAATAAGACGTCGTACAATGGTGGACCTCCTTTAAATACTACCGTTTACTATAGCACAAATAGCAAATTTATTCCACATTGGACTTCACGTATTTTTCTGATTCAAATTGATGAACAAAAAGACCGCTGAGAAGTTTTGGTTCGAACCATGTCGATTTTGGAGGCATCACTTCCCCGCTATCAGCGACCGTCAATAGTTGCTCAATTGTTGTTGGATAAAGAGAGAAAGCTACCTTATCTTCCCCGGTGCGGGCCATTAATTCGGTAATGGGATGAATCCCGCCTACAAAATCAATGCGTTTATCGGTCCGGGGGTTTTCAATACCAAAAACAGGTGCCAATACATAATTTTGCAGTAAAGCCGCATCCAAAGATGCCACCGGATCGGCAGGGACTTTGTCGGATTTGATGGTTAATTTATACCATTCGTCATCAACATACATACCGAAAGTTCCTCTTTTTTCCGGCGTGTAGACTTCTTCTTTTAATTTCTCAACTACAAACGATTCAGCGATTATTTTTTTGTCTGTATCTGACAACTTTCCTTCAACGATTCGATTATAGGGTAAAATCGTCAATTCATTTTCCGGGAAAATTACCCCCAGAAAATAATTGAATTCAGCATCATCTGGAGCATCAGGGTACTCTTCCCTTCGCATTTGTGCAACCTTTGCCGCTGATTCCATACGGTGGTGCCCGTCCGCAATATACAACGCATCAATATCATTGCTAAAGGCTTTCGTAATTGCTTCAATCATTTCTGGATCTGTAATTCTCCAGACACAATGATTTGTGTCATTGTAACTATCGAAAGTATAGATGGGTAGTTGTTCATCCCTGACTTGTTTTGAAACATCGGCAAACACTTCATGGTTTCGCATCGTAAGAAAAATTGGACTGGTATTTGCATCTGAAGCGTCGTTATGTTTGATGCGGTCCAGCTCTTTGTCCGGTCTCGTAAATTCATGTCGTTTTATTTTGCCAGTCAAGTAATCGTCCACTGCAATGGTAGCTACTATTCCGTATTGGATACGGTCCCCTTGCATCAGGCGATAAATATAATAAGCAGGTTTTTCTTCCTTGATTAACCAACCCTGGTTTAAAAAATGAGCCAAATTTTCTTTGGCCACTTGATATATTTCATCTGAATCTTTAGGTACTTCTTGATTAAATTGGACGTCGGTACGGTCAATGTTTAAATATGATTTTGGATTGTTCTCAGTTAATTTCCGTACTTCTTCGTCTGTTACAACGTCATAAGGTAAACTTGCAACTTTTTCCACATCAAATGAATTAGGTCGAATCGCTTGGAATGGCCTAATGCTTACCATATTAAATATCCCTCCTATAAATGATTCTCGTTCTTAAAACACCATCAATGTTATCCATTTCCGTAACAATTTCTTTTAATAATTTTTCATCCATCCCGGGAGTATCGATGATTGTGTAGGCAAAATCACCACGACTGCGGTTCATAATATTGTCAATATTCACAAAATGCTTAGCCAGAATGGCTGATATTTGGCCAACCATGTTCGGGACATTGCGGTTAACCAGCGTAATCCGTACGGGAGATTGTTGGGGGATATCAATGGTTGGAAAATTAACCGACCGCAAAATATTACCTGTTTCCAGGAAATATTTAAGGGTTTTAACGGCCATGATGGCACAGTTTACCTCAGCTTCTTCCGTTGAGGCGCCCAAATGCGGGAATATTAATGCTTTTGGATGGCGTACAAACGCTTCATCGGCAAAATCGGCCACGTATTTATTTAAAGAACCGTCATTCAAAGCCTCTAATATATCATCCCTCACAATAATGCCATCGCGTGCGAAGTTCAATAACGTCGCACCTGGCTTCATTTGATTCAGGAAATCAGAATTAACCAGCCCTTTGGTATGGTCGTTAACGGGAACATGGACAGTTATATAATCGGCATCACGTAAGACTTCTTGCAGAGTATTCGCTTTTTTAACACGACTCGTGATATTCCAGGCGGTTTCTACAGAAACATAGGGGTCATAACCGATAACATCCATCCCTAAATTATAGGCATCATTGGCAACCAAGGATCCAATCGCTCCTAACCCAATTACGGCCAGTCGCTTACCAGCCAGTTCTGTTCCCGCAAACTGGTTTTTGTTGGCTTCTACGATTTCGGGAAGATTATCTCCTTCCATATGTTCAACCCAACGTAACCCTTGATAAATGGGGCGTGCAGACATGACCAAGGCCGCTAATACTAATTCTTTAACTGCGTTTGCATTCGCACCGGGTGTGTTAAAAACCACAATACCGTGCTCCGAACATCTTTCTAGAGGTATGTTATTGACCCCGGCTCCTGCTCTGGCAATTGCCACCAAGGAATCATTGAACGTGATATCGTGTAAATCTTTACTTCTTAAAACAATGGCATCTGGATCCTGACTTTCATTTAAGACATATTCAGTTTTATCCAAGAGTTCTAAGCCTTCTGGTGCAATACGGTTATATGTTTGAATGTCCTTCATTTTTCAAGTTCCTCTCTTTGTTCGAACTCTTTCATGAATGTTACCAAAGCCTCAACCCCTTCAATTGGAAAAGCATTGTATAGACTGGCCCGCATCCCTCCTACTGAACGATGGCCTTTAAGATTGACAAAGCCAGCAGCAGTGGCTTCAGTTATAAACTTCTTGTCAACTTCTTTGTCACCTGTAATAAAGGGAATATTTGTCAAAGAACGATAATCAAGGTGAACAGGTGACTTGAATAAATTAGATTCCTCGATTGTTTTATATAGTAATCCCGCTTTTCTTTCGTTCAACGCGACCATGCTATCAATACCACCAAAATCACGTAGCCATTCAAACACTAACTTGGATACATATATAGCGAATGTTGGTGGTGTGTTATACATAGAGTCGTTTTTAATATGTGTTTTGTAATCAAGCATTGTTGGGATAGTAGCGGTGTGCTCTTTGATTAAGTCTTCACGAACGATTACAAGTGTTAAACCCGCTGGACCGATATTTTTCTGTGCACCTGCATAAATTAAACCAAAATCACGCACATCATAATTTGCAGAGAGTATATTGGAGGACATGTCCGCAACTAAAGGAATATCTCCGTATTTTGGTATATTTTGATAGGCCGTTCCTTCAATGGTATTATTTGTCGTGATATGGATGTAATCAAACTCAGAAGAATCTTCTATTTTCACATCTGGTATTTGCGTATAGTGATTGTCTTTGGCATCTGCGATAATCACTGCTCGTTCTGGGAATAACTTGTGTGCTTCTTCATATGCTTTCTGTCCCCAGGATCCCGAAATAATATAACCCGCTTTTTTATCTTCAAGCAAGTTAATCGGAACTGCCGCAAACTGCAAACTTGCACCACCTTGGAGGAATAAAACGTGGTAATTATCCGGAATGTCCATGAGTTCTCTCAAAGTAGTCTCGGCATCAGAAATAATCTGTTGGAATAACGATGATCGATGACTCAACTCCATCACGGACATCTCACTACCTTTATAGGATAGCAGTTCCTCTTGTACTTCTCTCATTACTGCTTTAGGTAACACTGCAGGGCCTGCAGAAAAATTCCAACATGTCATACGGGACACTCCAATCATATTCTCATATTTATTTAATATTAAAGTAATTATAACAAAGTTAATGATATTTGAAAGGTTTATTTAGAAGCTCTGTTTACTTGGTGCAGTTTGTTTTTGCGTACCTATTCCCTATCTGTCTGCACAATTATCTTGGGTTGTGCAGGCTATTCGAAAAGTACGCACAACTCTGGTTTAATCGGTTCTTGGTTATCTGGTGTTGGTGAAGGAAATGCCCTTCGGCCTGCGTGTTTGCTTGTGTACTGCCGTGGGACCGCCCGGAGCCTGTAGTCTCCGGGCTTGCAAGCCTCAAAGGGACCGTAGACGCTGAAGCATCAACGGTCCCTACTTTCGCATTGCATCCTTGACACGGCCACAAGCAACCCCACCGTCCTTCGGGATTTTCGAGAAGAATACTAATACTACCAACACCATAAATAATAGAACCTACAGAAAAAACCCTATCCAGCTGGATAGGGTTTTTGATTTGAAATTATTTGTTTTCTAGGTTGTAGAATGCTTCTAGACCTTCGTAAACAGCTAATTCTCCCAATTGATCTTCAATACGTAGCAATTGGTTGTATTTAGCGATACGGTCTGTACGGCTCAATGAACCTGTTTTGATTTGTCCAGCGTTAGTTGCAACAGCGATATCAGCGATTGTTGCGTCTTCTGTTTCACCAGAACGGTGAGAGATAACAGCTGTGTATCCAGCTTTCTTAGCCATTTCGATAGCTTCAAAAGTTTCAGTCAAAGTACCGATTTGGTTAACTTTGATTAGGATTGAGTTACCAATGTGGTTTTTGATACCTTTGCTTAGGATTTCAGTGTTTGTAACGAACAAGTCGTCACCAACTAATTGAACTTTTTCGCCAAGACGTTCTGTCAATAGTTTCCAGCCGTCCCAGTCGTTTTCGTCCATACCATCTTCAATTGAGATGATTGGGTATTTAGATACCAATTCTTCCAAGAAAGCAACTTGTTCTTCAGCGTTGCGTTTTGCTCCGCCTTCGCCTTCGAATTTAGCGTAGTTATAGATACCGTCTTCGTAGAATTCAGAAGCTGCACAGTCAAAACCTAAGAAAACATCTTTACCTGGCTCTAGACCAACTGCTTTAATTGCTTCAAGAATTGTTTCTACTCCGTCTTCAGTTCCTTCAAAACGTGGTGCGAAACCACCTTCGTCCCCAACTGATGTTTCCAATCCACGAGATTTAAGGATTGAAGCAAGTTTGTGGAAGATTTCAGCTCCCCAACGTAGTGCTTCCTTGAATGTAGGTGCGCCTACAGGAAGAATCATGAATTCTTGGAAAGCGATTGGTGCGTCAGAGTGAGAACCACCATTGATGATGTTCATCATTGGAGTTGGCAACACTTTAGCGTTGAATCCACCTAGGTATTGGTACAATGGCACATCTAGGTATTCTGCTGCTGCGTGTGCAACTGCGATAGAAACAGCTAGAATTGCGTTTGCTCCCAATTTGCTCTTGTTAGGAGTACCATCTAATTCAATCATAACTCTGTCGATAGCTAGTTGGTCTCTTACGTCAAAACCGATGATAGCGTCAGCGATTAGCTCAACGTTCTCAACTGCTTTTTGAACACCTTTTCCTAGGTAACGGTCTTTGTCACCGTCACGTAGTTCTACTGCTTCGTGTTCACCTGTAGAAGCTCCTGATGGAACCATACCGCGACCAAATGCGCCGCTTTCTGTGTAAACTTCAACCTCAACAGTTGGGTTACCACGTGAATCAAGTACTTCTCTAGCCAAAATATCTGTAATGAATGGCATTCTATTCTCTCCTTTTTGAAAACAATGATTTGTTTTACAATTTTAATTTTAGACAACTTTCGTGTTCTTTGCAACTTAATCTCGTAAATGATTAATCTTTTACGATTAAAGTCTCGCCTGTCATTTCTTCAGGTTGAGCGACACCCATCAAATCAAGCATTGTTGGAGCCACATCAGCCAGTTTTCCGTCTGTGCGCAATGTTACACCAGGTTTTGTAACAATTACAGGAACAGGAACCGTCGTATGAGCAGTATGTGGTGTTCCCTCAGGTGTAATCATCGTATCTGCATTACCGTGGTCAGCAAAGATAATTGCGTATCCACCGTGGGCAATAATATTATCGACTACTTTTCCTAAGTTTTCATCAACTGCTTCGATCGCTTTGATGGTTGGCTCCAGCATACCAGAGTGCCCAACCATGTCCGGGTTCGCGAAGTTCAACATGATTGCATCATACTTGTCTTCGTCGATTGCAGCACTCAAAGCATCTCCAACTTCATAAGCGCTCATTTCAGGTTTTAAATCGTAGGTTGCCACTTTCGGAGAAGGAATCAAGATACGATCTTCCCCTTCAAATGGATCATGTTTTCCACCGTTCATAAAGAAAGTAACGTGTGGATATTTTTCTGTTTCCGCAACATGTAATTGTGTTTTACCGTTGTTACTCAACACTTCAGCCAATACGTTTTTCAATCCGATTGGTGGGAATGCAACATCAGCAAGAACGGTATCTTGATATAGTGTCATTGTCACAAATTTAATATTTTGTGGACGAACACCACGATCAAATTCTGTCCATGTTTCATTACTGAAGGCATTTGAGAGTTGAATTGCACGGTCTGGTCGGAAATTAAAGAAGATAGCAGCATCGTTATCTTTTACAGTTCCTACCGGCACGCCATCTTTTACGATAACGCTTGGTAAAACAAACTCATCGGTAATATTGTTTGCGTAGCTATGTTCAACAACAGCCTGTGCAGATGGGAATTGAGGGCCTTCACCATGCATCACAGCATTGTAAGCCAAATTCACACGTTCCCAACGTTTATCACGATCCATCGCATAGTAACGACCGGAGACAGTTGCAATTTCGCCTAAGCCGACTTCAGCCATCTTATTTTCAATTGTTTTAATGTATCCTGGTGCAGCGTGTGGATCTACATCGCGACCATCCAAAAATGCGTGTAAACAAAGTTTCTTTACGCCTTTATGTTTAGCACTTTCAATCAAGGCCAAGATGTGACCCAATTGACTGTGTACACCACCGTCAGATACTAAACCGAACAAATGGAGTGTAGAGTCATTATCGATTGCATGTTGATAAGCACCTTTCAGTGCATCATTGGTCAGGAATTCACCATCTTGGATTGCTTTGTCAATACGTGTCAAACTTTGGTAAACAACGCGACCAGCCCCAATATTCGTATGCCCTACTTCTGAGTTACCCATTTGACCTTCAGGAAGTCCTACGGCTAAACCAGATGCAGCCATTGTTGCATGCGGGTAGGTATTCCAATAACGATCAAAGTTAGGTTTTTTTGCTTGTGCCACAGCATTACCAATGATTTCGTCACGACAACCGAAACCATCAAGAATGATGATTGCTACAGGTTTCTTATTCATTATTTTACTGCCTCCAATAATTTCAAGAAGGACTCTGCTTCAAGACTTGCGCCTCCAACTAAAGCACCGTCAATATTAGCTTTTGCCATATATTCAGCGATGTTTTCTGGCTTAACACTACCACCATATTGGATACGAACCGCATCCGCTACAGCACCATTGTACAATTCACGAACTGTTTCACGAACAACGCCACAAGTTTCATCTGCATCTTCAGCCGACGAAGATTTACCTGTTCCGATTGCCCAAATTGGTTCATAAGCAATAACAAGTTCTGAAACTTGTCCTTCTGTTAAATCTTTCAATGCATTAGTTATTTGGCCTTTAATCCATTCAGCAGTTTCTCCCGCTTCACGTTGTTCTAAAGTTTCGCCACAACATAGGATAGGAACCATTCCATTACGGAAAATCGCAAGTGCTTTTTTGTTGATGTCTTCGTCAGTTTCGTGGAAATATTGTCTTCTTTCAGAGTGACCAATGATAACATAGTCCACACCCAGGTCACCCAGAGCTTGTGGGCTAATTTCACCAGTAAAAGCGCCTGAATCTTCAGAGTAACAGTTTTGCGCTGCTACTTTTAAATCAGTTCCTTCACGATCAGCCACCATTTTTTCTAAATATAAAGCCGGAGATCCAATAACAGCATCTACAGCATCGTTACTTGGAATTGCGTTTTTAACTGCTTCAACGAAAGCTTGCGCTTCAGCAGCAGTTTTGTTCATTTTCCAGTTACCTGCAATGATAGGTTTACGCATGATTTTCCTCCTCTAGCTAAATCCAACGATTATTTATCTGAAATCGAAGCAACACCCGGTAATTCTTTACCTTCCAAATACTCAAGTGATGCGCCACCACCAGTAGAAATATGCGTGAAGTCGTCTGCATAACCTAATTGCATTGCTGCTGCAGCAGAATCGCCACCACCGATGATTGTTGTAGCATCTTCTAATTTAGCGATTGCTTCACAGACACCAATTGTACCTTTGGCAAAGTTTTCGAATTCAAAAACTCCCATAGGGCCATTCCAAACGACTGTTTTAGCACCCTCTAGTTCTTTTTCAAATAGCTTGATTGTTTCTGGTCCGATATCCAACGCTTGTTTGTCAGCTGGGATTTCGTCCATTGAAACATAACCAACTA
Organism: Jeotgalibaca sp. A127; assembly: GCF_052266745.1. Taxonomy (NCBI): domain Bacteria; kingdom Bacillati; phylum Bacillota; class Bacilli; order Lactobacillales; family Carnobacteriaceae; genus Jeotgalibaca; species Jeotgalibaca sp. A127. The sequence continues at coordinate 145,935 of NZ_JBQPRC010000001.1, forward strand.
AAGCATCATTGCTGAAACCAGATGCAATAGCAGCATCGATTGGCAAGATAAGTTTATCGCCTGCGCGAGCCATCAATTCCTTAGCCAAGTCCAGTTTGTCAGCTTCTAGTAAAGAGCCACCGATTTCTTTTCCTTGTGCTTTAGCAAATGTATAAGCCATGCCGCCACCGATAATGACTTTATCAGCTTTTTCCAACAAGTTTTCGATAACACCGATTTTGTCAGAAACTTTGGCACCACCCAAGATTGCAACGAATGGGCGTTGTGGTTCGTCAACAGCACCACCGATGAACTTGATTTCTTTATCCATCAAGAAACCAGCTGCTGAATCTAAATGAGAAGCAATTCCGATATTTGAAGCATGGGCACGGTGAGCAGTACCGAAAGCGTCGTTCACAAACAGGTCACCTAGGCTAGCCCAGTATTTACCAAGTTCTGGATCGTTTTTGCTTTCTTTTTTACCGTCAACATCTTCAAAACGCGTATTTTCGAACAATAGAACTTCGCCATCATTTAATGCATTGATTGCTGATTCCAATTCTTCTCCACGTGTTTCGGCAACAAATTTCACTTCTTTATTCAATAGAGAAGCTAAACGTGTAGCAACAGGACGCAAGCTCAATTTAGCTTTGTCTTCTTCTGTTTTAACTTTTCCCAAGTGAGAGAAAAGAATAACTTTTGCATTGTTTTTAATTAAGTGCTCGATAGTTGGCAAAGCTTGTACAATACGATTATCGTTTGTAATTTCCCCGTCTTTCATCGGCACGTTGAAGTCTGCACGAACCAGAACTTTTTTACCAGCAACATCTAAGTCTGTAACAACTTTCTTTGTCATAAAATAAAAACCTCCGCTTCTTAATCATGTAAAAAGGCAGGAAGCGCGACGCTTCCCGCCTATTTTACGAGTTAATTTAAATTATTTTGAAGCCATGTATGCTAGAGTGCTTACCATGTTTGCAACGAAACCGTACTCGTTATCATACCAAGCAACAGTTTTAACCAATTGGCCGCCGTTAGCTTCCATGATTTTTGTTTGAGTAGCATCGAAGATTGAACCAGCTGGAACGCCGATTACATCTGAAGATACGATTTCATCTTCTTCGTACAAGAATGCATTTGAAGAAGCTTCTTTCATTGCTGCATTTACTTCTTCTACAGTAACGTCTTTTTCAAGTACTGAGTAAAGTTCTACCATTGAACCAGTGATAGTTGGAACACGTACTGCAGTTCCATCGATTTTACCGTTCAATGCTGGAATTACTTTACCTACTGCTTTAGCAGCACCAGTTGATGCTGGAATAGCGTTAGCTGCACCGGCACGGTTTTTACGTCCGCCTGGAGCATCTTGCATAGCTTGTGTAGCTGTGTAAGCATGGATTGTTGACATCAAAGCACGTTGAATACCGAATTTTTCGTTCAATGTGTTTGCCAATGGTGCCAAGCAGTTTGTAGTACATGAAGCTGCAGATACGATTACATCTGAAGATTCGATTGTTTCGTGGTTAACTCCGTAAACGATTGTTTTCAAGTCGCCAGAAGCAGGTGCTGAAATCAATACGCGTTTTGCACCAGCATTGATGTGCGCTTGTGATTTTTCGTCTGATACATAGAAACCAGTACATTCTAGAACGATGTCAATTCCTAACTCGCCCCATGGTAGGTTGTTAGCATCTTTTTCAGCGAAAGATTTGATAGCTTTACCAGCTACTACTAAATCATCGCCTTCTACTGCTACTGAGTGAGGGAAACGTCCTTGAGCTGTATCATATTTCAACAAGTAAGCTAAATCATCGTTATCTGTTAAGTCGTTGATTGCTACTACTTCCATGTTTGTGTCAGATTCCATAATACGGCGTAGGGCTAAACGTCCAATACGGCCAAAACCATTAATCGCTACTTTTACTGTCATTATAAAAAATCCTCCTTCAGGATAATTAATATATTTTAAAGGGAAATCCCTTTTAAAATCTGGTTAGCTGCACCTTCATCTGTTACAAGCCATGTATGTTCTGGTGCAATGTGTGAATAAGCTTCAATTGCGTTTGCTTTCGAACTTCCCCCTGCTATGGCTATCGCATAGGGAATCTTTGCAACGTCTTCTATCTGTAGACCGAAGCGCGACAAGCGATGTACAATTTGACCTTTTTCGTCAAAATAACATCCAAATGCTTCTCCGACAGCTTTTTTCTCAATCAGATCCGCCTTAAACCCTGTCGCCATCTTGCGACGATCCATCATAACTTTAGCATTTCCGATGCTATATAACAAGCAATTCGCGCGCTTCATCAGATTCATCGTCTGTAGAATCGAGGGCTCATTTTTTAACATATTCAACGCTTCTTCGCTCAAATCATCAGGTACAAACAATGCTGTGTTTGTGCCTCCCGTAGCTTGGGCCATTGAATCACTGACGGAGTTTGCCTGGATTGCCATTAGGTCACCCAAACCGCCTCGTGCCGGTACAAAAGTAAAATGCCTTTGTTCAGATAGTTTCGTAGTCATATGTCGCGCCATTGCAAGCATAGTACTACCACCCGCAACAGCAACTATGAACTCACCTTCCGGTAACAATTCATCAAAAACTTCGACTGCCTGTTTTCCTAAATCATCAAGAGCATCACTCGATTCATCTGTATCACCTGGTATAATGCGACAAAATTGGAGGTTCAACTTCTTAGCAAGTGCCTCTTCTTTTCTGTCCATTGTCAGCATGCGATCAAGAACGTCTTCAAGCTCATGGAATACTTTCTTTCCCTTTAAGGTGAGTGACATTCCGGACTTAGAACTAATGAGCAAACCTTGGTTCTTCAAAAAGTCCGTTTCGGTGCGTAATGACCTTTCGGAAATGCTGGTGATTTCGGACAACGAGCGTCTACCGATTGGCGCATGTAAGTGAATAACTTCCAGGATATGATAGCGATGAGTTAAATGTGCTAATAAATCCGGAATCACTTTTTGTAAGACAGAAATAGCATCTTTCATATCATCCCCCACTTTCCTAGTAGGTCAAAAAACGACCAACCATGCAGAAAAGTCTAGGCCATCATACTACCCAGAAGCAGTACAGGAGCTCTAAAAGCTTAATAGCGGTGCATCTCTTTCCCTTACAACGTTTATTCTATCAATTCCGAACTTTTTTTTCAACTATTTTGTATCATTTTCTTAAAAAACCCAATATTTTTTTGGGTCGTTTTTTGTCCCGCAAAACAAAAAAGCAAAAGCCCCTTGTTGTTTCCGCTTACATTTTACCACAACAAGAAAAAAAAAAGACAACCAACTTTAAATTGTCGGTTGTCTTTCGTCTTAAATGCTTATTTCAGGTTTTTTGAACTTTCCATTACTTGATCAATCAAACCGTATTCTTTCGCTTGTTCAGCTGTCATGTAGTTATCACGATCAGTATCACGTTCGATTACTTCGATCGGTTGACCTGTTCTTTCAACCAAGATTTTATTTAGGCGTTCACGCGTTGCCAAGATATGTCTGGCCGCGATTTCGATTTCAGTTGCCTGACCTTGTGCTCCACCCAGTGGTTGGTGAATCATGATTTCAGCATTAGGCAAAGCGAATCGTTTACCTTTGGTTCCAGCCGTCAATAAGAAACTTCCCATTGATGCAGCCATACCCATTGCGATTGTTTGAACGTCTGCTTTTACAAAATTCATGGTATCGTAAATAGCCAGACCAGCAGATACGGATCCACCCGGAGAGTTAATATAAATATAAATATCTTTTTCAGGGTCTTGCGCATCCAAAAATAGCAATTGTGCAATAACCGAGTTTGCCAAGTTATCGTCAATGCCACCAGAAATCATGATGATACGATCTTTCAAAAGGCGTGAATAAATATCATAGGCGCGTTCACCGCGAGAAGTTTGTTCAATTACTGTAGGTACTAGATTCATTTAATTATCCTCCTAATCAAGAAATATTTTTCATTTACAGTGATAATTGTACACCATTGGTCAAAAATGGTCAATTCGTTTGGTTGACCTTTCACCTATTTTATCAAAGTTAATAGGCTATGGATATAAAAAAGCCCCCACCTTGAACAGACAAGATGGGGGCACCGTTAAAGACGTCGCCTGAGGGAATCGAACCCCCATTGCAAGAACCGGAATCTTACGTGATATCCATTACACTAAGGCGACAGCAGTGTTATTATTATAACACTAAACGCGAACTGTTGGCAATAACTTTTTAAAATCAGAGCACCCTTGTCATAAAAGCACCCTGATTCTTCGTTCGGATGAATCCAACTAACCTAATTGATTAACGAATATAGTCAAGTATATGTTGCCAAGTGTCATATTTGAAAACATCCATCATTTCACCATCTCCTAAGACACTATATCCCACAGCTAGGCCCACAAAAAATAAAACGGCTGCCAAGACTATGAAAAATATAATCCAAAATAGAGCTCTAAATATAGGTTTAACGTCGAATTTCATTACGAACTTCCTTTACATTTAATTTGTTTGGAGAATTCTTCTCAGGAATCCAATCTTTTTGCGACGGGACTTGCCAATGTTTTCTAGTAGCAGACCTGTTCCCAAAACAACTGAATCTAAAGCTTCTGTTGCAACGAACACAGGAACACCCAGCTCATCGCTGAATAATTCTTCGATACCTTCGATCAAAGAACCCCCACCAGTTAAAACAATCCCGCTATTAATAATATCTGCACCAAGTTCTGGAGGTGTTGTTTCCAGTACCTCTTTAGCTTGATTAACAATATTCATCAATGTTTCATGCATGGCTTCGTATATTTCAGCCGAATTAATCGAAATGGTACGTGGTAACCCAGTCACCATATCACGACCACGAATTTCCATTGCAATAATCTTCTCTGGGTAAAGCGCAGTACCTACTTCTTTCTTGATTTGTTCTGCCGTTCTTTCCCCAATAAGTAATTTGTGTGATCGTTTAACGAAGTTCATGATGTCTGCATCAAGTTTATCCCCTGCTTGTTTCAAAGAACTGCTTGTTACGATACCACCCAAAGAAAGAACAGCAACATCACTGGTTCCTCCACCGATATCAATAACCATATTACCATTTGGCTGGAAAATATCCAAACCAGCGCCGACAGCGGCAACTTTAGGCTCTTCTTCTAAATAAACGTTTTTACCGCCACTTTTTTCAGCAGCTTCAATAATTGCTTTTTGTTCTATTGCTGTAACGTTTGTCGGGCAGCAAATCAGAATATTTGGCTTAGTCATTAAGCCTTTCACGTTCAAACGGTCAATAAAGTGTGTCAGCATTGCCTCTGTAATGTCAAAGTCTGCAATAACGCCACCTTTTAGGGGACGAATAACTTTGATATTAGAAGGTGTCCGCCCTACCATTCGGTAAGCTTCAGACCCCACAGCAAGCACGCGGTTCGTCGCAGTATCCACAGCAACAACGGAAGGTTCGTTCAATACGATTCCTTTACCCTTCACATGAATCAATACGTTAGCAGTACCCAAATCGATACCTATATCTTTAGCCAAGTTTTTTCCCCCTGAAAATAAATCGTAAATATTTGTATTATGCAAACAAGGCATCAAGGTCTTGAGAAGAAAGTGATTTTTCAGCACTCTCATCGATTCTCTCAATATCAGCTCCAAGATTTCTGAGCTTTTTGTCAAATTCATAATAACCACGATCTAAATGTGTTAAATTTGTTACGCGTGTATAGCCTGTTGCTACTAAACCAGCAATGATAAGCGCTGCTGCTGCACGCAAATCTGTCGCGGCAACTTCTGCTCCCTGGAAGGAAGAATTACCGTACAGCAGTACAGTTTGACCTTCTACTTTGAAATTCGCATTCATCCGACGCATTTCTTCAAGATGCATAAAGCGATTTTCAAAAACAGTTTCCGTCATTGTGCTTGTTCCTTGGGATACTAGTTGTGCAATAGTCATTTGTGCTTGCATATCCGTTGGGAAGCCAGGATGTGGCATTGTCTTAACATCAGTGGCACGCAATTGTTTTGGTCCAATAATTCGTAGACCACTTGCTTCTTCCTCAATCGAAACGCCCATTTCCTTCAATTTCGAAATCAACGGTTTGTTGTGTTCAGCAATTGCATCCTCAATTAAAACATTTCCGTTAGTTACTGCAGCAGCAACCATGAATGTGCCTGTTTCGATACGGTCAGGAATAATAGAGTGTGTTACCCCTACAAGCTCCTCTACCCCTTCAATGCGGATTGTTTCAGTTCCAGCACCAAAAATTTTAGCACCCATGCTGTTTAATAAGCGTGCTAAATCAACAATTTCAGGTTCACGTGCAACGTTCTCCAAAATAGTAGTTCCTTCAGCATAAACAGCACCCATCATCAAATTCTGAGTTGCGCCTACACTAGGGAAATCAAGGTAAATTCTTGCTCCATGTAATTTTTCTGCCACTGCTTCTACATAACCATTTTCAATCTTAATTGATGCTCCCATTGCTTCAAAACCTTTTAAATGCAGGTCGATTGGCCGTGTCCCAATCGCACATCCACCCGGAAGTGCAACTTTTGCTCTACCTAGGCGACCCAATAATGGTCCCATAACAACTATAGATGCTCTCATTTTACTGACATATTCAAAAGGTGTTTCCCAGCTTACTTCATCTGTTGCATCCACAACAATTGTATTAGTGCTTTCGTCAAACTGTGTATCAATATTAATATTTTTCAAAACGTTATTAATTGTGTATACATCAGACAAAACTGGAACATTTTTTAATACTGTTTTACCTTTAGTAGCCAAGATTGTAGCAGCAACAATTGGAAGCACAGCATTTTTTGCACCTTCTGCTTTCACTGTCCCGACAAGTCGGTTCCCGCCTCTGACAATCATTTTTTCCATTCAAATATCCCTCCGAAATTCGTGTATCGCGTCTAGAGTTGCTCACAACTCTATTGTATTTATCGTTTGTTTAGTTTGCGTCATTTGCACTTGTCATGAAATACGTAGTCATAGGTTTAGTTAGTTATTAGAAAAGCCAAGTTTCGTGAAACAGTCACGAAATCAATAAAGAATGAACTCACTGTATATCCTAAAGCAATTGCAATAAAAAAATATAAGATTCTCGCTTCAGGTATATGGTTCTTTCTGATCCAAGTTTCAATCCTGATGGCTTTTATAGCCCAAAAAGACAAAAAAATAAATACCATATGAGAGATGATTTCCAGCATTCCGAATGAAAACATTGTATCCATCCTGCCCCTCCCCCCTATAGCCTTCAACTATACTAACATAAATTAAATCAAAAAAGAATAGTAGCTTACATTTTTAAATAAATTGAAATAAATAAATAATTTCATTACATTAATAGTGTAAAAAAACACCTTTATACTTCGTATTATAAATGCAAATTCCGCTATTTCAAACTGATATGGTTTAAAAATATATTTTTTTTACAATTATTTTGATTTTCAAACTCAAAAAATTCTATAAAGCACGATTTCGATATGTTTTCTTTTATTATTAAAAGAGAGAAAAAGCCAGAACCGCTGCATCAAATACGCAGGATTCTGGCCTAATGATGAGATTATAGTCTTTTTTTAGATACGCCGATACGGTTAATTGCTTTGGCAAGAGAAACACGCGCGCGATTGAACTCAACGAGATTCTTTTGGTCACGCGCTTCAGCCATTAATTCCTCGGCAGCTTTTTTGGCCAACTCCGCTCTATCCAAATCGATATCGCGTGAGCGTTCAGCTGTATTGGCAATAATATTGACTTGATTCCCTTGTACTTCCATTATTCCGCCGTTTATTGCGACATAATTTTTATCGTCATCACTATCAGTGACACGCGTCACTCTTAGTTCACCAATTGCGAGTGGCACAATGATCGGTATATGGCCCGGTAAGATTGTAATACCACCATCTGTCGTTTGGGCATCGACCGCTTTGGCTCGATGATCAAAAACAGTACCCTCAGGTGTAATGACAGAAACATGCATCACAGCCATATTAAGACACCCCTTTATAACCTAGGCTCTCAGCTTTTTTCAAAACTTCTTCAATCGTTCCTACATTTCGAAATGCCTCTTCTGGTACATCATCGTGTTTTCCATCAATAATTTCCTTAAAGCCTTTTACAGTTTCTTTTACTGGCACGTATGATCCCGGAATACCTGTAAATGACTCCGCAACATGGAAGTTTTGAGAGAGGAAGAATTGAATGCGACGTGCGCGCCCAACTATTTCTCTTTCATTCTCGGATAGTTCATCCATACCTAAAATGGCGATGATGTCTTGAAGTTCACGATAACGTTGCAGAATATGTTGTACTTCCGTCGCCACCTCATAATGTTCTTCACCCACAATATCTGGTGAAAGCCCACTTGAAGAAGATGCCAATGGGTCAACCGCTGGATAAATACCTTGTTCCGTCAAACGACGTTCCAGGTTGGTTGTAGAATCAAGATGGGCAAATGTTGTCGCGGGAGCCGGATCCGTATAGTCATCTGCTGGAACGTAAATAGCTTGAATAGACGTAATCGAACCATTCTTGGTTGATGCAATCCGTTCTTGCAGTTCACCCATTTCTGTTGCCAATGTTGGTTGGTATCCTACAGCTGACGGCATCCGTCCCAAAAGTGCAGATATTTCTGACCCCGCTTGAGTAAAGCGGTAGATATTGTCGATAAATAAAAGCACATCTTGATTTTCTTTGTCACGGAAATGTTCAGCCATCGTCAAACCCGTCAAAGCTACCCGCATACGGGCACCTGGCGGCTCGTTCATTTGACCGAAAACCATTGCTGTTTTCTTACCAACACCGGATTCCTGCATTTCATTATAAAGGTCATTTCCTTCACGTGTCCGCTCACCAACACCGGTAAATACAGAAATACCACCGTGCTGTTCAACGATATTATGAATCAATTCCTGGATCAAGACCGTTTTCCCGACACCGGCACCGCCAAACAAGCCTACTTTCCCACCTTTTAAATAAGGTGCCAAAAGGTCGATTACCTTGATTCCTGTTTCAAGAATTTCATAGTTACTGCTCAATTCATCATACGTCGGTGCAGCTCTATGAATACCTTCGCGTGGATAGTCCTCAGGAAATGGTTCTTTCAAGTCAATGGGATCGCCCAACACATTGAAAACACGACCTAACGTTTCTGTCCCTACCGGAACCCTGATAGGTTTGCCAGTATCAATCACTTCCATCCCGCGTTGCAGTCCATCAGTGGATTGCATTGCAATGGTACGTACTTCTCCGTTTCCAATTTGCAAGGCTACCTCCAGGACGATTTTTTCGACTTCACCGTTTTGACGCACTCTTTGGATTTGGAGTGCATCGTGAATATTCGGTAGTCCTGCATCAGGGGGAAAGCCGACATCGACGACAGGCCCAATAACTTGAACGATTTGTCCTTTTCTCATGTAATTTTGCATCCCCTTTACTTCTCTTCTAACGCATTTGCACCGGATACGATTTCCGTAAGTTCTTGCGTAATTGCACCTTGGCGCATTCTGTTTTGTTCTAATGACAAGCGTTTGATTAAGTCTTTCGCATTGTCCGTCGCACTTTTCATGGCTGTCATCCGTGAAGCATGCTCTGATGCTTTCGCATCGATGATTGCTCCATATATTAAGCTTTCTGCGTACTGTGGAAGAAGAACTTCCAAAATGTCTTCCTTCGTTGGTTCAAATAAATATTCGACTTCATATTCTTCTGCTTCGCGAACATCCAAATCAGAAAGAGGCAACATTTTTTCAGCACGGAATTCAGAGCTTATGGCGTTAATATGATGGTTATAACAGACATACAACTCATCAAATTCTTCATTACGATAATATTCCACAACCAGAGAAACTATTCCACGTACATCTTCAAAAGATGGCTGGTCGCTCAAATCCGGAACAATACGCTCAACCGCTATTTGATGTTTCTGTAAATCACGTGCCAATGTTTCTCCAATGGAAATAATCGTGTATTCTCCGGAGGTTTTATGATCATCTTCAATCATTTGACGGGTTGATTTAAAGATAGATGAATTGTAACTACCCGCTAATCCTTTATCCGTCGAAATAATTAAGTAACCTGTTTTTTTCACTTCACGCTCAATCAGCAAATCATGAAAGTCTATGAGTTGTTCTTGACTTAGGTTTGAGCCATGTTCTTCCAACATAGATAATTGTTGGCCGGCAATATGGGTCACGATTTCCCGGATTTTATCCGCATAAAGCTGATATTTTTTTACTTTTTGTTCTGCTCTAGACAACTTTGACGCAGATACCATATGCATGGCATTGGTAATTTGACTTGTCTTTTGAGTAGAGATAATTCGTTTTTTTATATCAATCAATGACGATGCCATGTATTCACCCCTTAATGACTATGTGGGACAAAGCTATTCGCAAAAGATTCAATGGCTTTTGTCAATTCTCCCTCATCAGGCAGTTGTTTTGTTTCCCGTATGGTTTCCAACAGATGAGGTTCAGAGATTTCCAGACGACTCATAAGTTCGGATTCAAAACGCGCGATATCACGAACCGGAACCACATCTAAATATCCTTTTGTTAAGGCATAAAGAATAACTACTTGCTCTTCAACTGGAAGCGGAGCATGCAGATCTTGTTTGAGCACTTCAACAGTTCTGTGTCCACGGTTCAAGCGTTGTTGCGTTGAAGCATCCAGGTCGGAACCAAATTGTGTAAAGGCCTCGAGTTCACGGTATGACGCTAAATCAAGACGTAAAGTACCGGACACTTTCTTCATCGCTTTCGTTTGAGCGGATCCACCTACCCGTGAAACGGATAGACCGGCCGAAATGGCTGGACGAATACCACCAAAGAACAAATCGCTTTCCAGAAAAATTTGCCCATCTGTGATTGAAATAACGTTTGTTGGAATATACGCGGAAATATCGCCTGCTTGTGTTTCAACGATTGGTAAGGAGGTAATGGAGCCGCCTCCCAATTTATCATTCAATTTTGCGGACCGTTCCAGTAGACGAGAATGCAAATAAAAGATATCCCCTGGATAAGCTTCACGGCCAGGTGGTCTTCTCAGCAATAGAGACATTTCTCGATAAGCTGCGGCCTGTTTGGACAAATCATCATAAATAACTAAAACATGCTTACCATTATACATATATTCTTCAGCCATCGCTGTGGCTGTGTAAGGAGCTATATATAGCATGGGTGCAGGTTGAGAAGCACTAGCTGATACAATGATTGTGTAATCCAAAGCACGGTGCTTTTTAAGTGTTTCCGTTAAGTTACGAACAGAAGATTCTTTTTGTCCAATAGCAACGTAAATACAGATAACATTTTTTCCTCGTTGATTCAAAATTGTATCAACAGCAATTGTGGTTTTACCTGTTTTACGGTCACCGATGATTAATTCCCGTTGTCCTCTCCCAATTGGTACGAGAGAATCAATCGCTTTGATACCTGTTTGCAAGGGTTCTGCTACTGATTGACGGTCCATAACACCAGGTGCTTCTGCTTCTACAGGACGGGTCTTGGTTGTTAAAATAGGACCTTGTCCATCAATTGGACTTCCTAAAGCATCGACTACTCGGCCGATCAGGGATTCTCCAACTGGCACTTCCATGATACGACCTGTTCTTTTGACGATGTCTCCTTCGTGAATATCGGAGTAAGGTCCGAATATGACGATACCCACATCTTCTTTTTCCAGGTTTTGAGCCATACCAATGGTGCCATTTTGGAATTCCAATAGTTCACCACTCATGACATTAGTTAAACCTGTGGCACGGGCTATACCGTCACCTACATAAGTCAGCTTTCCAATTTCCTCAATTTTTGGAGTCGATTGAAAAGAGCTGATTCTTTGCTTGATCAAAGAATGTAATTCTTCTTTATTCACTGCCACATTCTTCACCTCTTCAATCTCATTGGCCTTCTAAAATATGTTGTTGCAATTGCGTTAAGTCATGACGAATTGTATTATCGAAGAAATGATTATCAGACTCCAAACGGACACCGCCCAGAAGGGTCTCATCTACGATTTCAACAACTTCAAAATCCTTAACATAATTGGTTTTCTTCACAAAAGCTGCTATAATCCGATTCTTTTGTTCCGGACGCAAAGCCACTGCGGAAGTCAACGTTATAGTAGTCGGTTGCTTTTCTTCAAGATAGTCATCGATGTATTGGTCGATGTTGATTTCCTCTTTTTTATCCATATTAATCTTCCAATCCTTGAATGAACTCATCAACTAATCGCTCTTGGTCAGAAGTATTTAATTCTCTTTTAATGACTTTTTCAGCGATACTGATGGATAATTCACTGATTTCAGAACGCATGTTATTCAAAGCACGTACGCGCTCAGCTTCGATTTCACGTTGCGCTTGTTGACGAATACGTTGTGCGTCTTCATTTGCTTCTTTGATAATAGATTTGTGTAGTACATTTCCCTCTATTTGGGCTTTATTTAATATTTCATTGGCATTTTTTCGTGCTTCACGTAACTGTTCTTCTGTTTCAGCTCGTTGTTGTAGTGAAATTTCACGATCTTTTGCTGCTTTATCTAAATCAGCATTGATTGCTTTTTCTCTTTCATCCAACATACTCATCAATGGTCCCCAGGCGATGCGTTTAACTAACCAAAATAGTAACAAGAACGAAACGAGGGTAACGATTGTATTTCCTAGCGCTGTGGATGTCGCGCCTAAAATGAATAGTGGTTTCATCTATATCCTCCTATTTATTTTTTTCATTCCCTCTTTTATTGGAATATAAGCAAGAATGCAATTACGACCGCCATAATAGGAACGGCCTCGATCAAGCCAACTCCGATAAACATCAAAGTTTGTAGACGGCTTTGTAGTTCTGGTTGTCTTGCGATAGCTTCAATTGTTGTAGAAATAACTTTACCGTTACCCAATGAAGCGCCAATTGCTGCTCCGGCAACTGCTATTGCTGCTGCTATAAAGTTCATTTTGTTTTTCCCCTTTAATAATTAATGTTCAATTTTGTGTGATAGGTAAACCATTGTCAAAGTTGTAAAAACGAAGGCTTGAATAGAACCGATAAAAATCGAGAAACCTTGCCAAACCATTTGTAAAGGAATACCAATGGCCCATGTCCATGGACCAGCCATATTTGCCAAAGAGGCAATTAGACCAAGTAAAATCTCTCCAGCATAAACGTTTCCGTATAGACGTAGTGCCAATGTCAACGTGTTCGTGAACTCTTCAAGAATCTTGATTGGCATCAAAGCTGCTACCGGTCTTACATAACTATTCATGAAATAGCCTTTAAAACCTTGTTCCCGAACGCCAAAATAATGCGTCATCAAAATAATGAGCAGCGATAGGGCCAATGTTACAACTGGACTGGCAGTAGGACTCTTCCAATAGGAAAAACCACCTATATTCAGGATTAAAACTAGACCTAACATATTTGCAACCCAGATAAACAAAAATAGTGTAAAACCAAGTAGGTAGAATTGTTCTCCCACTTTCCAATCCATTGAGCTAGAAATCATATTTCTAACAAAACCTGCAATGTACTCAATAACAAGCTGTCCTCTTCCTGGTCTTATTGACAACTTACGTGTACACACGTAACAGAATAAAAGAACCAATACACAGGTAGCAACTACACTGATAATGATATTCAAGTCAAAGCCAATCCCCATGAATTCAACAACAACCGATTCATGTTCCAATTGTTTCACCTCTTTTCAAACGTAATTTAACAAGCCAATGAAAAACATGAAAAAAACATTGGCCTGCTCGCATTGCCAATAATACCATCTTGTATTAAGATTAGCAAAGATTTTTGAAACAATTACGAAATTTTCTTTACCGAAACCTATAATAATATTGCGTTCTCAACTTTGTGAAATGTTTGATTAAAATTTAGCGAGGCAATATTTTTAGATATGTTTAATCCTATTGGAACAAAAAAAGAGACAAAGGTTACCCTTTGTCTCTTACACATTATTTCGTACCAAATAGGCGGTCACCAGCATCTCCCAATCCTGGAAGAATGTAACCCGCTTCGTTTAGTCTTTCATCTAAGGCCGCAACCACGATTTCTACACCTGGATAAGCGTCATTCAATGCTTTAACACCTTCTGGCGCAGCAACTAAACAGATAAATTTAATGTTGGATGGTTTTGCACCACGTTTTTCCAAAGCCTCAATTGCTGCAATTGCAGAACCACCTGTTGCTAACATTGGGTCCACAACAAATAATTGACGTTCTGGAATATCAGCTGGCAATTTAACGAAATACTCATGCGGTTCAAGTGTTTCTTCATCACGATAAAGCCCTACGTGTCCAACTTTAGCTGCAGGCAACATTGCCAAGAAACCATCTACCATCCCTAATCCTGCACGAAGAATTGGAATAATCGCGACTTTTTTACCACTTAAAGTTTTTTGTACTGATTTTACAAGTGGTGTCTCGATTTCAACATCCTCTAAAGGCATGTCGCGTGTTACTTCATAAGCCATCAGCATTGCAATTTCACTGACCACTTCACGGAAGTCTTTGGTTCCTGTTGTTGTTTGACGAATAATTGTTAATTTATGTTGGATTAATGGATGATCCATAACGGTTACTTGTCCCATTTGTATTCCCCTCTCAATTTTCACTTTTTCTATTGTAAAGGATTGGAGCTAGATTTACCAGAATTTATTTTATAATCTTATTTGTATAATGGGAATTGAGCAGTCAGTGCCTGAACCTCGTTCTTGATTTCATCAAGCAGGGTTTCATCTTCTCGGTTTTCAACCGTTTTAATAATTAACTCTGCAACTTTAATCGCTTCTGCTCTACCGAATCCACGGGTCGTTATTGCTGGAGTACCGATACGAATGCCGCTTGTCTTGCTTGGGGGCAATGTATCAAATGGTATCGCATTTTTATTCGCCGTTATTCCCACAGAATCCAATAACGTTTCCACTTCTTTCCCATTCAAATCAAATCCAGATACGTCCAACAGTAATAAATGCGTGTCAGTTCCTCCACTGATGACCCGGAATTTTGAATTTTTAAATACATCTGCCATCGCTTTTGCATTATCCAATACTTGGCCAATGTAATTCTTGAAGGAATCGTCTAAAGCTTCATTAAAAGCAACTGCTTTTGCAGCGATAACATGTTCCAAAGGTCCACCCTGAATACCTGGAAAAATAGCAGAATTCAACTTCTTGCCGTATTGCTTCTTCGCCATGATGACACCACCACGAGGACCGCGTAACGTTTTATGGGTCGTTGAGGTCACAATGTCTGCAAATTCGACGGGATTTTGGTGATAGCCTGTTGCACAAAGGCCCGCAATATGAGCCATATCCACCATCAACATAGCACCGATTTCATCGGCAATTTCTCTAAATTTTTTGAAGTCCAGTGCACGCGGATAGGCACTTGCTCCTGCGACAATTAATTGGGGTCTTTCTGCCAAAGCGATCTCTCTTACTTTTTCATAATCGATTATTTCTGTCTCTTTTTCGACACCGTAAGCCACGAAATCATACATTTGACCACTGAAGTTAACGGCCGATCCATGTGTCAAATGACCGCCGTGGTTTAAATCCATACCCAATATTTTACTACCTGGTTCCAGGATGGCACGATAGGCTGCCATATTCGCTTGGCTACCAGAGTGTGGTTGAACATTTGCATACTCTGCCCCAAATAGTTCCTTCAAACGATCAATTGCCAGATTTTCAATTACATCAACAAATTCACATCCGCCATAATAACGACGGCCTGGGTATCCCTCGGCATATTTATTAGTCAAGATACTTCCCTGCGCAAGCATGACATCCTTGGATACGAAATTCTCGGAGGCGATTAGTTCTATCCCATTTTCTTGTCGTGCTTTTTCATTTTCGATTGCTTCAAATACTAATTTATCAAACATACCCATCCTCCTGAAACCGATTCATAATTAAAATACAATTAAAATATTAACGTAAGTATAGCACAAATGCTATTGGGGATAAACTGCCGATGAAGCTTTTTCAAGTCTATTCATGAAGGCAATCCCAATGCCATCTTTCGGATATGCCTCGGCCAATATGACATCGACATCCTGGTTATCAAAATACCTCAGTCCTGCATATAAACGTTGGGAAGCAATGCGTGCATCCGTTCGTGAACCCAATGAATAAGGTATGATTTCGTCTTTTATCTCGATTTCAGCTATTTGTTCATCCGAAGCCAAAACCCCTATTACTTTCTCCTCAGCCAGAAGCTCAGATATTTTTATGGACCAATCTGCCCGCATAAGAATAACCGGTTGGTTCGGTGAATAATGAGTATATTTCATACCAGGAGCTTTGGGAGCTTCCTCAGGATTTAATACCTTTACTTCATCATTCATCCAAACTTTTTGATCGGTAACAATTTGGAGTTGTTCTTTGGTTACGGCACCAGGTCTGAGAATAATCAATCCCCGCTCGTCCGTTAAGTCCAGAACTGTGGATTCGACGCCAATTTGCGTTTCTCCCCCCTCGACGACGCCAGCAATTTTTCCACCTAAATCATGAAGGACATGTTGTGCAGTGGTCGGACTTGGTTTCCCCGAAGTATTAGCACTCGGCCCTACGAGTGGAAAGCCCGCTTCCTGAATTAAGCGTAAAGACAAATCTTGAGCTGGCATACGCAGTGCGACTGTACTTTGCCCTCCTGTAACAGCTGGAGCGAATACACCTGGTTTAGCATTGAATATCAAAGTTAAGGGACCCGGCCAAAATACTTCCATCATCTTTTTAGCTACGTTTGGAATCTCAGCCACATATTGCCCGATTTCGTGAGAGGCCACATGAACGATCAGAGGATTGTCGCTCGGACGCCCCTTTACCTGGTAAACTTTTTTTACGGCCGCATTATCAGAAGCAATTGCTCCCAATCCATAAACTGTTTCGGTAGGAAAAGCCACCAGTTCGCCTTTTCTCAAAAGGGCTCCTGCTTCTGGCATGTTTTCCTTGTTGAATAGTTGTGTCTCCATTATTAGTCCATTCCTTCCAAAAAAAGGGTTTGGGAAATAACTCCCGGCCCCGGCTATTTAACCGAATATTTGCTTCGTAAACGTGCTCAAAAAGGCAGCCCCGGCGTCACTTCACGAATAATGCTCAGATAGTCTGCGACCATCTTCCGCTTATTCGCTCCATTGATCCGGGGCTAAACGCCTTTTTTTCCACTCTCTGTCTAAATCTATTTTACTATTAACATACGGTCGAGACCATTAATATCTTGTTGAATCGTTACTTCTTTATCCGGAAATGCTTTCTTGTACAAATCCTGCAGTTTTTCACCTTGTTGATAGCCGATTTCCATAAATAGGCAACCGTCTGTCTTTAGGTGGAAGGGCAATGTATAAGCGAGCCGTTCATAAAGGCTCATACCTTCATTTTCGGCAAACAAAGCTGTATGAGGTTCATAATTCAAAACTGATTCATCCATAACATCAGTTTCGTTGTAACTAATATAGGGTGGATTACTGATGATGCAATCAAAGGTTTCTAGCGAAACTGGTTCCAGTAAATCACCTTGTAAGAAACGAATCTGTAATTGATGTGCTTCAGCATTTTTCTTGGCAACGTCGAGCGCTGCTTGCGAAATATCAGTTGCCGTCACTTCGTCTTGGAGACGTTCATTTTTCATTGCGATGGCAATGGCTCCAGAACCTGTACCGATATCCAGGATTCTTAACGATTCAGAGCCTTTTTCCTCTTTGAGATGGTGCAAAGCCGTATGAACCAGCTCTTCCGTTTCCGGCCTTGGAATCAAGGTGTCGGCTGTCACCATCAAGGGCAAGCCATAGAACCATTCTTTTCCCACGATATATTGCAGTGGTTTGCCTTTGATAAACTCGTTCAAATCATCAAGGTATTGGAGATAGATAGCTTCAGGCATCTCCTCATTTAAATGATTGATTAATTCGGTTTTGTTCCAATCTAAACGATCAATCAATAGGCGTTCAGCGATATGAGTGTTCATTTGGCTTGATTCCAATAAATGTGCTGCTTGTTGGATTACTTTTTGGTATGTTTTCAATTTAATAACTTCCATTGTTTAATTTCTCCAATTTTTCAGCTTGATCAGCCAAAATCAATGCATCAACAACCTCATCTAATTTACCACCCAAAATCTGATCCAATTTTTGAATCGTTAAACCAATACGGTGATCTGTTACGCGGTTTTGCGGAAAATTATAAGTCCGAATACGTTCTGAACGGTCACCCGTTCCGACTGCAGACTTTCTGCTGGCATCATATTCTGATTGCGCCTCGGAAGAGATTTGGTCATAAACACGTGCCCGCAGAACTTTCATTGCTTTTTCACGGTTTTTAAGTTGGGATCTTTCATCCTGCATCGCAACAGCTATACCCGTTGGGATGTGTGTCAAACGTACTGCTGAAGCCGTTTTGTTAACGTGTTGTCCACCTGCTCCTGATGCATGATAAATATCTACACGGATATCTTTATCAGCCAGATCCACATCCACTTCTTCCATTTCTGGCATGACAACAACTGTTGCCGTTGAAGTATGAACGCGACCTTGTGATTCGGTAGATGGCACCCGTTGCACGCGGTGTGCACCACTTTCGTATTTCAGTTTAGAAAAGACATTTTGTCCCGTAATCATTAAAATGATTTCTTTGTAGCCACCAATACCTGTAATGTTGGCATCCATGACTTCGACTCTCCAACCTTGAGACTCCGCATATTTACTGTACATTTCATATAAATCCCCAGCAAATAGTGCCGCTTCATCTCCACCAGCTGCCCCACGAATCTCCATAATAATATTTTTTCCGTCATTTGGATCTTCTGGCAAAAGTAAAACTTTAATGCGTTCTTGTAATTCTTCTCTTTCACTTTTTAGCATCGCAAGCTCTTCTTTAGCGAGCTTTGCCATATCGTCGTCAAGATTTTCAGAAAGTAATTCTTCAGTTTCGGCCAGTTCTTCTTCCACTCTTTGATAGCGGCGGAATACTTCAACTTTAGGACGTAAGCCTGCTTCTTCTTTTGTCAATTCCATGAAACGACGTGTATCAGAAATCACTTCCGGATCACTTAATAATTCTGATAATTCTTCATAGCGAATAATGAATGAATCTAATTGGTCAAACATAATTTCAAAACCCTTCTATTTTTCAAATACGTGCATGCGCTTATCATCCTATCCCAAAGGAGGATGGAAATAATGATTGCGGCAAACAGGCACGTAAGCCTCGTTGCCACCTATTTGAATTTGTTCTCCTTGGTAAACCGGTCGGTTGTCTACAATACGCATGTTCATTGTCGCCTTTTTATGACAATACCAGCAAATTGTTTTAATTTCTTCTATCTTATCTGCGTATAACAATAAATATTTAGAACCATCAAATAGTTCATTTGTAAAATCGTTTTTCAAACCAAAGGCCATTACTGGTATGTTTAATTCATCCACAATTTTAGCCATTTGCAATACGTGTTTTTCTTTTAAGAATTGGGCCTCATCAACCAAAATGCAATAGGGTGTCTTCTCTTCTTTTTTTACAACTTCATACATATCCGTTTCAGGATAAACCGGGATGGCTTCTCTTTTCATCCCGATTCGACTTGCGACAAAACCTATTTCATCGCGGTCATCTAGTGCGCTGGTGAAAATCAAAACGGGTTTATTTTGTTCCTCGTAATTGTGGGCAACTTTTAAGAT
The DNA here is from genome assembly GCF_052266745.1 of Jeotgalibaca sp. A127. NCBI lineage: Bacteria > Bacillati > Bacillota > Bacilli > Lactobacillales > Carnobacteriaceae > Jeotgalibaca > Jeotgalibaca sp. A127. Next base: position 165,572 of record NZ_JBQPRC010000001.1, read on the forward strand.
TTCAATTGTTTTCCCACTATTCATTGCACCATACTTAAAAAATAACTGCGCCATTTTACACCCCGCTCATATTTCGTTCAAAACTTGTCTTGTAATATAATAGTAATAAATGGGTCCAAAGTCAATATTTCGATCTGGATTTTGGTCCAAGAACATTTTTTTGTTAAGAAAAGCTAAAACTTCATTTCATCTGCTTTTCTGAAGGAAGGTAGTACTTCCAGAAAGAACAGCTTTTATGCTATGATGTCAAAGAGAATTTTTATGGAGGAGAGATGACATTGAGTATTCGAGGATCATTGGCCGTCACGGTCGGAAAAGGAACGCAATGGGCATTGCGTACATTTACAAAAGGTGGTACGAGTTTGCCGGGTAAACTTGCAGCAAAAATTGATCCATCTGTTCTTGCTCACCTCGCAAAAGATTACGAAGTTGTTATCGTAACGGGGACAAACGGTAAAACCTTAACGACTTCTTTGGCTTTCCATGTACTACAACAAAAATACCCAGATATATTAACGAATCCAACCGGCGCAAATATGGCCCAAGGAATTATTTCCACATTCCTGGAGAAACGTTCTGGAAATGATAAAAAAGTAGCGATTCTGGAAGTCGACGAAGCAAGCTTGGTTCATGTTACGAAACATATTAAACCGCGTATTATAGTGAATACAAATGTGTTTAGAGACCAAATGGACCGCTTTGGTGAAATTTATACGATTTATGACAAAATGGTTGAAGGCGCTGCGCAGGCACCAGATGCAATTATTTTAGCAAATGGTGATAGCCCGATGTTTAATTCCAGAGAATTGGTTAATCCCAGCATTTACTTTGGTTTCAACCACGAAGAAGATGGCGAGACGATGGCACACTTCAATACGGATGGTGTCCTATGTCCAAATTGTGACAGTATTTTACATTACAAATTTAATACCTATGCCAACCTAGGGAAATACTATTGTCCTAACTGCGATTTCAAACGTCCGCAATTAAAATATGCCGTCACCGCAGTCGACCATTTGGATTATAATTCATCAACGTTCCACATTGATGGGCATCCTTTTAAGATTAACATTGCCGGATTATATAATATTTATAATGCATTGGCAGCTTATTCAATAGGTCGAGAATTCGGTTTAACACCTGAAGAAATCCAGGCAGGCTTCTCAGCAACTGAATCAAAATTCGGGCGTCAGGAAACAATTAAAATTGGCGACAAACTTGTCATCTTAAACTTGATAAAAAATCCGGTTGGGCTAAATCAAATTATCGCACTATTGGATTATGAAGACGATCCCTTCTCCCTGGGTGTTGTATTGAATGACCGCCCTGCTGATGGAACAGACGTGAGTTGGATATGGGATGGGGAATTTGAGAAGCTGAATGACTTTGATATTCCTTATGTTGGTGTCAGCGGTATTCGCAGAGAAGAAATGGCATTGCGTTTGAAGGTCGCCGGCATTTCTGACGAGCGTATGACCACTACGGATTCAGTTGAATCGTTAATTGCCTCTTTCCAAAATGCACCAACCGAAAAAATTTATGTGATGGCTACTTATACAGCCGTTTTAAACCTTCGTAAAGCTCTGGCTGAAAAAGGTTACATCCAAGAAAGGATGAAATAGTCATGAAACTAAAAATTTGTCACTTATACGGGAACCTTATGAATACATATGGCGACAATGGTAATGTGCTGATGCTACAGTATATTGCGCGCCAAAAAGGTGTGAAGGTTGAAACGGAAATTGTCAGCCTTGATCAGCCTTTTAATCCTGAAGATTACGACATCGTATTTTTCGGCGGTGGGCAAGATTATGAACAACTGATTGTTTCAAAGGATTTACAACATAAAAAAGAAGCTATCACTTCCTATATTGAACATGATGGTATCGTCTTGGGAATATGCGGTGGTTTCCAGTTGTTGGGCCATTACTATATCAATGCAAAAGGTGTTCGTCTAGAAGGTATTGGGGCGCTTGACCACTATACGCTCAACCAGGTAAATAGCCGCTTCACTGGTGACATTGTCATTTATGACGAAGAGACCGGAGATACTTATAAAGGGTTTGAGAATCATAATGGCCGTACCTTTTTGGGCGAAGGTGTCCAACCACTTGGTATTGTGCAACAAGGGGAAGGGAACAATGAGAAGGATAATACTGAAGGCGCACGTTATAAAAATGTCTTCTGTTCCTATTTTCATGGTCCTTTATTGGTTCGTAACCCACACTTGGCTGAACGCATTGTCGATTTAGCTATCAAACAAAAACAACAAAAAACGTTGTTGGCATAAAATAAAGAGGTTGATATAGCATGATTTTAGCTATTTCAACCTCTTATTTTTTTACATAACCCAGTAAGACCAGAAAATAGTTACCAGGATAAATAAAATCAACCCTGCAACTACTGCCCAGGCTTGCCAACGGGCCAGATTCATTGTTGATCCAATGCCAAATCTTTTTTCAACAAAGACAGCTGGGTCTTCCTTATTATAGTAGAAAACGCCTAGTTTCCAATTTTTGTCTTCTTCGGCATCTGTGTAATAGTCTTCGCTATCATCGTCATCCTCTGATAATTTCAACTTTTCCCCTGCTTGCCCATATTTAAATATTAAATAAAACATCCCGCCCATAATGACAACCAAATAAATCATTGTCGCAACCATCATCCACGATGGAGATATTTGTAGGTTGAATACTGAGAAGAATTGAATGACGGTAAACAACAATTGCGTAGACATGGTCATGATAAACATATACGTAGACCAGGCTTTACGAAATAACTGGCTCTTCTTTTTAGAGACAATCGGTTTATTTGGCGATAACTTTTGTTTTGATCTAATAAAAGCATAGTGGGAATAGTTAAGCACCGGAACCATGATTAACTGCATAAATGGTAAGCTCATGGCTGTCAATAAACTTTTCTCCGCATAGCGATCGACATTAAAATTTACATCCCAATGAACAGGTATTTGTTCAGGAATGCGGTCATAAAAATATAATGTCAAGCCGGCTGTAATGGCAATGATAGCGAATTGGCCTATCAACAGTGTTTGATTTGAGACCACTTCAAGTGTTTCTTGATAAGTGGTATCAATCGTGATTTTTGCCCTTTTTTCCGGCTGAGGCAGGGTTTCTTTCCAACGCAGAAGTTCTTGGCGATACTTTAATTGCAGCAAGAAAGAGATGATGATGAAGACAAACATCGCTACCGTTAGATAGACACCCACAATCATTTCAGATTCTTTAGTATCTTGAATAAAAGGAGCAATAAAGAGTGGCAGGCCCAATAATACACTAATCACCACATTAAGAATCGCAAAACGTTTCTTACGGGTTTCAACAAAAGAATCTGTTTGTTTCTCAGCAGGGATACCGACACCAAATGGCGTGGATTGGCGACTGAATAATGGCGTCAAACCAATTGAAAATCCCATCAAAATCATAATTAAGAACATAAAAATACTAAAAGTCCACATTCGGCTTCTCCCCTTTCTTCAAATTTTCCATAATTGTTTTTGTCCATGCTTCTATTTCATTCTCAGATAATTGATGAATATAAGCATCCACAATCAACGTTTCTAGACGTCCCTTCATTTCATTCCTTACTTCTTCGCTTACGGTCCGTTGGAAATCATCTTGGATAAAATAGCCCTTTTGGGATTTAACCAAGATGCCATCGTCGGTCAATAAGTTATAGGCTTTATTGATGGTATGCATATTTATCCCTAGTTCTGAAGCCAATGAACGCACGCTTGGCAAGCTATCCCCCGCAGAAACGTATCCTTGGACAATTGCTTTTTTAATCTGAAACATGACCTGCAGATAAATAGGCGTTGAACTGGTTGGTTCAATTTCGATAATCATATCAGCACCTCCTGTTCGTTTGTTATATAACAAGTATAACACCTTTGCAGTAAGATGTAAATTTTTATTTTGGTGTGGCTTTACTGAACAACAGCTATTTTAAACGCCGCACTTATAGCTTCAAGTGCGGCGTTTAATATATTTCGATGTGCTTAACGCCGCTTTTTTTGTGTAAATGCGGCGTTTATAACGCTTGTTTTATTTAATCGCCGCATTTGAGGGGCTCGGTGCGGCGTTTAAATAAATTTCCCCTGGCAACGCCGCACCTCAGTCATCTGCTCTCGTTTAATCTACAAAAAAAGACCAAGACAAAATGTCTTAGCCTCAAATTAGTTATTAAGATGCGTCAGAGAATTGGCTGTTATATAAGCCTGCGTAGAAAGCACCTAGTTCCATCAATTCATCATGTGAGCCGGTTTCGATGATATCACCATGGTTCATGACAATGATATTGTCGGCATCACGAATCGTGGATAATCGGTGGGCAACCACAAAGCTGGTCCGACCTTCGAGCAATCGGCGCATAGCTCTTTGAATTAATACTTCTGTACGTGTATCAACACTTGAAGTTGCTTCATCGAGAATCAAGATTTCTGGATCGGTAATAAATGCACGGGCAATTGTCAATAATTGACGTTGTCCCTGAGAAATATTACTGGCATCCTCATTCAAAATTGTATTGTAACCTTCTGGCAGCGTCCGGATAAACTCATCCGCGTGGGCCATTTTAGAAGCTCGGTAAACATCTTCATCACTGACATCCTCATGAGCACCATACTTGATGTTGTCAAAAATAGTCCCGTTAAATAACCAAGTATCTTGAAGAACCATCGCAAAACGTCTTCTTAAATCTTCACGTTCAATGTTACGAATGTCTTCTCCCTCTAACTTGATGCTACCGCCCCTGACATCATAGAAGCGTTCCAATAGGTTGATAATTGTTGATTTACCTGCGCCAGTAGGCCCCACAATTGCAACCATTTGACCGGGTTTAACACTCAAATTGAAATCTGTCATCAAATCATCTTGACCTGCATAACCAAAACGAACATGCTCGAACGTCAATTTATCATCAGTTTCAACAATCGGTTCGTCAGTGGAAGTATCCAGCATTTCTGCTTCGTCCAACACTTCAAAAATACGCTCAGTAGAAGCTACAATAGACTGAATGGTATTCATAATATTTGTCAATTGTTTCATAGGTTCTGAGAATTGGTTTGTATAGGTTAAGAATGCTTGTACATCCCCTAAAAGTAACGAGCCGTTCGCTACATCGATACCACCCATAACAGCAACGATGACGTAGCCCAAGTTTTTTACCATATTCATGAGTGGCATCAATATCCCTGAAAGGAATTGCGCTTTCCAGGAAATGCCAAACAATTTGTCATTTTGAACATCAAAAACTTCTGTAGCATGTTCTTCACGGTTAAAACTTACAATTTCAGTATGACCTGCGAATGTTTCTTCAATATGAGCATTTAACTGCCCCAGTTCTTTTTGTTGCTTTTTAAATAGTTTGCGTGATCTTGGAGCAATGCGTGAGATGATGAAAGCACTCAAAGGAACAGTCAACAAAGCAACCAAACTTAGTTTCCAGCTGATCGTCAGCATCATGATCAAGATACCAAAAAACTGAACAATACTCATGATTGTTTGATTTATCGTTTGCACAAGCTGGCGGGCAATATTATCAACATCGTTGATGGCCCGACTCATGATATCACCGTTACTATTGGTATCATAGTATTCAACCGGAACGCGCGTCATCTTGTTCTTAAAATCTTGGCGTAAATCAAATACCGTAGATTGTACCACACGCACCAGTGTCAGCTGTGCAATGTACCGTAACACAGCATTGGATACATATAAAATCGCAACTGAGATCAAAATTTTGTGAATGGCAGGGAAATCAATCGGATATCGACCATTGACCATCCCTTGGCTAAAACCGTCAAAAATAACGGTTGTTGCTGAACCTAGAATTTTAGGCGTAAAAATTTGAAAAACAGTCGCGATGGCTGAGAGGAGGAATGCTCCCAACATCAACCATTTTCTTACCGACATATAATTAAAAAGGCGCTTAACCGATCCCATGAAATCTTTTGGCTTCGCTGCTACCTGTGGTCCTGCGTTTCTCATCGACCTTCACCTTCCCTAAACTGTGAATTCATGATTTCCATGTAAGTTTCATTGTCTTCAGCTACAAGCTCATCATGAGTCCCTTGGCCGACAACTTCCCCATTTTCTAAAACAACAATTAAATCAGCGTCGCGTACTGTACTGATACGTTGTGCCACAATGACAACAATAGCATCGGTAATTTCAGATAATAAGGCTTTCCGCAAAGCGGCATCTGTCTTAAAGTCCAAAGCAGAAAATGAATCATCAAATACATAGACAGCTGGTTCCTTTATGATTGCGCGCGCAATACATAAACGTTGTCGTTGACCACCAGAGAAATTCGTTCCACCTTGCTCGACAATATGATCAAGGCCATCCTCTAATCCTGCTACGAAATCTTTAGCTTGAGCAATTTCCAATGCACGCCACATTTCTTCATCCGTTGCGTTTTCATTGCCATCCAACATATTGGAACGGATTGTTCCCGAGAATAGATTTGCTTTTTGTGGCACATAAGAAACCCGCTCACGAACATCATGTTGGGTTACATCACGCAGATTTTTACCATTTAAGTAAACGCCGCCTTCTGAAGCATCGTAGAAGCGCATAATTAAATTCGCTACTGTTGATTTACCGGAACCAGTCCCACCAATAATCGCTAGGGTTTGACCTCTATTCATTTCAAAGTCTAGATTCTTTAAAACAGGACGTTCTGCTTCTGGAAATTGATAAGTAACATTATCAAAACGCAATTGAATGTTTTCTTCATTAATGCTTTTCCCATCAAAATGATTCGTTCCATCCAATATAGTACTTTCCAATTCCAACACTTCATTAATACGGGCAGCTGACACCTGTGCCTGTGGAAGCATGGTAAGCATCATTGATAACATCATGAAACTGAACAATAACATCGCGGAATAATTAATAAAAGCAACCAAGTTACCTACCGGCATACTTCCGATTGCAATATACTCGCCACCCGTCAAAATAATCGCAATATTTGTTCCACTTAATACCAGGGTTAAAACGGGCATCAACAAACTTGTGATCGTCATGGCTTTTACGTTATTTTGCATATAATCCGCATTTGCAGCTTTGAAGCGTTCTTCTTCATATTTACTTTTGTTGAAGGCACGGATAACACGTACGCCAGTCAAGCCTTCACGGAAAATCAAGTTCAAACGGTCTGTTTTTTCTTGCATCTTCCGGAAGATAGGAACAGCCGATCCCATAATGATGGCTAATAAAACAATCAGTATCGGCACGGATATAAAGAAAATACTAGCCAAATCCGGGCTTAGTGTATATGACAGAACAGCTGCCCCAATACCCATGATAGGTGCAAACATCATCATGCGAAGCATCAACATGAAGATAAATTGGATTTGTTCCACGTCATTGGTTGATCGCGTGATTAACGAAGCTTGACCCACTTTATCAATTTTATCTTTGGATAAAGACATAACTTTTGTATAAATTTCTGAACGCAATTGTTTACCCACTCTTTGTGATTCGCGAGCGGAAATATAAACGCCACAAATGGCAGCAACTACCGTGATAAGCGTCAATAGGAGCATAATGCCACCAGCACGCCAAATAAAGTCAACATCTCCTGTAGCAACCCCATCGTTAATGATGTTGGAAGTCATGTTTGGCAGATTCAACTCTGCAAATACTTGAATAATGATAAATAATATGGAACCTGCAATTGCTTTCCATGAAATTCGTTTAATTAGTTTTAGCAACTAGATAGCCTCCCTTATTTTATTATGATTCCATTTTCCAACCACGATAAACGTTGGTTGACATCGCGGCGTGCTTCTTCTTTGGATAAGTTTTTCAGAAATACGCGTGCAATTGTCCAATGGATCATTTGAAATGTATATTGTAAAAATTCTTGCAGTTCTTGATTTGATGCAAAATTTAACTTGGTCAGATCGAGAATTGCAATCAAATCCGTGTATACATGCTTGTGTGCATGCTGCTTTTTATGATTTTCCTCCTCATAAATATTCCGACTTCTACGATAGGTCATATTTACAAAAAAATGATGGTAAAAATCTTTATTTGGTCCGCTCATATAGGTGTCATATAAGTAATCAAATGTTCGTTTCAACCCTTCAATTAAATTACCATTCGCTTCTCTAAAACAATTATCAACCTGCTCTTTTTCGTCTTTTTTCAGTAAATGTGCGCAGTAGAAATATAAATCTTCTTTGTCCTCGAAATACTGATAAAAACTTCCTCGTGAAATATCAGATTCATGGATGATCACATTAATTGAAGCTTCATCGAGAGAGACGCGAGAAAATTCTTGATAAGCCGCTTTTAACAACCGCTCTCTTTTCTCTTCTGGCAAGTTAAAAAAAGTTTGTTTGGGCACTTCTTCACCTTCTTTTCTCTTGAATAAGACTTTTACAATTATATGACAACCTGTCACCCAAGTCAACAATTTAAGATTTATGAAATAAAAAAGCTAGGACCCATGTCCCAGCTCACTCTAAATCCGTTATATTTCTTCCGTTTCGATAAAGGATTCCTCTTCTTTCTCATCATCATCCTCATGATACAAACCGGATTCAGATTTATACCATTCAAAAACATGCATAAAAATCACTTTCAAAACAGCATATCCGGGAATCCCTAAAACGAATCCCACAATTCCAAATAATTTCCCAGCTGTAAGGAGTACAATCATGATTGTAACCGGATGGATTGATAAATTACTCCCCAATACTTGCGGTGAGATGACCCGCCCTTCTATAAACTGTTCAATACTGAAAACTATCAAGACCTGAATCAACATCCAGGGCGAATCTACCAGCGCTACAAAAATCGCCGGAACCATTGCGATAAACGATCCCAAATAAGGAATGATATTCAAAAAGCCAGCCGTAATCCCCAAGACAATTCCATAATTTAAATCAATAATAGAATAACCGATTACAAACATAATTCCGACAAACGTTGCCACGATAATTTGTCCCCGAACATACTGACTTACCTGTAAATTGATTTTAGTCATCAAGTCCCCTAAGGAATCACGGTGGCGGTTAGGAATGAGGCGTAAAATAGCTTGAGGAAACTTTTCCCCTTCCTTCAATAAATAATATAAAATGATTGGCATAGTAATCAGCCCTACAAACACGTTGGCTACTATACCAACAAAACCACTTAGCCACGAACCCGTATTAGCTAAAAAGTTATTGGCCCACTCGGTAATATAATTTAAAATATCGGTATTGAAATCAGTGAATTGTTGTTGAATGTCGACGAACCAATCATAATTGAAAAGGTTAAGGAACATGTTGTTGATTGTCACCCAGTACTGTGGGAAATCCTCTATAAATCCTAATGTTTGATCACGGATTACAGGAATCAAAATAGCAATTCCCCAAATCACCAAAATAACTAAAGCAATAAATGCAATCGCAATTGCAAGAACACGGTTCATACCTTTATTAGTTGCCCATTGAACAAAGGGATTCATGAGGTAATAGAGAATACCACTCAAAACCAAAGGAAAACCTAAAATACTAAAGAAACTTCCTATTGGCTGCAACATGTATGAGACTTTAGAAAAAACAAGCAGGATTAGCATAACCAGTAGGATAATCAATAATGACGTTACGAGTTTATTGTTCAGAATCCATTTTTCAAACCAGGATAATCGTCTTTGACGAACTAAATTTCTTGCCATAAGCTATCCCCTACATTCTTATTGTTTTTTTGATACGTATTGTATCATCATTCCCAGCTCTATTTTAGGTAACTGATGTGGAGTCAAATAAACGCTTGTTTCAATGAAATGTTCCGGATCGAATTCATCGAAAACAAAAGTTACGTGCCCCAATTCCACTAAATTCGCACCAACATTCTCCCCCACGTAGGATACGGTATAGATTTGGTCTCCGAAGTGAACTTCATCGTTTATATGAAATACGAAAGCAGATACTTCCTCTTCAAATGCTTGTAAAATTGAAACATCACGGATTGCTTCCGTCGCATTTTCACCAAAAAGAACCAAAATCCGTTCATTTGTGCTTATTGCATCCTTACCTATATGCATTACTTTACTTTTCATCGAATGACTCCTTCATTAAAATTGATACTTTCATTTTAGCATATCTAATCTTCAAAACGTGCTTTGTTTGTTATACTTATACTAAGTAAAAAATATTTTAGGAGGAAATCTCATATGGCACATACTTTATACTTAGGTTCTTATACAAAACGCGAAAGTAAAGGCGTTCATCAAATTACGCTTGATACAGAAAAACACGAGTTAACAGACTATAAGTTGATTGCGGAAGTAGATTCACCTACTTACCTTACTTTCAATGCTGATAAAAGTTCGATGTACACTATCTCCAAAGAAGAAAATGGTAGCGGTCTAACGGCCTTTACCCGCCAAGAAGATGGCCAGTATGTAAAACGGTCATCGAATGCTTCTGAAGCAAGTGCACCTTGTTACATTGCTTTGGATGAAGAACGCGGATTATTATTTACAGCCAGTTATCACGCAGGTTACGTTTCAGTTTACAAAGAATCTGAAGATGGCATGGAACTACTGGATCGCGTCAAGCATGAAGGCAGTAGCGTCCATGAAAACCAGGATGCTCCTCACGTTCACTATACCGATTACACGCCTGACAAAAAATATCTGATGGTTTGCGATTTGGGAACAGACGGAGTCTATAGTTATACTGTTTCTGATGAAGGCAAATTATCAGAAGTAGCGCGTTACCAAGCTCATCCTGGAACAGGGCCACGTCATCTCGTTTTTCATCCAAATGGCCACACCGTTTACCTTCTTGGTGAATTAAGTTGCGAAGTTGAGGTTCTAGAATATGATGAGAATGACGGCAGCTTAACCTATCAAAGCCGAATTTCAATGATTCCCGAGAGCCATACGACTTTTAATAGCGGTGCAGCTATTCGTATCAGCCGGGATGGTAAATACGTGTATGCTTCAAATCGTGGCCATGACTCCATTGTCGTTTATAAAGTTGAGGAAGACTATTCCCTCTCTCTCATTACATACATCCCGACAGAAGGAAAAACACCTCGTGATTTTAACCTCTCTCCGGATGAAGCTTATGTGATTGTTGGTCACCAAGACTCAGATAATTTAACACTTTTTAGCCGAGATGCTGAGAATGGTACTTTAAGCTTACTTCAAAAAGATGTACATGGACCAGAATGCGTATGCATTAAATATTAATGAAGGAACAAAAAACAGCTACTAGCCCAGGCTAGTAACTGTTTTTTTATGTGATTATTTATGTAGCACAGTTCCAACCACGCTTTGCGCCTTCACGACGCCGCTTGCAGTTAATTCAAATGATTGAACTTTGTCCATGTTCGTAATAACAACAACCATCGCACTGTCTTTTCCTGCTTCTGCTAACGCATCCAGGTTACATGTCGCGACATGTGTACCAGCGGTTAAAGTGTCGCCTTCTTTGACATGCGTTTCGAAAGGTTTCCCATTCAGTTCAACCGTGTCCAATCCCATATGCAATAAAATTTCCAGGCCGTTGTCCAGTTGAATTCCCACCGCATGTTTTGTCGGGAATACACTCAATACTTTTCCTTCAACTGGAGAATAAATTTCGCCGTCTGTAGGAATAACTGCATAGCCATCACCCATCATTTTTTGGGAAAAAACTGGATCAGCGACTTCACTTACAGGAACTACACGTCCATTTGCCGGTGCATATAGGTTTTTCTTTTCAAATACTGGTTCTTCTTTTTTGTCTTTCTTAAAAAAGTTAAACATATCGAACGCCACCTTTAATAAATTTAAATCTAAAAAATTAGATTTATTTACTACGTTTAATATAACATATTCAGCTTTTTTTTCCTATTTATCCGGATAAAACTAAAATGAATTCGAATCTTCATCCTGGAAAAATGCATCATAAATAACTTTCACTGCCGTTGCTTCTTGGTCTTCTTCGATACCAAACATGATACTGATTTCTGAAGAACCTTGGTTAATCATTATCAGGTTTACTCCCGCATCTGCCAGCGCTTGGGCTGCACGCGCCGTAGTACCCACTGAGGAAACCATTCCCTCACCAACCAGCATAATCAAACAAAGATTTGCTTCCATGTGAACATCATCCGCTTTTAGCTCATTTTGAAGACGATATAAGAGCGCAGCTTGTTTGCCAGGAGTTAATTGAGCCCGACGCAATACTATCGTCATGTCATCAACACCTGAAGGAATGTGTTCAATGCTTAGACTTAACTCTTCAAATATCTGAGCAAGTTTGCGGATAAAACCGAGTTCCCTGTTCATCAAATATTTCGTAATATGGATACTGACAAATCCTGATGAACTCGCAATTCCCGATAAAATACGTTTGTTTTTAGGCCGTGTCCGGGTAATCAAGGTTCCCTCACCATCTGGTCTATTGGTGTTTTTTACATGCACAGGAATGCTTGCATTAAAAGCTGGCTGCAATGCTTCATCATGGAAAACAGAGAAACCCGAATATGAAAGTTCACGCATCTCTGAATACGTGAGATGGTGGATTTTCTCTGGATTACTTATATGGTTGGGATTAGCAGCATAAATAGCATCTACATCCGTAAAGTTTTCGTACAAGTCTGCTTTTACACCGTTTGCGACAATCGCTCCCGTAATATCCGATCCCCCACGAGAAAAAGTGATTATTTCTTCTCTTTCGTTATAACCGAAGAACCCAGGTATGATAAGGACCTCTTCGAATTCACGTAAGCGATACAAATAATTATAAGACTCTGGCAGAATACTTGCATTTCCAGGTTGGCTTGTTACATAAATACCCGCTTCTTTTGGATTTACATATCGAGCTTTCAAACCAGATTCTGTAAAATAAGCAGCTATCAATTTTGCGTGATTGTCTTCTCCGCTGGCTTTAAAAGCATCTTCCAAGAGCTCCGGACTTCTGAATGAAGTTGCCAATAATTTTTGAAAATGTTTTTTTATCATTGTCATTACATCCGACTGCAATCCCAGTTCGTCCGCGATTTCTTGATAGCGATTCAATATACTGGTGTAAACTTGGCCATAATCTTCATCATTGATTATCGCTTGCGCAAAAGCAATTAACTGATCTGTTACTTTCGTATCTTCAGAATTACGCTTTCCTGGAGCAGATACGACTACAATTCTTCTTGTTGGGTCATTCTCTATGATTGCTAATACTTTCTTTAATTGCGTTCCACTCGCTAAAGAGCTTCCGCCGAATTTTACAACTTTCATTTGATTACCTCTTTGTTTTGTCTTTTTTAATCTTTCTCTCATTTGTGTTACAGTTAGAATAGCATGCACCATTTGGAACTGCAATGAAAAAATAAAAATAATTTGTAATCATTTTGTATTATTCCATCCCTAGTATTTTCAAAAAAAAAAGATATACTTAGCTAGAATGAATTGAAAAGGATGACGATGACGTGAATTTTAAAATGATACGCAAACAATTATTGGTTATACTCTCTCTTTTTATCGGTATCACACCTTTTTTAGCAAAAATGAATAGTCCGAAAACAAAAGCGACGTCCCACAAACCACTTTCTCTCTTTGACTTAGCAGGTGAATGGATATCCGACGAAGATACTGTTTTGATGGTCAAGGATGATGCAAGCGTATATCTTAATGATCTCCCCATCCAATTGATTCGCAAAGATTCCCAACAAAATCTGCTGATACTTCAAGATAAGTTCGGATACAATATTACCATTACAAAAATCGATGAAAATAAACTTACATTCCATGACGAAGTTGAGGATGCTACGTTCATTTTCCATAAAAAATAGTATATAAAGAGGGTGAGACTTTTTGTCTCACCCTCGCTTTTTTATCGTTTATTCCGCAACGGGAGTAATTATTTTTTCAATTTCTTCTACAACCAGTTTTGCAATATTGGAACCAATAACGAGTTGTTCATATAAAGGACGAACGTCTTCCGTCGTTTTCCCCATTGCTTTCATATAAATCTCACCGTCTCCGGCCAGACATACTCTATAGTAAAAAGTTTTAGTATTGTTTAATTCATTCATTACTTCCAAAACTTTATCTTTATCTGCATAGTTGGTTAAATAGGCCAATCGTTTAAAGCTGATTTGGAAATCGACCATATCCTCACCATTGACAATTACAACGCCAAACGGGACACGTTTACCTGGAGCGATCTGGAATGTCCCTTGATAAAGAGATTGATTATTAGGAATTTCTTGTCTTTTTAAGGGTAATTTTTTTTCAGCAAATAATTTTTCGATTTCTTCTAAAATTTTCAATATATTAGCTCCCTTCCTTTTTACTAATCAAGTATAGCATAATCAGGATAAAACAAAAAGAGCCAGCGAACTGGCTCTTTGATGTTGAATTCGTATTAACGACGACGTTCTGGAATACGAGCTGCTTTTCCGTGTAATGCACGTAAGTAGTACAATTTTGCACGACGTACTTTACCGAAACGAACAACTTCGATTTTAGCAACACGTGGAGTGTGGATTGGGAAAGTACGTTCAACTCCAACACCGTTAGAAATCTTACGAACTGTATAAGTTTCGCTGATTCCAACACCACGACGTTTGATTACAACGCCTTCGAAAAGTTGGATACGTTCTCTCTCACCCTCAACAACACGAGCGTGTACACGTACTGTATCTCCAGGACGGAATTCAGGAATGTCACTACGTAGTTGTTCTTGAGTAATTTTATCGATTAGATTCATATCTATTTCTCCTTCCAACAAATATTCATGCATAGTCTTTTACCTATCAGCGGAATATCGTTATCTTGGGACAGTCTCCCGTCCACTCGTAAGAGTTTATCATAATTATAAAGACCTGTAAAGTGTTTTTCATTGACAAACTTATTATTTTTCTTCGTTTTTAAATTCTTCCAACCATTTCTCTTGTTGCTTGGTTAACACAATAGAATCCAGCATATCCGGGCGTTTTAGCCATGTTTTGCGCAATGATTCTTTGTCTTGCCATTCCGCTATTTTCGCATGATTTCCGCTGACCAGAACGTCAGGTACTTCCATTCCACGAAAGTCGCGTGGACGCGTGTATTGCGGATGTTCCAGCAATCCCGTTGAGAAAGAATCCGTCTGATTAGACAACGTGTTGCCCAACGTTTCCGGAAGTAAGCGCACAACGCTATCAATGATAACCATAGCACTTAGCTCTCCGCCCGTTAAAATGAAATCCCCGATTGAAATTTCATCTGTGATAAACGCCTTTATGCGTTCATCATAACCTTCATAGTGGCCACAAATGAAAACTAAATGCTCTTCTTGGGCCAATTCCTCAGCTAAAGCCTGATCATATTTTTTCCCAGCTGGATCCATCAATATAATCCGTTTTTTTGTTTCAGGATACTTTGATTCGATGTTGCCAATGGCATCCACAATTGGTTGTGCTTTCAGCAACATACCGGCTCCGCCACCAAATGGATAATCATCAACGGTTTTATGTTTGTTATCAGCAAATTCACGAAAGTTTGTCGTTTCGATTGTAACGATTTCTTTTTCGGCAGCCTTGCCAATGATTGAATCCGTCATGGGGCCTTCAAACATATTAGGAAAAAGTGTCAGTACATCAATTCTCATTCTTCCAGCATTCCTTCCAATGGGGTTGCCACAGCATATCCTTCAGCCACATTCACTTCCTGGATGACATCTTTGATATAAGGCAATAGTAAATCTTTTTTACCTTTTCTTTGAACAACCCAAACATCATTTGAACCTAATGGAAGAATTTCCTTAATTTTACCAAGAACTTCGCCTGATTCTAATTTCACTTCCAAACCGATTATTTCATGGAAATAAAATTCTTCTTCATCAAGATCATGTAAAGCATCGGCAGCAACTTTTAATGTACCGCCTTTATATATCTCAACATCTTCAATTCGGTTTTTACCTTCAAACGTCAGCAAATCGAAATTTTTATGTTTACGGTGGCTTTTTACAATTAATTCAATAGGTTCTTTACCTTCTTGAAACAGCATCAAACTGGAACCTTTTTTATATCTTTTTTCAGCGAAATCTGTGACAGAAATGACACGGACCTCACCTTTTAGTCCTTGGGTATTTACAATATTACCGACACTAAAATATTGTTCCATGCTTCCACCTCTTTCCCGGTATTTTGATACAAAAAAAGGGACAGATCAACTATAACATTGAATGTCCGCTTTGTTTTGTATGTTTGACAAGTGTTTTACAAACGCTCTTTAGTTGTTGCCGCCGTCAATGACGAGGCGAACACGCTTGGATTGTTTTGTTCGTACACTGTATACGATTGTCCGAATTGCTTTCGCAACACGTCCTTGTTTACCAATGACGCGACCGACGTCTTCAGGATTGACTTTCAAATGATATTCAAAAAACTCATTGGTCTCTTTAATTTCAATTGAAACTTCATCCTTGTTTTCAACGAGCGGTGTAATCATGGTTAGAATCAATTCTTTAATATCAGGCATGTAATCCACCATCCTTTTGGTAATTTCAATGCTACTGACTACTTACCGAATAGCTTATTTAGCTGATTTGGAATCGTGGAATTTCTTCATGATACCTTCTTGTGAAAGTAGGTTTCTTACTGTATCAGAAGGTTGTGCACCATTAGCCAACCATTTCAATACTAGTTCTTCATCAAATTTTACTTCAGCTGGTTCTACAACTGGGTTGTAAGTACCTACTTTTTCGATGAAACGACCGTCACGTGGAGCGCGAGAATCTGCTACAACCACACGGTAAAAAGGATTTCTTTTAGAACCCATACGTTTTAGACGAATTTTTACTGCCATTCTTAAATACACCTCCAATTTCTAAATCTCACAAATGATATAATACCAGTTTAAGATAAGCTTGTAAAGTATTTTTTCTTTACAGGGTTATTTTTTTTTCTTTTTCTTCTTTTTGCCCATTTTCCGGGACATTTGTTTCATTGCCAATTGGCCTAATTTGCCTTTTGGCCCGTTGCCCATCAAGCCTTCCAAGCCACTAAAATTCCCTTTAGACATCTTGTTCATCATGCTACGGGATTCATTAAACTGCTTGATCAAGCGGTTTACTTCCGCTAAATTACGGCCTGAACCTTTCGCAATCCGACGACGTCTACTTTGGGATAACATATCAGGATTTTCACGTTCTTCATTGGTCATGGAAAGAACAATTGCCTTCATGTGTGCCATGTCTTTTGGATCAATTTTCATCTGGTCAAGGCCTGGTACTTGACTCATACCTGGAATCATCTTCAATAAATCTTCCAGAGGTCCCATACTTGTTACTTGGTCCATTTGGTCGATAAAATCGTTGAAATCAAATGTATTTTCACGAATTTTCTCTGCCATTTCTTTCGCTTTGTCTTCATCAAAATCTTGTTGTGCTTTTTCAATCAGGGTAAGCATATCACCCATTCCCAAGATTCGAGAAGCCATACGGTCGGGATAGAACGGCTCGATATCATCAAGTTTCTCGCCTTGTCCGGTAAATTTAATAGGTTTTCCTGTTACAGAACGAATGGATAAAGCAGAACCACCACGTGTGTCCCCATCCAATTTAGTCAGGATAACCCCGGTTATACCAAGTTGCTCATTAAAGGATTGTGCTACGTTAACAGCGTCTTGACCTGTCATGGCATCAACAGTAAACAGAATTTCATCCGGTTGAATCGCAGCTTTAATATTCTGCAATTCAGTCATCAAAACTTCGTCAACATGCAAACGACCTGCCGTATCAATGATGACAAGGTCGCGACCTGTCATGCGTGCTTCTTCTACCGCTTCTCGGGCAATATCAACTGGATTGGCTTCTGTACCTTTTGCATAGACAGGAAAGTCAAGTTGCTTCCCAATCGTTTGCAATTGATCAATTGCCGCTGGACGATAAACGTCAGCTGCTGCTAACATCGGACGCTTGTTTTCGCGTTTCTTCATGTAATTGGCTAATTTACCAGCAGTTGTTGTTTTACCTGCCCCTTGAAGACCAACCATCATCACAACTGTCGGTGGTTTTTTCGAGAAAATAAATGGTTCTTGTTCGCCACCCATCAACTCGGTTAACTCTTCGTTTACGATTTTTACAACTTGTTGTGCCGGTGATAAAGATTCCAACACGTCTGATCCCAACGCACGTTCATTTACCTTACGAACGAAATCTTTTACTACTTTAAAGTTAACGTCGGCCTCTAATAAAGCAAGACGGACTTCACGCATCATTTCTTTTAAATCGGCTTCGGTAATCTTACCTTTCTTGCCAATTTTTGTCATTGCGCCCTGAAGACGCTCAGATAAACCTTCAAATGCCATACTATCGCTCACATCCTTTTTATTTACTCGTCGATTGATTCTAGTTGATGAATCATTCTACTTAGCTCATTATCACTGGGATATTTTTCACTATTGTATACTTTCAGTTGGTCCAATAACTCGCGACGCATCAAGAAATCTTCAACCAAATGTAGCTTGTTTTCATAATCGGTTAAAATTTTCTCGGTCCGTTTGATGTTATCATAAACTGCCTGGCGGCTTACTTCAAATTCATCGGCAATTTCTCCAAGTGAATAGTCATCCCCATAGTAAAGCGAGAGATAGCCTTTTTGCTTTGTAGTAAGCAAAACACCATAAAATTCAAACAAAGTATTCATATAGTTTGTTTTTTCAAGTTCCATTTTCGGCCTCCTATCTCCCTTCACCTGTCAAGGTAAAGACTTTACATCACCCTTTAGAATACCCAGTAAATAGCGAAAAGTCAATATAAAACAGAAAAAAGAGACGGCTTTTGCCACCTCTTATCTGGATTCTATGCTTTCTTTTCAACTAAATCTTTAACAAGTCCGTAAATGTATTGCTCAGGATCAAATGCCTGTAAATCATTCATGCCTTCACCCAACCCCACAAACTTAACCGGGATTTCCATTTCCTGACGGATAGCAAGGATAACCCCACCTTTTGCCGTCCCATCCAATTTAGTCAAAATCAGGCCAGTAACATTTGTTGTCTCTTTAAATTGTTTGGCTTGAATTAAGGCATTTTGTCCGGTGGTTGCATCCAGAACCAATAACGTTTCCGATGCCCCGCCTGGAATTTCCCGCTCAATGATCCGGTTAATTTTCTCAAGTTCTTTCATCAAGTTAACTTTGTTTTGCAACCGCCCTGCTGTATCGATCAACAAATAATCATAATTACCTGATTGCCCTTTTTTCAAAGCATCAAATACAACTGAAGCAGGATCAGATTTAGCGTTTGAAGTCACTACATCCACACCCACACGTTCAGCCCATACTTCCAGTTGCTCGATTGCACCGGCACGGAAAGTATCCCCTGCAGCCAATAAGACTTTTTTGCCTTCGTTTTTCAATTTATAGGCGTATTTACCAATCGTGGTTGTTTTACCTACACCGTTAACACCTACAAACAAAACAACTGTTAAACCTTCTGGATTTTCTTTGATTGTTGGCAAACCTGTTTGACCTTTTTCGTAAATATCAACCATGGTTTCAACAATTAAATTCTTGACTTGCTCGCCCGTACGTGTTGGTTTCACACGCATCTCTTCACGGATAACATCCGATATAGCGATGGTCATATCAAAACCGACATCGGCAGAAATAAGTACTTCCTCTAAATCGTCAAAGAAATCTTCGTCCACTTCCCGGAAGCCCGCAAATAACTCATTGATTTTATCTGAAAAACTTTTACGGGTTTTTTCCATCCCTTTATCGAACTTATCAATGACTATGCGCTTCTCTTCGTTTACCGGTTCCTGTGTGACATCTTCCCCGGTAAAGGCACGTTTAATGCGATCAAATAACCCCATAGCACTCACATCCTTTTTATTTTATAGTACAAATTGGTGAATGGCGTGAGCAACGCCATCTTCATCATTTGTTTTAGTGATAAATGTCGCTTTTTCTTTAATCGCTGTAGTGGCATTGCCCATTGCAACGGCTACACCAGCATAATCGAACATAGCTGAATCATTTTCTTCATCGCCACATATCATCACTTCATCTGCAGTATACCCCATTAAATCACATAAGCGGGCAATTCCGCTCCCTTTATCAACTTCTGGATGCATGATTTCATAAAGCAAAGGACGTGATTTCATCGTAGAAAATTGTTCATGGAAGGCTGCTGGAATTTGGGCAATAGCTTGATCCAGATAGTCCGGATCGGTACAGAAGACAACTTTATTGAATTGATGGGTGTCCTCAAAAGAATCAATGCTTCGTTCCACAAATGGCAAACTTGCGCTCATCAAAGTTGGATAGAGTGATTCTCGTCCAACCGGATAAGCAGGCTCATAAACATAATTCAAATCAAGCATGTTCATTGGCAAAGCCAAGTCTTGGCTCAATTGATATATCGTTTTGATGTCTTGATAAGACAATGTTTTTTGCGATAAAACCTTGGAGTCATGGTTTCTTTGCACAAGCCCCCCGTTATAGGTGATAGAGAAATCTTCCGCACCCAAAAGGTTTAATTCATCGACATAACGCTTGATTCCAAGTAAAGGTCTCCCTGAACAAAGGACTACTTTTACACCTTTGGCTACTGCCAAACGGATTGCTTCTTTATTTACATCACTAATGCTCTTTTGGGTACTTAACAAAGTACCGTCTAAATCGAGTGCGATTAATTTAATCATTCAAATACTCCTATTCTTCTTCGTACTCCCCAAATTTTACGGATGCAAGGCGGGAAACACCAGAGTCTTGCATGGTCACACCATACAAAACATCCGCTTCTTCCATCGTCCCTTTTCTGTGGGTGATCACAATGAATTGCGTTTCCTTTTCAAATGAGGCCAGGTATTTCCCGAACCTCACGACATTTGCTTCATCCAAAGCTGCTTCCACTTCATCCAGGATACAAAATGGCACTGGCGAAACTTCAATAATCGCGAATAATAAAGCAATAGCTGTAAATGCTTTTTCCCCACCGGATAATAAACTTAACTGTTGAAGTTTCTTTCCTGGCGGCTGGGCAATAATTTCTATTCCTGTTTCCAGAATATTATTCTCGTCCGACAACGCAATGGTTGCCTTACCGCCACCAAATAATTTCGGAAACGTCTTTTCAAACTGTTCCTTAATTGCATTAAAGGTGGTTAAGAAGCGTTGGGACACTTCTTCATCCATTTCCTCCATTGTATCCAGTAACGACTGCCTTGCGGTCAGGAGATCCGTTTGCTGTTGCTTCAAGAAATCATAGCGTTCTGCAATACGGTTATATTCTTCTATCGCAGCCATATTGATTGGCCCCAAGTCGGTTATTTCCTTTTTCAAGGTATTAACGGCTATTTTAGCTTCCGTCTCTGGCATAGTCAATGTATACGTGCTTACCGCAGCTTCATAATTCAAGCCATATGCCTCATTCAACCGATTCAGATGATGATCGATGGATGATTCCAACCGACCAGCCTGACTCTCAAATCTGGCTAATTTTTCCAATTCTGCCTGGATGTTCGCAGATAATTGATTTAATTCATTGTTCTTGGCTTCGGATTGTTCATCCAGATTATGTTTTTTCGTACGCTTATCATCCATAACCGAATCGAGTTCATCTTTACGCTTGTAGGCCTGTTCCAAACTTTGTAAAACTTCCTCAACAGTCTGGAATTCGTTCGTTTCTTGTTTTGATACAAGTTCGATGTTTTCTTCGATGGCCTGAATGGTCATTTTTTCTTTACTGATAATTTCCTGCGCTGCATCTATATCCCGGCGGAGTTGTTTTTCTTGCTCTTTTAATACTGCTAATTCTTGTTGCTTTTGACTCAATTCACTTTGGATCTTCTGTAATAACTTTTGGCGTTCCTCTTCATTCATGGTTGAATCGGCCATATCTTGTTTTAATCGCTCAACTTCAACAGCCAAATTATCTCTTTGCTTCCGTGCTTGTGCGAGAATGGTTTCAACTTCTTCATGCTGTTGATTGATTTGTTTCTGTTCAAAAACCTCGGCAGCATATTCTTTTTGTAAATCCTTTAGCAGCTCTTGCTCACGACTGAAGTTTTCTTTGACTTTTTCAAGTTCAAAAGCAACTTGACGAGTCTGACTTTGTAACGTTTCTTTCAGCTGTTGTGCTCCTTCAACTTCTACCGAGAGAGCTTGATGTTTTTGTTCCAACTGTTGGTATTCCCTTGTTTTTTCTTCAATGAAAACCGTCAGTTTTTCAATGCTGTTCTTGCGGCTGAAAACGGAATTTCCTTGTTGACGTTTAGTGGCGCCCCCTGTCATTGAGCCGCCAGCGTGGATAACATCACCATCCAGGGAAACAATTCGGAAGCGATTATCTAAGCTTTTAGCAATCGCCAAACCGGAATCCAAGTCTTGGGAAATAATAGTCGTACCAAGTAGATTAGCCGCAATTTCGGCATAAGTCGGTTCATATGAAATTAATTCAGACCCTATCCCAATAAATCCGGGCTGGTTTTTTAAGTCATGTTTCACATAATCCGGTATCTGCCGTCCTTTGATGACCGTAAGGGGATAAAAGGTCGCTCTACCCAAGCGATTTGCTTTCAGTACTTGGATCGCTTTCGAGGCTGTTTGCGGATTATCAACGACAATATTTTGAATGGCGTTGCCTAAAGCCGTATCAATAGCCAAAGTATAGGTTTCCGGAACCTGGAATAACTCACCGACCGGTCCGTGGATACCTGGTATAACGTCTTTACGTTTAAGTATTTCCTTAACACCTTGGTAATAGCTGGCGTATGAATCTTCCAACTCTTGTTGACTCTCACGTCTTGCTTCAGCTTGTTGAATCGAGCGTACTAATTCATTCAAATGACGATTATATTCAGCAAATGTAGCTTCAGAAGTATTCAGCGTTTCCATAAGCTTTTGGAGTTTTTTATCCGTATTAGCTTGCTCAGATGTTTTTTGTTTAATAATTTGCGTATCTCTTTCAACGGCTGATTGAGACTGTTCGATTTTATCTTTTAGTTCTTTAAGCCTTTTTATCAAAACAGCATTTCGCTCTGTAAGATGTGCATATTCACGTTCATTTTGCAAAATAGTATTTTTGTTCATTGACTGAACTTGAAGCTTTTCAATGTATGTATCCCGTATTTCTTGTAGCCATTGATTCTTATCCTGAGAAAATTGTTTTTCTTTATCTGATAAACTGGTTATCTCACTCTGCAAAGCTTTACGAACGGATGCTTTTTCCTTCAACTCTTTAGAAAGTTCCTCTGCCTTAAGCGTCTCCGTCTCAATCAAATCTTGCTTTTCTTGTAGAATCCGTCCTTGCTCTTCTTTATTTTTTGCAGAAAAATTGGCTTTTTGGGCGAGAATATTCTTCTGTCCTTCTAATTGTTCAATTTTCCGGATAGTCGCCACATATTCATCCTGAAACTCATTCAGCTCCCGATCAAATAATGATGCGTTATGTTTTAGGGCAGCGAGGTCTTCTTTCAAACTGATCTGTTGTTTTTCCTCATTGGCGACTTTTTT
This sequence comes from Jeotgalibaca sp. A127, assembly GCF_052266745.1. Taxonomy (NCBI): domain Bacteria; kingdom Bacillati; phylum Bacillota; class Bacilli; order Lactobacillales; family Carnobacteriaceae; genus Jeotgalibaca; species Jeotgalibaca sp. A127. The sequence goes on from NZ_JBQPRC010000001.1 coordinate 189,028, forward strand.
CTGATAGCTTTCGATTTCTTTCTTCGAATCTTGCCATAGGTTGTTCAGGTTAGTAATTTCAAAAGCCAACAGTGCAATTTCAATTTTGCTCAATTGGGTGTTTTTTTCCTGATAGGCTAAGGCTGTGTCGCGTTGCTTTCCTAAAGGAATCAACTGATTATCAATTTCATGTAAAATATCCTGAACGCGATTCAAATGATCCATCGTTTCGGTTAATTTTCTTTGCGCACTGGTTTTACGATTTTTATATTTCGCGACTCCCGCAGCATCTTCAAATATTGCGCGACGTTCTTCGGGCTTATTCTGGAAAATTTGTTCAACTTTCCCTTGGGAAATCATGGAAAAGGAATCTTTACCCACGCCTGAATCCATCAACAAATCTGTAATATCTTTTAAGCGACATGGCTTCCGATTGATGAAGCAATCAGAGTCACCATTTCGGTTAATACGCCTTGTAAGACTCACTTCCGAAAAATCAATAGGGAGCGAGCGGTCTTCGTTATTAAATACTAATGTTACTTCTGCTATATTAATCGGTTTTCTCGATTGCGAACCGGCAAAAACGATATCATTCATTTTCTTCCCACGCAGGTTTTTGGCAGATTGCTCCCCTAATACCCAGCGGACAGCTTCAGACAAATTACTCTTGCCACTGCCATTGGGACCCACAATAGCGGTCACGCCTTTATCAAACTCGATAACGGTTTTATCTGCAAAAGACTTAAACCCCGTCATTTCAATTCTTTCTAGATGCAAATAAAACATCCTTTCCCGATCTGATTATCCTTTTTTCGTCAGTTTTTGGTAAGCAACGCGTGCCGCTGCTTGTTCCGCTGACTTCTTACTCGTACCTGAACCTTGTCCTAACACCTTACCATTTGCCTGCACTGCTACTTCAAAGCGTTTAGCGTGTGAAGGCCCGTCTTCCAGTAATAGGGCATACTTGATTAAAATATCACCATTTTTCTGTAGTTCTTCCTGCAACAATGTCTTGTAATCCATCGCATGTGAAAAAGCATCCTCTTTTATAGAATCAAGAACAACTTGTTTGATAAATTTTTTTGCAGCTGTCATTCCCTGATCCAAGAATAAAGCACCGATGAAAGCTTCAAACAAATCACACAATAGTGCTGGACGTTTACGGCCATTCATATTCTCTTCACCTTTACCCAGGCGAATATGTTTATCAAAATGGCAGTCGTTGGCAAATTGGGCCAAGCTTGGTTCACAAACAATCTGGGCACGTAAACGGGTTAATTTCCCTTCGCTCCAACTTGAATAGTAGTGGAAAAGAAACTCGGAAACTACTATTTCCAAAACCGCATCCCCTAAAAATTCCAATCGTTCATTATGCTTCATTTTTTGATGACGATGCTCATTCACATATGATGAATGGGTAAATGCCTCCTGTAACAGCATTTCATCGTTGAAACGAATCCCATATTCATCTTTTATTAATTGAATTAGATCATTCATATTTTGTTACCTCCTCTCGATTAATTAAAAAATCCATACTTCACCATTATACGTCAAACAGCCGTATTTTTCACTAAAATCTAGACAAGATAAGGTTTAAGAAGCATCAAAGTCCGTGAGGAATGAACATAACTTTTTGGTCACCCTTAGTTAAGGCGTTCTAGGTGATTACTCAAATCGGAATATCCTATTGAGTAATCAATTAAAGGTTAAAAGTGATTACTCAAACCTAATTCAGCTTCTAAGTAATCAGTTCAAGGCAAAAAGTGATTACTCAGACCATTAAACGGCTGTGAGTAATCACTTTTCAAATTCTGAGTTTCCGTGCACACGCTCTTGCTGCACTCCACAAAAAAAAAGACTGAGATTTCTCTCAGTCCATAAGATTAGGTTCGGTTATATTAGTATGCTGTTTCAGATGTTAATTCTACAGCTTCCCAGCCGTCTGTCGTTCCGTAAGTGATATCATAGTTTTTAACGCGGTTATTAACTGCGAATACTTCTGATCTCCACAAAGTAGGAATTACAGGAACGTTTTCGAACATATGCTCTTGCCATTCGTGGAATGCTTCAAATTTGAATTCTGGATCAAATGCGTCTTTAGAATTGATTTTGTTCAAGATAGCAGTATTTTCTTCATTCACATAGCGAGTGTAGTTAAATGCTGCTGTTTCACCGTATAGGCCAGTTGGGTTTGGATCATGTCCTGTTCCCCAAGCTGCTTGGTAAACATCAATATCTTCGTTATCAGCTTCAAGCATATCGTAGAAAGCTTGGAACTCGATTAGACGACCTGTAGCCAATTGTACATTCAAACCGATGTTATTCCATTCTTGTAGGTAGTATTGTGCGATTGGCTCAGAAGTTGCGCCACCTGCCATAGATGCAAAGTTGATTACTAACTCTTCACCTTCTGGAGTTTCACGGAATCCGTCATCATTAGTATCGACATAACCAGCGTCATCCAAGATTTTTGCTGCTTTGTCTGGATCATATGTGAAACCTTCGATTTCAGTGTTTACAAAATCACCAAATACTGGTGGAATCATAACTTTCGCATTTTCACGAAGTCCTTGGTAGAACTCAGTTGCAATTGCGTTGTTATCGATCGCGTATGCCATAGCTTGACGCAAGTTCACATCAGCCATTTTAGCATCTGGGTTGGAAACATTTTTAGCAGCTTCAGCATCCCATTGACCAAGTTTGAATCCAATGTATGTATAAGCTAATTCTTGACGGCCTAGAAGTGTAAAGTTTTCGCCATCTTTGTAAGTGTCGTATTGGTCTGTTGGCATGGAAGCAACATCGTAGTTACCATTTTCCATTTCAGAAACGATTGTTTCTGGAGCAACAACTTCTACAACAACGCCATCCAATTTAGGAGCACCTTTCCAGTAGTGTTCGTTTGCTTCATATTCTACAGACTCACCCGGTGTAATAGATTTAACACGGAATGGACCTGCACCAACAGGATTGTTACGAATTTCTGGAGAAGAAGCCAAGTCAGCAATTGCTACATTTTCCAATTGGTGTTTTGGCATTGGGTAACCCCAGATACCACCACCTGATTGAAGAATGGATGGATTAACTTCGATGTATTCAATTGTAATATTTTGATCATCTGAAACAGTGATCCCTGAAATAGTATCAGCTTCGCCAGCTTTATATTCAGCCATACCTACGATGTTTTCGAAATCCGCACCGTAACGTACACCAGCATATTCTGGACTACCGATAACTTCATATGAGAACAATACGTCCTCAGCAGTCAATGGCTCGCCATCTGACCATTTCAAGTCATCTTTCAAAGTAATTGCGATAGTTTTTGCTTCTTCGTCAAATTCGAAAGTAGCCATACCATCTTGTGAAAGCATAAAACTTTCGTCAACTGAGAATAGCATCTCATGAGAGAATCCCATTAATTCAGCATCATAAGCATCTTCATAGAATTCTGGACTGAAGATACCTTGGAATGGTGAGCTGGCAACCATAGCGTAACGCAATGTGCCACCTTCAATTGACTCTTCGTCATTTGTCATGACTGTTTCGAACTCAACAACACCACTTTCTTCGCCACCAGCTGTTGATTCTGATACTGAACCAGTATCTGTTGAAGAAGTTTCTTCACCGTCGCCGCCTGTACAAGCAGCTAGAGTTAGCGCAAAAGCAGCTAAAGAAACTAGACCTAATTTTTTCTTGAACATTGTATTTCCTCCCTTTTCCTAACCTAATCTTTGTTTAGAGTCTGCCGAACGCTGCAACGCTTGGCCGACATAGTTTATGCTCAACATCAACACTAAAATCAGTATTGAAGCTGGCAACCAAACCCATGTTTTATTCTCGATGACATCTGGGGATGTCGCAAACCCAATGAGTGTACCTAAACTTGGAACAGATGGTGGTAAACCGAAGCCCAAGAAACTCAGACCAGTTTCGATTCCTATATTACCTGCAAAGTTCAATGTCGAGTTAACGATTATCAATGAACTCAAGTTTGGCATCACTTCGCGGAACATGATTTTGAAATCACTAGTACCTAATGTTTTCGATGCACTTACATAATCACGCTCAGCTTCGGATAATGTACGACTCCGGAAAATACGGGCCTTACCTACCCAACTGAAAGCACTCATAATAAGTACGAACGTCACAAGATTGTAATCACGTACCATTGATACAAAAACAATAATAATCATATTTGTAGGTAAAACCATAATGAAGTCCACAATACGCATCAGTATGTTATCAATGATTCCACCGTAGTAGCCTGAAATGATTCCCAAGCCAATACCGATGATACCAGTAATAATCGTAACACTAAAACCTATAATGATAGAATTGCGGGCACCGATGAACAATTGTCCAAGTACGTCCCGTCCTCCCTCATCAGCGCCAAGGAAATATTCCGCCCCTGGCATCTCGTAACGATTTAAAATGTGGACACGCATAACTTCACTTTGATCAAAGAAAGCATATGATCCAATAAAAATAACGAGCAACAATGTAATTAATAAGCCCAGTGAGAACATGGCTAATTTATCTTTTTTAAATTCACGAGCAATAACTGCAAAACCAACAACAGTTCCCTGCTCATCAGCTGATTCGACTAATGTATCCAAGTGCGCACTTACTTCTTCTGCACTTGCTTGTTTTTTCTCTTCTTCAGGTAGCATATTATAACCTCCATTTCTATATTAATTTCTACTCGATACGGATACGTGGGTCAACGATACTCATGATGATATCAGATAGCAAAGTACCGAATAACGCCGTTAATCCAAATAGTAGAATTAAAGCGGTGATGACACTATAATCACGGGCGCCCAATGAATCGATAAACAAGCGACCCATCCCAGGGAATGAGAAGATCCGTTCGATAAAGATGGACCCACCTATCAAGCCTGTAATGTCATAACCTAGAAATGAAGCAATAGGTAAAATTGAGTTACGGAAAATGTGTTTGTTATAAACGACTTTTTCAGGAACACCTTTAGCACGAGCAGTTTTTACATAGTCTTCTTGTTTGGCATCAATAACACCCGTACGTAGATATTGTATCGTACTTGTAGTTGCCAATAACGCATAAGACATAGCCGGTAAAATCAGGTGGTAGAAACGACTCCAGATATACTCCAGTGACCCTACTTCCAAACCTGATGCTACAGTCCCTCTAGTTGGGAACCAGCCCAAAGTGAAACCGAAAATCCAGATTAATAGAAGTGCAAAAACGAAAGTTGGAATGGCAAAGCTGACATAGTTATAGAAACTGATTGCTTTGTCTCCCCAAGACCCATTTTTACGTCCCGCATACATACCCAAAGGCAGTGCGATTAGATATGTAAAAATCAAGGAAACGATGGATAACCAAATGGTGTTACCAACACGTTGACCAATTAATTCTGCTACAGGAATTTTATATGTATAACTTTTACCAAAATCCCCTTGCAAGGCATTTGTAATCCAATCCCAATACTGAACATACCACGGATTATTCAAACCTGCTGCTTCACGTAGGCGTTCAATTGTTTCAGGGTCCATATCAGGAGTAATAAGTCCTGTAAACGGGTCACCTGGCATAATTTGTGCCATCAAGAACACAAGCAAGCTAAGAATTAAAATTTGCGGAATCATGACAAGCACTCGTCTTAAAATTGTTTTCCACATAATTAGGCACCTCCCTTAATATCGCTTGGTCGAATAGCAACCTTATGAGTATCGGATAGAGAGGTTAAATCATAAACACGACCATTTTCATCATAATACTTCTCTTGATTATCAGCGTATTCCTTTTCAACTGCTAAACGGTTTGCTTTATGAGCATCGCGTGTTAGAGGATCCATTACCGGAATAGCGGATAAAAGTCGTTTCGTATAGATGTGTTGTGGATTGGTGTAAATGTCTTGTTTGTTTCCAAATTCAACAAAACGTCCACGATACATAATTGCCAAATCTTCACACATATGTTTCACAACACCCAGGTCATGGGAGATAAACAAATATGAAACGTTGTATTCTTCTTGAATACGTTTCATAAAGTTCAACACTTGTGCTTGAACTGACAAATCAAGTGCTGATGTAGGCTCATCGGCAATGATTAATTTAGGATTTGTTGCAACGGCACGGGCAACCCCAATACGTTGTCTTTGTCCCCCAGAAAACTCATGAGAATATTTATATAATGCATCTTCTGGCAAACCAACAATATCCAACAATTCAATAACACGACGTTTTGTTTCGTCAGGTGATAGACGTTCAAAATTATCAAGCGGTTCCGAAATGATGTCCAACACACGTTTTCTCGGGTTTAAGCTTGAGATTGAGTCCTGGAAAATCATTTGCACATTACGATTATAAGGGGAAGTACGTTTACGGGCTTTGTTCGTTACATCTTCGCCTTCATAAACAACTTGTCCACTTGTTATCTTTTCCAACCCGATGATAGCTTTTCCGATTGTAGATTTACCAGAACCGGATTCACCAACCAAACCATATGTTTTTCCTTCTTCGATTTCCAAGTTTATCCCGTCAACAGCATGAACATGGTCCGTCACGCGGTTCCAAAATCCACTTCGAATAGGATAATGCACTTTTAGATCTTTAATTTGCATAAAACTCAAATTATTCTACCTCCCCTTCGAAATGGAAATGTTCATGACATGTACATCTCACAAAATGATTAGGAGAAATTTCATGCAGTGTCGGGTTTTCTTCATGCTCTTCAGCAGGTATCCAAGGAATACGGCTAGCAAAGCGACAGCCTTTTCTTGGAAGATTTTTCAATGAAGGCACTGTTCCCTGAATAACGTGCAAATCCTCTGAATCGCCTTCTAGCTCTTCAGATTGTGGAATTGATTTTAAGAGCGAACGTGTATAAGGGTGTTTAGGATTTGTAAACAATTCTGTTGCAGTAGCCATTTCAACGATTTGGCCGGCGTACATGACCGCTACACGGTCTGCAGTTTCAGCTACAACGCCAAGGTCATGGGTAATCAGGATAATTCCTGTTTCCATTTCATCCTGGAGATCTTTCATTAAATCCAGAATTTGAGCTTGAATTGTAACATCTAGGGCAGTAGTAGGTTCATCAGCAATCAAAATTGGTGGTTTACAGGATAATGCAATCGCAATGACCACCCGTTGTCGCATACCACCTGAAAGTTCGTGTGGATATTGTCTTGCAACACGTTCTGGTTTTGGAATACCAACTTGATTCAACAATTCCAATACACGTTGTTTACGTGCAGAAGAGTCCATCTTAGTATGGTAAATGAGTGCTTCTTCAATTTGATCTGATACTGTCATCAGTGGGTTCAATGCTCCAAGAGGATCTTGGAAAATCATCCCGATATCATTTCCGCGGATACGATTATAAAGGGTTTCATTTAAATCAATGAGATTTAAATCTTGGTACAGTACCTCGCCTTCAATGCGAGTATTTGCCTTATTATGAAGTCCAACAATGGTAGTTGCTAATGTACTCTTACCTGATCCAGATTCTCCTACAATAGCTAAAATCTCATTTTTCTCAAGTGTAAATGAAACATCGTCGACAGCGTCATAATAATCATCTTTAATTCTAAACGCTGTGTGAAGATGATTTATCTCCAGTAGCGGTTTCCCTGTTTGCATGGGATACCCTCCTTCTAACCAGTGATTATTCGTATTTTCAAGCGATTAACTCAGAATTTTGTCACAATAACAAAAAAAGACTTAAATAACTTGTCTATTTCGAACTCACCAGTGTGTTTATTAATATTTCTAATTATACTGACTAAAAATTAGAAAGACAACCTTTTTTTCACCAATTCTTAACATTGTCTAGATAAGTTACCGGTATTAAACTTTTGTTCAATAAAAAACAACATGACCACAATAACCTTATGGTCATGTTGCTCTTAATGTAGCTTATTATTTGTGTGCATCGATATAGTCGACTGCATCTCCGATTGTAACAATCTTTTCTGCATCTTCATCGGAAATTTGGATTGAGAAAACATCTTCCAATTCCATAATTAATTCGACGACATCAAGTGAGTCAGCTCCCAAGTCTTCCTGGAAAGTTAAGTCACGGGAGACTTTTTCTGCATCAACCCCAAATCGTTCAGTAATCATAGCAGAAATTCTTTCAAGTGTAGTATTCTCTGACAAAATAGCACCTCCTAATCGTTACGTTTCTTTGATTAACAAGAAAACATCTGTTTGAATTTCACAATGTTTATTTTACCGTTACCACTATATTTTGTCCAATACTATTTCAATGTGGCACTTTTGAATTACGAGGGTGTTTCTTCTTTATGTGTTTCAAAATAGGTCACAAGATCCGTGATTACATGAGAAGAAATAATTTTTCTAATTTGTTTTATAGTATGGTAAACAGCGACTTTGTCGGCAGAGCCATGTGTTTTTACGACAGGAGCTCGTAAACCAAACAAGACAGCTCCCCCATATTTAGAGTAATCCATGGTATCTTTTACGTTTCCGAGTGCATCTTTTACTAGTAAACCACCTATTTTTGCTTTAAGTCCTCCTGAAAGGACACTGCTCTTCATTAATTTCATGATTCCGAATGCTGTTCCTTCAATGGTTTTCAGTACTGCATTACCAGTAAAGCCATCTGTCACGATAACATCAGCATCTCCGGAAAATAATTCCCGGGCCTCGATATTACCAATAAAGTTGATGGATTCTTCTGCTTCCAGTAATTCAAAAGACTTTTTAGATAAATCACTACCTTTACTTGCTTCAGTTCCATTGTTGAGTAAAGCAACTTTTGGTTTTTCTTTCCCGAGCACAAATTGTGCGTAGTAAGACCCCAAAATTCCGAATTGATGTAAGTTCTCAGGTTTTGAATCTGCATTTGCACCTACATCCATAAATATGAATTGGTCATCTTTCCCGATTACAGGTAAAACAGGCATTAGTCCTGGACGGTCGATTCCTTTAATCCGTCCAATAATCAATAAACCAGCTACTAATAACGCCCCTGTATTCCCTGCCGAGAAAAGTGCATCGGCTGTTCCTTCTTTAACGGCTCTGGCAGCCAAAACGAGTGAGGCCTCACGTTTTGAACGGATTGCCCTAACCGGCTCGTCATCGCTATTAATTTTTTCAGTTGTGTGGACTATCTTAATTTTATCTGTATTGTATGCGTCTCCTAGAACGGGTTTAATTTGTTCGCCGTCGCCAAACAAAATAAACTCAACATCAGAATATTCTTTCGCCGCTAGTAGAATACCTTCTACGATTGCTTGAGGAGCATGATCGCCACCCATTGCATCGACTGCAATTCTCATTTATTTACCTTCTTTCTTTTTCATCTAAATCTATTTTAGAGAAGCTTATATGAATTGTCATCTTTTTAATGAACATTATTGTAATTTTTTCGCTAGATTTTGCTCTGTTTCCAGATATTCACGTAAGGGCAGACATTCAGGTTCATCAAAGAAAGATTTATCGCTCAACATCAGGATTGCATCCCGGTTCGCTGTATCCAACACATCCGCGTGCTTTATGACGTCAGCATATTTGAATACTGGCATCCCAGCCTGCTTGACGCCAAATACATCTCCAGATCCCCTTAATTCCAAGTCCTTTTGACTTAAGTAAAAGCCATCCGTAGATTCCGTCATGATCTGCATACGTTCTTTCCCGATTTCAGTCTTGGGATTTGCAAGCAGAATACAATAAGACTCTGCACTTCCTCTACCAACCCGCCCTCTTAATTGATGAAGTTGGGCTAAACCGAATCTTTCGGCATCCTGAATGACCATCACGGTAGCATTGGGAACATTTAAGCCTACCTCGATAACGGTCGTTGAAACCAAAACTTGATAGCGATTATCTTTAAAGGCATGCATGATTGCATCTTTTTCCTCAGCCTTTTGTCTGCCGTGCAAGAGACCGATTTGCCATTTCCCTTTATAAAACTCTACCACCTTTTGATGGACTTCTTCAGCATTTTTGAGGTCTATCAGTTCTGACTTTTCAATCAACGGGGTAATAATATAGGCTTGTCGACCTTTTTCCAACTCCTGCTCGATAAACGTCAATGCACGGACCAATTGATCTGACTTGCTCCAGACCGTGCGAATAGGAATGCGACCATCAGGCATTTGCGCTAGTACTGAAACATCCATCTCGCCCATTAATGTAATTGCCAGGGTTCTCGGTATAGGCGTAGCCGTCATATAAAGCACATTGGGATTATTGCCTTTTTCATTCAATTTCTGCCGTTGATTCACACCAAATCGATGTTGTTCATCCGTAATAACCAACCCCAGATGGTGAAATTCGACATCATCCTGTATCAAGGCATGGGTCCCTATCACCAAATCCAATTTCCCAGCTGCTAAATCTTCCAAAATCTGTCTTCTATCTTTTGTTTTCGTACTTCCTGTTAACAATGCGACAGAATAATTTGTATTTTCAAAGAAAGACGAAACGGTTTGAAAATGCTGCTCGGCTAGTATCTCGGTGGGAACCATAAATGCCCCTTGATAACCTGCGAGAATAGTCGCTACCAATGCTATTACTGCCACTACTGTTTTCCCACTTCCAACGTCCCCTTGCAAAAGACGATTCATCTCGAATGGGGCTCGCAGGTCACGACAAATTTCATTAACGACTTTTTTTTGTCCATCGGTCAGTTCAAAGGGCAAAACATCAATAAAAGATTTCAGTTTTTCGACATCATATAAAATAGGTTGCCCCTGTTTGCTTCCTTTTCGTTTGAAACGGATGAGTTGTAATTTTAATTGATAAACCAAAAATTCTTGGTAAATGATTTGGCGCGTTGCTTGTTGGAATTCATCCTGGGTTTTCGGAAAATGCATCGCCCTGATAGCGTCTTTATGAAACATCAACCGATACTTTTGGCGAAGGCCCTCAGGAATTATCTCGGGAACGAACGCGTAATAGTCATCAATGGCTGCTTGGATGAGATTCATTAATGTTTTTTGTTTTATACTCTTATTAACATGATACACCGATTCAAAATCTTGGTTTTCCTGATTATTGCTGGAGCCCAGAATTTTGAATCCTCCTAGATTTTGGCGTATGGCATCCCATTTACCAAATATGGCAATTTCATCTTCTAGAATCACTTTATCCTTCAAATAAGGTTGGTTAAAAAAAGTAACACCAACAACTGCGTTATCCAAAGCTATTTTAAAAGATAGGCGGCTTTTACGATACCCATAATGTTGAACGACAGGTTGGGTCACCACGGTCCCTTTTAACGTAACTTTTTCTTGATCTTCAATTTCGTCCAAAGAACGCACTTGAATATCTTCATAGCGAAAAGGAAAATGCGTTACCAAATCATAGATCGTGTAAATACCCAAAGAGTGCAATGATTCCAGCCGTTTTGCTCCTACTCCGTTTAAAACTTCCACTGAATCGTAAATCGTCTTCATTTTATAGCAACACCTCCCCTAAAATGGTAAAAAAGCTGGAGCAAAAGCCCCAGCTCCTTTAGCAAAAATTACTCAACAGAAATTAAATAACTATATACAGGTTGATTTCCTTCTTGAATCTCTACTTCGACTGCAGCGAATTCTTCAGAAATTTTTTCTGCGATTGATTCACATTCAGTTAGGTCAGTATCTTCGCCATAAATTAAAGTTACGATTTCACTGTCTTCATCAATCATTTTGCGTAGAGTAGCTAACACAGCATCAATGCGACCTGGTTGAGAAATCATGATTTTCCCATCGACAATCCCCATGTAATCGTCTTTAGCGATCGCAACACCATCTATTTCAGTGTCACGAATAGCATTGGTGATTTGACCACTCTTAACGAACTCAAGCTCAGCAGTCATATTTTCTTTATTTGTCTCTAAATCGACTTGGTCGTTGAATGCCAACATGGAAGCCAAGCCTTGAGAAATAGTGCGTGTAGGTACAACAATGACATCTTTGTCGGATACCTCAGCAGCTTGCTCAGCCGCCATAAAGATATTTTTGTTATTTGGCAAAATAATCGTCTTTTCAGCGTTTGCTTCATCCACTGCTTTAAGGATGTCTTCCGTACTTGGGTTCATCGTTTGGCCACCCTTGATAATGGTGGATACGCCTAAACTACTGAACAAATTATAAATACCTTCTCCAGCCGCAACTGCAATAACCGCATACGGTTTAGCCGGTTGTTTTTCAGGTGTAGTCTTGCCTTTTTCTAAAACTGCGTCATGTTGTAAGCGCATGTTGTCTACTTTGATTTTTAAGAGTGAACCAAATTTTTGGCCATAGTTCATGACTTCACCCGGATATTCGGTATGAACGTGAACTTTTACAATTTCGTCATCAGCTACAACTAATAGTGAATCCCCTACTTCATTCAAGTGGTTACGGAATGTATCGTAATCGAATTCTTCCGTTACTGTTTTTCCTTCACCAAGTTGTACCATAATTTCAGTACAGTAGCCAAATTCGATATCTTCACTTGAAACAGCATGTCCGATATGTTCAAAGTTTTCGTGATGTGCAATTTCTGTAACATCGGCTTGTAGCGCAATTTTCGTTTTAACTGAAACCTTTTTACCTGTTAATGATTCTAAAAAGCCTTGATAGATAAACAATAGTCCTTGTCCACCACTATCAACAACGCCAACTTCTTTCAATACTGCCAATAAATTAGGAGTATTCGCAAGGCTAACTTTAGCAGCATCGACTACCGTCTCCATGATTTCAATAATGTCATCGGATTCTTTAGCTTTTACTTGTACTGCTTCTGCTGATTCTCTTGCAACGGTCAGGATTGTCCCTTCCACTGGCTTCATAACTGCTTTATAAGCAGTTTCAACACCTTGGGAAAACGCAGCTGCGAATTCACTGGCACTTAATTTCTCTTTCCCTTCCATTGCTTTGGAAAAACCACGGAAAAGTTGTGATAGAATGACGCCAGAGTTTCCTCTCGCACCCATTAAAAGACCTTTAGCTAAATCTTTACTCATTTCGTCAATACGTTTTGATTCTGACAACGACACGCGATCCGCTCCGGATGTGAAAGACAAATTCATGTTTGTACCAGTATCACCATCTGGAACCGGAAAAACGTTCAACGAGTTCACATATTCAGAATTTTCGCTAAGCCGTTCCTGTGCGACTTCCACCATTGCTTTAAAATCACTTGCAGTCAGTTCTAATTTATTCACCTTGCTTGTCCTCCTTCACCATGCCAATGGTGATCTCTCCATTAATCATTTAACACGCGAACGCCTTGTACGAACACGTTAACTTTTTCTGCTGAAAAACCTAGCATTGTTTCCAAATTGTATTTCACTTGAATTTGGACATTTCGACAGATTTCAGATATTTTTGTTCCGTAAAGAACAACAATATAAACATCAACCGCAACGATATTATCTTCTTGACGAACGATAACACCTTTGGAGTAGTTTTCTTTCTTCAGGATTTCACTGATATTATCCCGAATCTGACTTTTGCTGGCCATCCCGACGACACCATAGTTGTCTGTCGCAGCCCCACCAACCACTGTTGCGATTACTTCGTTTTCTAAACTGATTTCGCCTAAATTTGTTTGGATTTTAACTGCCATTTTATATAGCCTCCTTGAGTTTGAATGGAAACAAACGCTAATCATCATCCATAATAGCATATTTTTCCCTAAAAAATAACTTCTATTAAAGATATTATAACAAAGTTTCATTCATAATAAGAACTATTAGCGTAGTTATGCCTTTTTTGCTGGTTAACAGACCATAGTATGGTGGTTCATAAAAAGAGTGTCAAGTAAATTTACTTTAAAGTGTTGCAATTCAAATTGAATTATGATAAATTATTCAAGTGTATGAAATGAGGTTTATCTTAGTCTGTCTTTAGTTTTTGGAACAATCAAGGGGAGGTAATAATATGTCTAAAGAGTGCTACATTACTGGACGTAAAAGCCGTTCAGGTAACAACCGTTCTCACGCTATGAACTATACAAAACGTACTTTCAAACCAAACTTGCAAAAAGTTCGCATTTTGGTTGACGGAACACCTAAAAGAGTTTGGGTTTCTGCTCGTGCTTTGAAATCAGGTCTAGTAGAACGCGTTTAATAAAAAAAAGAAGCCATAGTGGCTTCTTTTTTTATTTTAATCTTTACTTTGAATGACTGCAATTAGCCCATTTGTAAATGAAAATTGCATTTCCTCACCGACAAATTCATTGCTGACTAAAGCAATGGGTGCTTCGTAATTCTTCCCATCCAAGTTATACTTCACATTTTGCAAAATTAAATTCGATACCGGCGTCATACTTATAAAGGACAAGTATTTCTTATCATTTTCCTTCTTGATTACATAATTCCCCGGTTTAAAAAACGCTACCGTATTCTTTTCAGCTTTCATAATTATTTTCTCAATTATGTCCTGATAACTCGGATGGTACGCTAGCCATAAATTACTGATCATGTGATCTACCCTGCCCCCGAATAAACCATACATTTCAATAACAGCCACAGAAAGATTTTCCTTGATGTACTCCAAAGCCGCTTCTGTATCTGTTAAATCTTTTTCTGATGGCAGCTTGACAACTGTTGGAATAATCGCTTCGAGTTTTTCAAGTTCAGGCTGGCTGATCGAATCGAAATCTCCGATGGCAATATCAGGGATTATCCCCTCATTAACAAGATGAATGGTTCCTCCATCTACACCGATGATAATACAATCTTCAGTATCGTCCCCGATTAACCGCTTGAGCCCTTCTTTATTTCCGCCTGCGACCACAATTGCTTTTTTAAGCATTTTCTACATCCCTTAAAGCTTTCAATGCCTGATCGAAGTCTGGTGCTCCAAACAGATAAGACCCTGCCACGAATACGTCAGCACCTGCTTCCAGCACACGTTTAATGGTTTTATCCGAAATGCCACCATCAACTTCTATCTCATACGTATAACCATGTTTTTCACGTAATTCCTTAAGTAGAGCGATTTTCGACAAGGTGCTTTCAATAAAGGGCTGGCCGCCATTTCCAGGGTTAACCGTCATAACCAATACCATGTCAACGTCACCCAGAACGGATTCGATCATGGCTACTGGTGTACCCGGGTTGATAACGACCCCTGCGGCTATTTTTTCCTTTTTAATCATCTGGATAGCCATATGGATATGGGGTGTCGCTTCCACATGGACAGTAATGATATCCGCGCCTGCTTTAGCAAATGCAGAAATATGTTTTTCTGGATTCTGAATCATCAAGTGGCAATCCAAAGGTAATTTTGTATGGGGACGAATCGCTTGAACGATATTTGGCCCCAAGGTAATATTATCCACGAATTGGCCGTCCATAGCATCTATATGAATATAATTGGCACCTGCTTTTTCGGCACGTTTAACATCTTTCTCTAGGTTGGCAAAATCTGCACTTAAAATTGATGGAGCAATTTTCATCCATTATCAAATCCTTACTTTTTATTTTTATGGTACAACGGTTTACGATTTTGTATCTCATCCAAAAACTGTAAATAATGATCATAGCGGTACTGCTTTATTTCACCCGTACCAACCAGTTCCTTAATACGACAATTGGGTTCGTTTAGATGTTTACAGCCTGAAAAACGACAATCATCGCGGTTTTTCAGGAATTCCGGAAACAAATCTGGCAAATCTTGTTCTTCTATCTCCACTAAATCAACATTACTGAATCCAGGTGTATCCGCAATAAGTGCCTCTTTAACAGGAATTAATTCTACATGTCGCGTTGTATGGCGCCCTCTTCCCAATGCTGTAGAAATTTCTGCGGTCTCGATTTCGAGTTCTGGTAAAATCCGATTGAGCAATGAGGATTTTCCTACTCCCGATTGTCCCATAAAAACAGCGGAATGATTTCCAATCCTATCAAGCAGTTGGTCTATGGACTGATATTCTGGATAGTCAGAAAATAACACGGTGTATCCAAGTGCTTGATAATCATTTTGAAAAGCCAAAATTGCTTCTTGACCTGATTTGTCCAGCAAGTCTGTTTTGGTAATATAGATGATGGCACCGATTCCTTGGCCTTCCAAATAGACCAAAAAACGATCTAATAAATAGGTGGAAAAATCAGGTTCAATAGCAGACATTACAATGACGGCAATATCAATATTAGCAATAGGCGGTCGAACAAGTTCATTCTTTCTCGCTTCAACCGATACCAAGATACCTTCTTCCAGGTTATCACTTTCAAATTCCACATAGTCGCCGACTAGCGGAGTAGTGTCTCTTACCCTGAAATTCCCTCTTCCTCTTGTTTGGTACGTTTTTTTATCTGCATACACATAATAGAAGCCACTTAAGGCCTTTCTTATTTGTCCTCTAGGCATAATTCACTTCCTTTTCCCGAGTTTTGAATCTTTATTCCATTATACTACAAATTACCGGTGATTTTTAAGCAGGTTGTCCACTAACCGATAAACAAAATAAAAGCTGGAACGGAATGTCCCAGCCTTGGCTAATTATTACCGAGTTAATTCGGTTTCTTCTATGATGACTTCGCCATCACGTTCAACCGTGTACGAGCCTGTTTCTCCCTCACGAATACGAAAGTTTAATGTTACTTGTGTGTCGGCATCAATATCGAATTCTCTAAACACTTCAGAAATTTGATGATCCAAATCCGCCATATAAATCACGATATGGTTTTTTGTTTTGACGGAAGAGCTTGATTCAGATTCATTATCACTCGCGGAAGATTCACTTGTTGATTCTTCCTTAGGTGCTTCATAGGGAATTGTAATGGCTTTTGAGAACACGACTATTTCTGGCTCTGCTGGACCTGAAGAAATAACGACTCTTAATTCATCCCCTCTTCGAAAATTACTTCTGGGGCTAATTGATTGTGAAATCATCAACCCTTCAGCAACATCTTCAGAGTTTTCCGTATCAATCGTTAAATTCAATCCGAATTCTCCCGCGAACGCTTCAATTTGCTCTTGATTGAATCCAGCCAAATTATCCATAGTAAACACTTCTTCCTCCATACTAACTTGAAGGGTAATCGTTGTTTCTGACGGAATGACTTCCGTATCGGCCGCGATACTTTGTTTTACGATTGTGCCAAGCGCACTTTGATCATAGACATCCTCACGCACTACGGTAATACCCAAATCGCGCAATTCAGCCCGTACTTGGGAATAGGCCGCCCCAACATAGTCATTCAATCTAACCGGTTCTTCTCCTTGACTGATATATAAATCAATCTCTGTCTCCGGGTCTACTAATTCTCCCGATTCAGGATTTGTCCGGATGACCTCGCCTTCATCTATGTCAGGATGATATTGGGTATGTACGTCCCCGATAACAAAATTCAAGTCAGATAATATTCTCCTGGCAGTTTCTTCATCTTCGTTCACGACTTCAGGAATTTCGATCTGAGTTGGTGGGCGATTTAACCACAAGGTTGCCAAGAGAACCATGAGGGCAGCAAATAAAACAAGGAATATCGTGACCAGTTTTCCGCGTTTTGTTTTTTTCTGTGTATTTTGACGTTCATTTTTTTTCGCTGTTTTATCTGAATCTGGTTCATCTTCAATCAGAACCGCTTTTGTTTCGACTGTCTCTAAAGGCTTAATAGGTTCGAGGACTTTTGTTTCATCAAGCATCGCAACTGGTACGAAGGCCGCTTCCTTTAACCGAGAAGGGCTTAATGATGTCAACAAGTCTTGTTGCATTTCCTCACATGTACTATAGCGATCTGTAGGCTCTTTGGATGTCGCTTTTAAAATAACATTTTCCAAGGCTTGGGGAACGGCAGCGTTTTTATCACGCACAGAAGGCATCCCTTCCTGGAAGTGTTTCAAGGCAATGGATACCGCCGATTCGCCATCAAAAGGAACTTCTCCACTCAGGAGTTCGTATAAAACAATTCCTAAAGCATAAATATCAGATTTAGTTGTGGTGACACTTCCGCGTGCCTGTTCTGGCGAAATATAATGTACTGAGCCAAGTAATGAGTTCGTTTGGGTAATTGATGTATGGGAAAGTGCAACTGCTATACCAAAGTCAGTCACTTTTATCGTGTTATCTCTACTAATCAATAAGTTTTGCGGTTTGATGTCTCTATGGATGATACGATTTTGATGGGCAAGCGCCATAGCTGACAGAACCTGACTCATAATATGAATTGCATCTTCTGGTGTAGATTTTCCATGTTTCTGGATATATTCTTTTAAATCGGTCCCTTCGATATATTCCATAACGATGTATTGCATCCCATCATCTTCATCCACATCATAAACCGAAACAATATTAGGATGAATGAGCTGAGTTGTGGACAATGCTTCCCTTTGAAAACGACGTAATGCTTCTTTATTGTTTTGGAAGTCAAATCGCAAAATTTTAACAGCCACATCTCGATCCAAAATTAAATCTCTGGCTAAATAGACATGGGCCATTCCACCAGTTCCTAATAAAGATAGCACTTTATATCGTCCGCCGATTTTTGTGCCGACTCCAATCACTATCTCGCCTCCTCTCCTTGTTCGAATTCTGCTATAAGTACGGAAATGTTATCTGGCCCCCCCGCCTCATTAGCAAGTTCTATAAATTTGTCTACTTTCTCATCAATGGTCATCCAGCTTTTCAGGACCTGTTTCAGTTGTTCATCACCCAAGACACTGCTTAAACCGTCTGTACAGAGAATCAATAAATCACCTGCCGCAACTGGCAACGATGTTAAATCAACTTGAATTTTTTCTTTTACCCCTACGGCACGGGTAATGAAATTTCTCTGCGGATGATT
This sequence comes from Jeotgalibaca sp. A127, assembly GCF_052266745.1. NCBI lineage: Bacteria > Bacillati > Bacillota > Bacilli > Lactobacillales > Carnobacteriaceae > Jeotgalibaca > Jeotgalibaca sp. A127. The sequence goes on from NZ_JBQPRC010000001.1 coordinate 207,725, forward strand.
TTGGGCTTCTTCATGCGTCAGTTCTCCTGATTTAACAAGTTCTCGAACTAATGAATGATCCTCAGTCAGTTGTTTCATATGGAAATCACGATAATAATAAGCCCTACTGTCACCAACATGGGCGATTATGAGCTGTCCTTTTACGTGAGCTGCCGCAATCAGGGTTGTCCCCATTCCATCTAAGTCTACAAAATCAAGCGATTTTTGAAAAATCAAGCTATTCACTTTTTGAATAGCGTTTAATAACCAGGTAGAGACAGATTCAGGATTTGAAAATGACGTATCTTTCCAGGCTTCACCAATATGTGAAACGGCCATTTCACTTGCAACATCTCCCGCTCGGTGACCGCCCATCCCATCGCAAAGAATCATTAATGGTTGCTTTCCTCTATTGTTAAACCAATTTACATAATCCTCGTTTGTTGATCTGTTTTTGCCAACATCACTTTTATAAGCAATATGCATCGTTATCTGTCTCCTCTACTTGGTCTTTTTCTCCATTGTGCAGATGAAAAAGCCGTCCGTCCCAAAATCATCTGGGAAAATTTGCAACATTCCCTCTTCAATGCCGATCGTTTCGGGAATCTTAACTTGATTAAAATCAATGGTTTGTTTAAGCATTTCAGGGTGTTCTTCTAAATAAGCTGCAATCGTTCCTTGATTTTCCTCCGGTGCCAGCGTACATGTACTGTAAACTAAACGACCGTTATCTTTAAGTAATGGTGTGACAGCATTTAAAATCGCCATTTGCTCACTGTGTAATGCTTTTATCGCTGCATTCGTAACCCCATACTTAATCTCAGGTTTACGCCGCATCAACCCAAGCCCTGAACAAGGCGCATCCACAAAAATAGTATCGAAGCTTTTTTCTGGAAATACCGTTTGAACATCCTTGGCATCTAATAGATGGGTTTTCACCCTATTCGAAACTTTCATGCGATCCGCATTTTGCGCAATTAAATGTATTTTATGGTCATGTATATCAAGAGCGTGAACAACGCCCTCATCAAGAAAACTAGCCATATGAACGGTTTTCCCACCCGGGGCTGCACAAGCATCCAAAACGGTATTTGTAGCCTTTAAATGTCCTAATAAAGCTACAAGCTGGCTTGATTCGTCTTGAATCGTTATTTCACCATTGATAAATAAAGGAGAATCTGTCACCTTCCCTGATAGGATACGTAAGCCAACGGGTGATAGTGGGCTTGGAACGACATTTTTTCCTTCATCTCTCAATTCTTCCATAATACTTGTCAGTTTTTCAGTATTTTGAACACGCACTGAAACATAGGGCGCTTCAAGAAGTGAGAAAAATAAACGTTCTGCTTTCTCAACGCCTAACTCTTTGCTGAATTTTTTGACCAACCATTCCGGCACACTGGCTCCGATGCTGATACGTTTTTTTGGATCTGTGATTTCATTCCAATCCTGTAGGCCCTTACGTTGAACGTTTCGCAAAATTCCATTGACCAACTTCGCAATGCCTACATGGCCTTTTTTCTTGGCAATTTCTACCGCATCATACAAGACAGCATGATCGGGTACTTTATCCAAATACTGCATTTGATAAACTGATAAGCGAAGTAAGTTCAAGACCCAATTTTCCAATTTCTTGGGTGCACGGATGAAAGGAGATAACCCATAGTCCAGAGTTAATTTCCTTTGTGTCACACCATAGACAATCGTAGTTAATAAACCTGCATCTTTCGCATCCAGACCTTCTTTTTCAATGGTTGCATTCAAAAGGATGTTGGAATAGGCCCCTTCCGTTTCAATTGCAGTCAAAATTTCCATTGCCAAATAACGAACTGAATGGACGATTTTATTCGTTTTCCCTTTTACCATATTTAATCAAATCCTATCTCTGCTATTGCTTCCATATCGTTCCCATTTAAAAAGTCAGTTACGGTCATTCTTTTTTTGCCTGCTGGTTGAAGCTCCGTTACTTGTAAGACGGTATTGTTCCCGCAAGCTACATAAATTCCCTGTTTATCCCATTTGATGATACTGCCTGGAGCTGATTCACTGGTTAATTCGGTTGGAACAGCTGCCCACATTTTACATCTTGCGCCTTCAAAGAGAGCATGAGCAACCGGCCATGGACGCATACCGCGAATTTTGTTGGCAATTTGAGGGGCTGATTGTTGCCAATCAATACGTTCTTGTTCCCGAGTAATATTAGGTGAGAATGTCACTTTGGATTCGTCCTGTGGAATCGGATGAATGTTCCCGGCAAATAAATTTGGTAAAGTTTCCATCAAAAGGTCTCTTCCCAATAAACTCAATTTGTCAAACATGGATTGAACATCATCTTCTGCTTCAATTGGAATGCTTCTTTGCGCCAATACATCGCCCGCATCCATTTTCTTTTCCATGTACATAATGGAAACGCCCGTCTCTTTTTCCCCCTCGATGATGGCATAGTGTACAGGAGCCCCGCCTCGGTATTTTGGAAGTAAAGAGGCATGCACGTTAATTGCACGGTATTTAGGGGCATTCAATAATTTAGTGGGTAAAAATTGCCCATAAGCAGCTGTTACGATTAAATCTGCTTCTAAATTGATTAATTCCGTCATCTCCTGAGAACCTGATATTTTCTCAGGCTGGAAAACAGGCACATGATACTGCAATGCCAGTTCCTTTACAGGTGGCGGTGTCAATGTCCGTTTTCTGCCTACCGGTCGATCCGGTTGGGTAACGACCGCTACCACTTCATATTCACTTTCAAATAGGGCTTTTAAAATAGGGACTGAAAATCCCGGTGTACCCATAAATATAATTTTTTTCATCGGTAATTGCCTCCTTAAAAGAAATTAACAGGTTCTGTATCAATAGAAATGTACAAACCCTTGGCATTATCTTTTTGTGATTGGTCCAATATTTCCTTCAGTACATCGTGTAAATCTGGTTCTTGTTTGTATTTAATCAATAATTGGAAATAATAACGATTGTTCATTCGCGCAATCGAACTTCTGGACGGTCCAAGTATAATCGTTTTTGGACCAAGTTTATTTCGCAATTTTGCATTTATTTCATAAATTTTTGCCTGGGCTTTTTTTTCGTCCAAATCGCTGACAGTGATTTGGGTCGTGAAATAGTAAGGAGGGTAACCACCTTGATGACGTAATGCCATTTCTTGGCGATAAAATCCGTCATAATTATGGTTTTGTGCATAACGGATTGCGTAATGATCCGGATTATAGGACTGAACGATTACTTCCCCGACCAACTCCGATCGTCCTGCCCTTCCACTCACTTGTGTTAAGAGCTGGAACGTTTTTTCAGATGATCGAAAATCAGGCAGGCTGAGCGATGTATCAGCATTGATAACACCAACCAAGGTGATATTGGGGAAATCCAGCCCCTTGGCTATCATTTGCGTTCCCAATAAAATATCCGCATCGCCACGACCAAATGCTGCTAAAAGCCTTTCATGGTCCCCTTTTTTCCGGGTCGTATCCACATCCATACGAATGATTCTGGCTGCAGGAAATAGCTCTTTTAGTTCCGTTTCCACTTTTTGGGTTCCTGTTCCATAATAACGGAACTGATTACCCTGGCATTTTGGGCATCTGTGCGGCACTGGTTCTTCATGGCCACAATAATGACACTTCATCCCTTTGGTATCCATATGGAAAGTCATACTGATATCACAGTTCGGACATTCATGCACATACCCACAATCCCTGCACATAATGAAAGAACTGTATCCACGCCGATTCAAAAGCAGAACGGTTTGTTCCTTCTTTTGAATGCGGTCCTGTATTTTATCCTGCAATATTTGAGAAAAATTACCACGATTATTATTTTGGAATTCTTCCCGCATATCAACAATCTGAACGTCAGGCAAATCTTGCTGGTTCGCTCTTTCCTTCAATTCCAGCAAATGAAAAACATTCTTCTGGGCGCGTGCCCGTGATTCCAGAGAAGGCGTAGCACTCCCTAATACGACCGGACAATGATTGTACTTCGCTCGGTAAATGGCTACATTCCGCGCGTGATATTTGGGATTTTCTTCTTGTTTATAAGTCGTTTCATGTTCCTCATCGATAATCACAATCCCCAGATTCTCAACAGGTGAAAAAATGGATGAGCGCGCACCTACTACGACACGTGCTTCGCCACGTTTGATTTTCCGCCATTCATCGTATTTTTCCCCGGTTGATAGACGACTATGCATAACCGCTACTTCTTCACCGAATCTTCCTTTGAATTGCCGAACCATTTGCGGAGTCAATGCAATCTCAGGAACAAGCATCAAAGCGGTTTTATTTTGCTCGAGAACATCTCCGATCAACTGTAGATAAACCTCAGTCTTACCGCTTCCGGTTACACCTTTCAACAGGAACACGTCATGTTGATTAGCATCAATGGTAACTTTAACAGCCTCATAAGCTTCCAGTTGCCCTTCATTCAATATTTTCGCGTCAGTCTTTTCAAAATGATGTTTTTTTAAGGGATCACGGTAAACTTCTTTTTCCTGGGAGTTGAGCCATCCTTTTTCAACGCCAATTTGGAGCGTTCGAGGAGTGATATCAAATTGTTCACGAAATTGCTCTTTGGTTAACATAGCACCTGGTTCAATTTCAGCAAGGATTTCCAGCAACGAACGTTGGCTTTTTGCTTGTTTGGAGAGTTGTTCCATTTCTTCTTTGATTCGCAAATCTTCAAGGTTTCTTTGATAAACGGTCACTTTTTTTACTTTAGCCTTATTTTTAACTAAGTAACGGATGTCAACGAGTCCCTTCTTTTTCCACTCCAGAAGAAGCGGTAAAGCTGCCATTTCCAAAGCCCTTTCCCAACTGATGACTGTTTCACCCTGAAAAACTTCATAAATTCCTTTACCCTGCTCCCCGTTTGTTAAATAGAATTCTTTTTCGTATTTAGCTTTTAGTACAGGTGGTAACATGGTTTGGTAACAATGTATCCGGAATGCATAGATTTGATCTGCCATATCTTCACCAAGCTGCAATAATTCCTCGGTTAAGACAGGTTCTAAATCCAAAGGCCCTACAATTTCTTTCAGTTCCCCTTCAAAATCGGCTTCGTCCACAATGTCGACGATAAAACCTTGTATTTGCCGGGGCCCAAATGGGACCTCAACTCGCATTCCTTTTTGTAATCGATCCTTCAGTTGGGGAGGAATCGCATAATCGTATGGTTGATTCGTTTGCATCACCGGAACATCCACTACGACTTTAGCAATTTGCTTCATGTTTACTCCTCCTTCAAAATTAGGCTTCCATTTTTAATTTTACTCGATAACGTATCCAATGTCTTGTCTATTTTAGACAAAATTAAAAAACTGCTGAATTTGACGAGCAAATGCAGCAGTTCTGTTTATTGGCAATACTATTTATCGTCTGTGGCAGTTAATTCACCAGCAACAATTTCTTCCAATGCGCGGCCCACATTTTTGTAAGATTTGTATTCATCCAACAATGGCTCACCATCGTTATGCAATTCATGTGCACGTTTAGCGGATAGAATGACCATTGTATATTTTGAATTCACTTTATCCAATAACTTATCAATAGATGGATATAACATCATAACTGAATCACTCTCCTTGGTTAGGTAATTTTGACTCTAATAAACGTGAAACTTTTAAGTGTTCACTCTGAATAATGGCCAGTACTTTGTTTACGGCATTTTCTACCGTATCATTTTCAACAGCATAGTCATAATACCGCATTAATTCAATTTCTTCAATGGCTTTCTCCATGCGTTGGCGGATTACAGGTGACTCATCTGTTCCACGATTCACGATCCGAGATTCCAGTTCATCCATATCTGGTGGTGTCAAGAAGATATAAATACCTTCTGGCATTCTTTCCTTGACTTGCATTGCACCCTGTACTTCGATTTCAAGAAAAATATCTTTTCCAGAATCTAATGTTTTTTGAACATAGTCGACAGGAGTTCCATAATAATTGCCTACATATTCGGTATATTCCAACAATTCATCCTTCTCGATCATTTTTTCAAACTCTTCACGTGTTTTGAAAAAATAATCAACTCCATCAACTTCGCCTTCTCGTTTTTTACGAGTGGTTGCAGAAATAGAATACATAAAATCACGTTCGCCTTTTGAAAAAATTGCTTGCCTGACTGTCCCTTTACCCACACCAGAAGGTCCCGACAAAACAATTAATAACCCTTTTTCGGTCATTAGTAACCCACCATCCATTTTTATACTTTGATCCATTCGATATCACCGTTTAGGTAACGTAATATTTCTTATCAGTGTAACACAAAGTTACCCTTGTGAAAACAACCAGGACTATTTTTCATTTTTTTATCATTTTTGCGAGTCTGTCGAGGGTTTAAGCTATAGGTGTGATTACTCAGCTCAATATTTGCTTTTGAGTAATCGTTTTTGTGACAAAAGTGATTACTCAAACCTAAATCCCCCTCTGAGTAAGCAGGTTAAAGCAAAAAGTGATTACTCAAAGCGTAAAACGCATTTGAGTAATCACTTTGCTGATTTATAGTTTTAATGACACGCTTCCTAGCGTTCTATCTTCCCATGTCCTTGACTTTCATCATGCGGACTATCGCAGAGCGTTCGTTTTCTTCCAATTTCATCTGAATATAGCGGATGGTTTCTTGTAATTGCGGAATCATCCGATATTCCAATGCATTAACCCGTCGCCTTGTTTTTTCGATTTCATCCGCCATTAATTGACAGGTTTTTTCGATTTCACTTAACTCGAGTAGTTTTGGCAGAACAGTCTCAATCCGCTCAATTGCATCATCCAATTCACTGCTTGAATTCAGATAGCCGTACTGCACATCACTAGAAACTTCCGTTTCTTTAACATCAAAATGCATTTCAGGAACAATGACACTCATGACATTTTTCTCCTGGATATCCAAAGTCACATTTGTTTCCGAGCCAACAAACAACTCTTCAATGAACGATTCATTTATGAGCGATTTAGCAACGACGAACTCTTGCATGGATTCAATCAATTCCGCTTCGACTTCGTCACGTAATTGATTGTTCTTTTTGATAAGAATAATGAAACGACGCATTAATTCATCTTGCTTGTCCTTCAAGAGTTTATGGCCTCGCGTGGAAAGTTGGAGTCGATCCTTCAAGGACGCCAATTCCATCCGGGTAGGCTTGACATTTAATCGTGCCATAGGATCACTCTCCTTTCAGCATGAACTCTTCAATCATGTCTGCCTTGATTCGCTTCAATTCAGACTTAGGTAAAATGGATAGCAATTCCCAACCCAAATCCAATGATTCTTGGATTGTTCGATTGTTGTAGAAACCTTGATTGATATACTCTTGCTCGAAACGGTTGGTAAATTCAACATATAATTTATCCGTTTTCGAAAGTGCAGACTCTCCCAAAATAACTGCCAATTCTTTCGCTTGTTTTCCTTCAGCATAAGCTGCGAACAATTGGTTCATTGTTGGGGCATGATCTTTACGTGTTTTGCCTTCCCCTGTACCTTTGTCTTTCAAACGTGACAAGGACGGAAGAACGTCGATTGGTGGTTTGATACCCGCTCCGTTCAAATCACGGGAAAGGATAATTTGTCCTTCCGTAATATACCCTGTTAAGTCAGGGATTGGATGCGTGATATCATCTTCTGGCATTGAAAGGATCGGAATTTGGGTAACAGAACCTTTTTTACCCACTAGACGTCCCGCACGTTCATAAAGGGTCGATAAGTTTGTATACAAGTAACCGGGATAACCACGACGACCTGGCACTTCACGACGGGCAGCTGAGATTTCACGCAACGCCTCACAGTAGTTCGTCATATCTGTCATGATTACCAATACATGCATATCCTTCTCAAATGCCAGATATTCAGCTGTCGTAAGAGCCATTTTCGGTGTTGCAATTCTTTCAATAGCTGGATCATCAGCCAAGTTAACAAACATCACTGAACGATCAATCGCACCCGTTTTACGGAAATCTTCCATGAAGTACTCTGCTTCCTCGAAAGTAATTCCCATTGCCGCAAATACAACCGCAAATTTTTCATCGCTATTCAAAACACTGGCTTGACGCGCAATTTGAGCTGCCAATTCTTTATGTGGTAATCCTGATCCAGAAAAAACCGGCAATTTTTGCCCACGCACAAGTGTATTCAAATGGTCAATGGCGGAAATGCCAGTCTGGATAAATTCATCCGGATAATCACGGGCAACGGGATTAATTGCTTGACCGTTGATATCCAACGATTTTTCGGGAATAATTTCTGGACCATTGTCTATTGCACGGCCCATCCCATCAAATACACGGCCAACCATATCTTCGGACACGTTCAGGGACAAAGGCTTGCCCTGGAAACGCACTTTTGTGTCCTTGATGTTGATACCAGATGGTCCCTCGAAGATTTGTACCATGGCTTTATCTTCAGAAACTTCCAGCACTTGACCCGTACGGATTGTGCCGTCTTGCATTTGAATTTCTACCAATTCATCGAATTTGACGCCCTCAATGCCTTCAACGGCCATTAGAGGACCGACGACTTCTGTAACTGTTTTATATTCTTTAAGCATTCTTCGTCATTCCTCCCTCAGCCAAGATATCACGCATTGTATCTTTCAAATCAGTCTTGATTTGTTTAATGTCTTCAATTCTATCTTCAGAGATGAACTTACTGCGCGCAATCCGGTCACGAATTTCCGCCGTGCCTTCGTAAATTTCCTTGAAGTAGGCACCCAACTCCATTGCTGCTTTTGCTTCTTCCTCCAAACTCAGAATAAGATCCAGCATCACGTATTGTTTTTCTTGAGACGTGTAAGTATCCACATCATCAAAAGCATTTTGTTGTAAGTAATCTTCACGGATAGATTCAGCTATAGCCATTGTCAAACGATCTCTTTCTGACAAAGAATCGAGACCAACCAATCTAACGATTTCTTCAAGTTCTGCTTCTTTTAACAACAAGTTCATCGCATGTTGTACTTTTTCTGACCAATCGGAATGGGTATGAGCATCCATATATTCACCAATTTCCGTGTTATAAAGGGAATAAGATGTTAACCAGTCCATTGACGGGAAGTGACGTTTTTGTGCCAAGGAAGCATCCAGGGCCCAGAAAATTTTAACGACACGCAATGTATTCTGAGTAACCGGTTCGGATGTATCTCCACCAGGAGGTGAAACAGCACCGATAGCAGAAATGCTACCTTCACGTCCTTCACTGCCCAATGTGACAACTCGACCTGCACGTTCATAATATTCAGCAATACGGCTTCCTAGATATGCTGGATAACCTTCATCCCCTGGCATTTCTTCTAGACGACCAGACATTTCACGCAATGCTTCTGCCCAACGTGAAGTGGAGTCAGCCATGATTGCAACGTTGTAGCCCATGTCACGGAAATACTCTGCAATTGTGATACCCGTATAGATTGAAGCTTCACGAGCAGCAACCGGCATGTTGGATGTATTGGCAATTAGAATTGTCCGTTCCATCAACGATTCACCAGTATTTGGATCGACTAGTTCTGGAAATTCATTCAATACGTCGGTCATTTCGTTTCCACGTTCACCACAACCTACATAAACAACCAAGTCCACGTCAGCATATTTTGCAATTTGATGTTGAACAACGGTTTTCCCAGCACCGAATGGGCCTGGAACTGCAGCACTACCACCTTTAGTAATTGGGAAAAAGGTATCAATAACCCTCTGCCCAGTCGTTAAAGGGATATTGGGATTTAGTTTCTTTTGGACAGGACGACCTCGACGAACAGGCCATTTTTGTACTAAGGTAAATTCCTTTGTCCCATTCTCAGTATCGATTGTGTATACGACATCATCTAATGTGTAAGAGCCACTTTCGATTGAAGCGATAGTTCCCGTTATGCCATGAGGAACCATAACGCGATGCTCGATAACTTTTGTCTCTTGAACCGTTCCAACAATATCACCAGGAACAACTTTGTCCCCGATGTTCACTTTTGCTTCAAAATCCCAATTTTTACTGTGATCCAGGGCATCCACATGGACACCACGAACCAAGTAATCACTATTTGTCTTTTCCATGAAGGTGTTAAGTGGACGCTGAATCCCATCAAACATTTGGGATACAATTCCAGGTCCTAATTCCACCGATAATGCTTCACCAGTCGTCACAACTGGTTCTCCTGGTCCAATACCTGAAGTTTCTTCATAAACTTGAATGGAGGCAACATCTTTACGCATTTCAATGATTTCGCCAATTAGACCTAAATCGCCTACTTGACAGATATCTTGAATATTAGCTTCTTCCATGCCTTCTGCCATTACTAAAGGACCGGAAACTTTTATAATTCTACCTTTTTTCAAATAAGTTCCCTCCTGCTCTTATAAAATGTTTTGTCCGACTGCTTTTTCAACATTGTCTTGAATTCTCTTTTTACCAATTCCCAATGACCCACTATGATTCGGGATCAGGATAAGGGCCGGCGTCAAGGTGGCATCATAACGGCTGATTGTATCCGGCATATGTTGGGCCAAAGATTCCGTTAAATAAATGATGCCGTACTTTTCTTTAGCCAAGCGATCGATAATTTCACGCGCTTCAGTCGGATCTGTGGTTGCAAATACCGAAAATCCTAGTATTTTGAACGGGAGGATGGAATCTTTATCGCCAACAACTCCAATATTATGAGCCATAAACTTGTCGCACCCTTTCCCTCAGAATTTCTTCACTTATATCGTTATCTTTACCCACTAATACCAAACGCAAATTTGTTATTTCTGTTTCCTTGGCATAAAGGTAACCCATTAGTGGCATCGGTCCAAACGGTTCATATAAACCACTTGAAACGACTTCGTGAATCAAATCATCCATCATTTTGTCTAATTTCAAAGTATTTACAGAATCATTGTTAGTTATAACTTTTTCCAATTGGTTGCTGTAACTTTTACCGCTGTATAACTTTCGAATAATAGCCACTGAACCATTAATGGATTCATCGATTATATCTTGTTTAGCGATTGATCCAGCAGATGATAATAACGCATATAAATGACTACGCGGTTTATCCTGTTTCTGACTTCTCACTACCGTACTCAAGTTATACAAATCGATGATCAAATCTGTGATCTTTGTAATCGCCTCATTATCAACCTCGGCACTGATTGCGCGGAGATGACGTAAATAATACGTATCCATATATACTGTCACAGCTTCAATACGGTGACTTTCTTCATAATCTTCCAATACAGATCGAACAGCATCCACCATGATGGGATGAGCAATAGAACTTTCACGTGTTTCGACTAACTTACGTAATGAGTCTATGGATATTCCAATTGGGATTAAAAGTTCGCTTTGTTCTTGTTCCAAAAAACGTTCTTTCAACAGAACTTTCAAGTTGTGATAACTGTATCGCAATGTGAACAAATCTATCAGTTCAGATTGGGGCACTATCTCATACAATTCGCTATACACACGTGCCAGATGTGCCATCAAAAAGTCATTGAAATTCTTTTTATGCAGGACCTCTTCCATATCAAAGTCATAATCCGTACTTTTCAGAAAATCAAGAGCCGCTTTTAATGAATCTGCTTTAATTAAACGTTCGAAATCTTCATTTTTTAGTAACCGCAATTCGTAAGTACGAATCATGGTATTGATACCTTTGTAGTCAGTATCTCTCATACTTGCTTCACCCCTTATTCATTTGTTTGAAATGCAAGGGAGGCCAGTTTGGGTGTAAAATCTTTTTTGATTTCCGTCACCATTTGGTCAAAGAAATAATTGTAATCAATGCCACCGACTTCCACGATGAACCCTGCTTTTGCTGGAACTGTTTCTTGGGAATAAGTAACGGTCGGATATTTTTTCAAGAACGCATCTGTAAAGTGTGCAACTGATTTTTCACCAGCAGTTACTTTAATAGCTTGTCCTTCAAATTGCTTCAACACGTTACTAGCAAAATTCTGGAAAGTGAGAGTATCCCATTCGGTCATTCTCTCAACTGCGCCAGCATAAATTTTGGTCATGATTGCTTGTTTTTCTCCCAGTAACACATTACGTTTCTCATTGCGCAATGATTGAGACTGGCGTTCATACTCCGCATGACTTCTCGAAAGGATTGAGGCTTTTTGATTTTTCTGATAATCAACAAAACGGAGACGATTTTCTTCCAATTTTTCATTGAGTTCTTTTTCTTTGGCCGCTATTTTTTGTTGGCCTTCTGCTTTCGTACGATCAAGTATTTGATTTGCTAATGTTTCTAATTCTTTCATTGGTAATCAACCATCCCTTCGTTCGTTTTTATCCGTTTAGAACTAATAGGAAGGAAATAACAAATCCTAAAATCGCGTAAGTTTCAACCATCGCAGAATAGATAATACCTTTAGTATTATGTTCTTCGCGTTTAGCCAAGATTTGCAGACCTGCTGTCGCTACACGACCTTGAGCAATACCTGATGTCAAACCTGTAAAAGCAATTGGCAATGCCGCCATGAACATGTACATGCCATCTTGCAATGCCATATCCGGTGTCATATTCAAGTAAATCAAGAAGCCAATAACGAAGCCGTACAAACCTTGAGTACCAGGTAATAGTTGCAAAATCAAAGACTTACCAAATTTTTCAGGTTGTTCTTTAATCAAGGCAGCAGCTGCTTCCCCGGTCATCCCCACACCTCTTGCGGAACCTGTACCAGCCAAAATAACTGCAATTGCCACACCCATAGCGGCAAAAATGAACCCACCGTTGTTTTCCATAAAGAATTGTAACCAAGTCATGTTTTCCATAAAAATATTCCTCCAATTTATCCGTTGTAATTATTTTTTAATTCAATATATTCTTCTGAAGTTCTTAAAGGATCTAGTGCTTTTCCGCCACCTTCGTAAAATTTCCCAAAAAACTCAACGAATATCAACCGGGCACCGTGAACATAGGCACTCAACAGTGATAACCCGATATTAATCAAGTGCAGAACGATAAACAGCAAAATCCCTACCGTGAAGCGTGCCGGAGTCGGCAAGAAGTCTATGATCATGTTGAAAGCGAGCGCGATACTACTACCAGACACTCCCAACGCCATGAGACGTGTATAACTGACGATATCCCCTACATAACCTGTGATACCGTACAAGTTGTATAAACCGAGCCCAAATCCAAGCCCTTTATTTTTGGATGCTAGCGTTGTCGCCAATAGAATGGCAATGACTCCTGCAATCGCAATACCTTGACCGATTGTAGCCAAGAAAGCATTTGGGAATACCATACTTGCGATAATCAAGACAATCAACCCGACGAAAATAACAATCCAACCCACACCATCGGAAATGGCACCTAACACATCTTTATCTCTAAAGAGCAAATAAGCCTTAAGACCAAGCCCCAACAAGATTTGCACAACCCCAAAAACGACCGATAATAAAAGAATCGTATTGACGTCATCCATCGTCGAGAGCAACATGAAAGGTAGTTCCAGTCCGAAAAACGAACCATAAATCAATCCCCAAATGATGGTTGGATAGGAGAGTAGGTGGAAAAAGAGAATGTTTTTGTTCATCGCTTTATTCATATGGAAGAATTTAAGCGCGGCGCCTGTAGCCAAGAACATGAGCAGCCCATAGCCGGCATCTGCCATCATCATCCCAAAGAATAATAAATAGAACGGCATCAAGAATGGCGTAGGATCCATCTCGTTATATTTCGGCAAGCTGTACATGGCGGTGATATTTTCGAAAGGAGCAACAAATTTACTATTTTTCAGTACAATCGGAACTCTGCTGATTTCTTCTTCCTGGACATCATCGACTATTATTGCATAATCCGCTGATTCGAGCCTTTGTTCAAGAATATCACGCATATCTGCCAATTTGCTCTCTTCCAACCATCCTTCAAGAACAAATAAATGACGTTCATCAACAATAAGTTGTTGTCCTCGGACACGCTGTAATTCAGCATAGGCATCTTCGATCATGAGTTGCAATGCCTGTTCTTCATTACGCATTGTTTTCAACTGCTCTTTAACTGCTTTATTTTCTTGAAGCAGTTTTTCCCTATCCCCAGCAACCCTTTTTAGTTCTAGTTCGGGTATTTGCGAGAAAGGATAATCGAGCGGGGAAAAATGATTTTCATCTAGATTTTTTCTCGCTTCATTTTCATCAGTGCGATCATATACAATTGAAATTCCGTATTCATCTCGCGTTTGAAAAATCTCTTCAATATAAAAGAGCCCACTATCTCGGATGGTTCGGATGAATGAGTCGGAGTCTGATTGGGGAACTGTACCAGTAAGCATAGTCAGATGTTTTAAGTTATGTGATTCAAAAGGTACATAATTAAGTTTTTCCCATTTAGATAAAAATGCTTCTTCTTCCAGAAGATTACCTAGTGCCTGTTCATTTTCCCTTAATAATTTGCGACTTCCTTCGATTTTTTCCAAAACTTCATGTTGGTTAATGGCTGCCACGCCTTCTTCCAACTCCTGAAGAGATAGTGCTTGTTTTGGTGTTCTTAATTTTTGCAACAACTTAGGTTGAGGCAAATATTGAACCAAAAAATTGAGCTGATCACGGTATTGATTGTACTTATCTTCCAAGGTCTTACTTTGGATTTCTAGTTGTTCTCTACGTCCTGAACTCATCGCTTGCACTTCAGCATATTCGGCTGACATGTCAATCAATTCCACACTCTGCAAACTCTGTAACTCTTTTAGGATTGCTTCCTTGTGGTCTTGAAAGGAAATGAGTTTCAGTTTACTCATTTTAGCTATTGCCATACTGTTTTATCACCTCTTCAATTACAATATCGACAAGTTTAGAATGTTTTTTGTCGTATAAAGACGACAGCGCTGCTTTTTCTTTCGTTTCTTCTAGCTTTAGCTCATCCTTCATCATTTCAAGTTTTTGTCGTTTCAATTCATCTTGTTCGCTTTGGTAAGCATTAAGATCTTTTTCGATAATATCTTTCATCTCAACAATTCTGGAGCCGGTATGCTTTTCCATTTCATCCAATTTTTCTTTATAATACTTCTCCAAGTCTCGCGCTTCTTGTTCAATTTTTTTAACTTCCGCTATCATATTCATCTATACCACCTCCATTTTTTAATAATTTTGTAATCATGATATTATTATAACGTTTATATTATGAGGTATCAAATCGATTTCAACGGCTTATTCCTAATATAGCACCAACTTATAATAGGAAGATAATGAGAATTTTCCCGAAAAAAGATTTTTTCCTTGCTTTTCCGAACAGATGTTCTATAATAATAACATACAAACAAACGTTCGGAGGAAACGCTATGGAAAACTACTACAATGAGCATTCTCGTCCTACGCTACTTAAATCTGGTAATATTTTACATAACAAAAATAACGAAACGACACATGCCGATCCAGTATTAACTGAGGCTGTGATGCCTTTGTACCAAGTAATCCGTTTTGCCAACCAAGCAGCCGAAAGAAAACAAACTGTCCTTATTACGGTTGAACATAAACTGGGTAAAAATGCATACACGCGTTCGACCATGAAAGGGATGTTCCGTTCTGGTGTGAATCAAAACAAACAAGTAACTTTTGAATCCTTTAATCGGAAGTTTCTCCATTTTTTCAACATTGATCAAATTTTAGCAATCCAGATTGCCGAATAAATCCAAATTGAGGACGTACCTTTTAACCAGGTAGGTCTTCTTCTATTATAAAATCGGTGATAACAATCGAGAGAATTGCTGTTTGAATTTCCGCCATTTCGATTGGTTTTCAAAATAGTCTCCGTCTACTTTTAAGCTTTTTTCGATGTCTTTATTAAAAAGAGTCATTAATTCTTGGGCAATATCAGGATCATAAATGAAAGAATTTATTTCAAAATTCAAACGGAAACTGCGAACATCCATATTTGCTGATCCAACAGTCGAAACCTCATTATCAATAACCATTACTTTTGAATGGAAAAAACCATCTTGGTAAATATAGACATTCGCACCGAACGCCAACATATCTTTGGCAAAATATTCAGTCGCTCGGTAAACAAACGGATGATCCGGCTTACTGGGAATCATGATATTAACTTCCACACCTGACATTACAGCCATTTTAATAATTTCATAAACACTCATATCCGGTATAAAGTATGGCGTTTGGATGTAAATTGATTTTTTAGCCTGACTAATCATTTTGATGAAACCCATTTTGATAGCTTGAACATCATTCTCTGGACCACTGGCTGCAATTTGCATGGTGGTATTTCCCACTTTTGATGAAATCGGGAAGTAGCGATCCTCATATTTCACACGCTCTTCTTCAAGTACAACAGCATTCCAGTCCATAAAAAAACGACTCTGAAGTGTCAATACAGCATTACCTTGAATTCGCAAATGCGTATCACGCCAGTTCCCTAAAGGTCCTAAACCTAAATATTCATCCCCGATATTAAATCCACCCATATAGGCTACTTTACCATCCACCACCAAAATTTTTCGGTGATTTCGGTAGTTCATTCGTAAGTTAACAAAAGGAATTTTCGAACCGAAGAAAACCTCGGATTTTCCGCCTAAACTTTCCAAACGGTCAAAAAAATCACGGTCATTGCCGCGGCAACCCAATGCGTCGTATATAACCAAAACTTCCACACCTGCCTCCGCACGTTCTTCAAGGGCATCCATGATGCGTTGACCTAAAGCATCCGACCGAAAAGTGTAATAGAGGAGATGGATATGCTCTTTGGCACTTTTGATATCTTCAATAAAGCGATTAAATTTCTCTTCTCCATCGGTTATGATTTCAACCTTATTCCCACGTGTCAATATCGATTCATTCGTTTCTAACAGCAAAATAGCCGTGTTAATGCGATATTCCTCATCTGCATCTGCCTTTTCGAATTCTTCTTCTTCAAGCATTTCTTTTTGAAATGCTGCCAATTCAGACATTCCCAGACTTTTTTGTGTCTTCAAGTCATAGATTTGATCCGATGACATTTTCTTTCCAATAAAAAAATATAGGATAAAACCTATAACAGGAAGCATCGTTAGTGTTAAAAGCCAAGCCCAAGTTGCTGTAACATCCCTTTTTTCATGAAACACGGTATAGATTGCCCCAACTGTATTCAAGAAGATAATTGCGAGTATGATTTGTCCCCATAAGTTCATCCATTTCACTCCAGCTTCAGATTGTTGACTCATAACAAAAAAGGAGAGGGAATTAAAATCCCATCCCCTTTATTTTAATCATTTAGTAATCGTGATTTTTCTTTTCGACTTAAAAATGGTGTGTCTTTGGGTATAAAAGCTTTTGGCGCGACTTTCGCGACAATCACCAAAATTATTGACACAATAGCAGCCGTAATGGACCATCCAATCAACTCACTCGTTAATTCCCCTGACTCGACTAACAGCCAAATGAAGAATAAGAAACTACCAAATATTGAAGCAGTCACAATATTCAAAGCAGCATTGGGAAACCTTTTATTATTAAGGGTTCGTTGCGTATTTCTAGCAAACAAGCCGCTAAGACCAATAAATCCGTAAGGACCGAAATAAGTAACCAATCCGGACATCACATCTGCTTCGCCTAAATTCATTACCAAGATGGTAATTCCGACCAGAATACTGGCCAGAAGACCTTGAATCAATCCGCGTCGAAGAGCGAAAAACACCAACGGCAAAACAGCTAAAACAATCAAATAACCACTAAGTTGTAATGATACCAGTGACAATAAAACCGTAACAACGACTGTCACCATAGCCTCAATCCAACCTTTTAAACTTGTTGAACCCATCTATCTACTCTCCTTTTATTTCTTTGAATAACTGGAAGCTTCCATAATAATAGGCAAGATAACGGGACGTCGTTTCGTTTCTTCAAATAAATAACGGCTGAGAGAATCCCTGATCTCCTGCTTCAGTGTCGCCCACTCAAAATCTTTATTCTTTAGGTTATCTTCGACTACCTTACGAGCAATCTCGGTACTGTTCTTGATTAGGTCTTCACTGGCTTTCATATAAACAAAACCACGAGAAATAATTTCTGGACCTGATAAAATTTTACCTTGTCGACGCGAAATGGTGATGACAGCAATAAAAATACCATTATCAGCCAGCAACTTACGGTCACGCAAAACAATATTTCCGATATCCCCTACGCCGATACCGTCAATTAAGACGTTTCCAGCCGGGACTTGACCTGCCATCCGCATACGGCCATCTTTATATTCAATGACATCCCCTTTACTAGGAATGAAGATATTTTTGAAAGGAATGCCTACTTCATTCGCTAACTGTGCGTGAGCGGCTTGAAGACGGTATTCGCCTTGCACGGGAACAAAGTATTTTGGTTGTAGTAAATTAATCATCAGTTTCAGATCATTTGGTGTTGCATGGCCTGACACTTTAAATGCTTCAGAGATTTCTTTAACAGTTGCCCCAGCACGATAAAGTAGGTTTTTCGTTTTAGCAACGGTTTTTTCCATTGATGTAGAGGGAGTCGTTGTAATGTAAACAAGGTCACCTTCAATAATGTTCGTTTGTTGGTGTTTGTTATTAGCCATGCGTTGCAATGCTTCCATAGGATCGCCTGCTTGACCAGTTTCCAGAATAATAATTTCATCCGGGCTGATGCTATCTAGATTTTCTTGCGTTACTAGAACATCACGGGATGGTAATACTAACTTGCCTAATTTTATGGCAGCATCCACAACTTCAACTAATTTAGACCCCGTCATGAATATTTTACGCTTTGTTTGAAAAGCTGCGTCAAATACTTGTTGCAGGCGCATGATATTGCTGGCAATACAAGCAACGATAACCCGCCCATCAGCATTGTTGAAGGTATCAACCATTTCTTCGGTTACACGTAAATCACTTACATTTTCCACTGGAGATTCCGCATCACTGGAATCACTAAGTAGGGCTAAGACACCTTCTGAGCCAATAGCTGTGATTTTACTGAAATCAGTTCGGTACATTTCCGGTGCACTGTGATCAAACTTGAAATCACCGGTATAAACAATACTACCTTCCTTGGTTTGAATACAGATACCTACTGAATCCGGAATTGAGTGAGTTGTCCGGAAGAATTTGACTACAACATTCTCAAATTCAATCGCTGTTTTTTCATTGACTACATGGAAGCCATCAAATTTTGGTGATAAGCCGGTTTCTTTAACCGAGAGCTTTGCCAATTCAACGGTTAACTCTGTACCAAATACAGGAACGTCAATATTTTCCAGGAAATATGGTAATGCTCCTACCGCATCTTCATGGCCGTGTGTCAAGAAAACACCTGCGATACGATTTTTATTTTCTTCTAAGTATGTGAAATCTGGAATAACAATATCGATACCCAGCAATTCATTTTCAGGATATAACAAACCACAATCCAACACAAAAATTAATTCGTCTACTTCAACTACATACATGTTTTTTCCGTTTTCGCGTACGCCACCTAACGGAATAATATTTATTTTACTCATAAAACACCTCTTCTTTAAACTTAATTAGTTATTGGTCATCTTTTCGCTGAAGGACTTTAGAACTTATAAAACACAATCACCTTTTTTCAGAAAAATAACCTCTTTAATGCAACCTGCTTCCTGAGATGTTCAAATGAATTACATAAGAACATCCGCAGTTTACATTCGCATTAAAAAGGTTTCACTTCTCAGTCACGAAATAGATGGTAATAATGAACGAACTTTCCAATAGTTTCGTCAGCGATACTCCCTTTTCATCCATTATAACCTATCCACTACCAATTTGTCACAATAAGCACAGTAAAAGAAGTTTATACAAGTGCCATTTCGATCATTTTTTCGGCAATTTGGATGGAATTCCATGCTGCCCCTTTAATAAGGTTGTCAGAAACAATCCACAAATGGAAACCTTTGGGATTGTCCACATCTCTTCTAATTCTTCCTACATAAGTATCTTTCTTATCTACCGCAGTTATTACCATCGGATAAGTTTGTGTAGAGGGGTCATCTTGAAGGACAATTCCTGGAGCATCCTTCAATACTTCCCGAATCTCATCTGCCGTAACCCCATCTTTTTCAACTTCAATATAAACAGATTCAGAATGTCCACTCATAACAGGAATACGTACACAAGTTGCTGCAATTTTCAAATTTGGCAGCCCCATGATTTTTTTCGTTTCGTTCATCATTTTCCACTCTTCAAAAGTATAACCATCTTCAGAGAAAAGATCGATTTGTGGAATTGCATTGAATGCAATCGGATAGTGTTTTTTGTCTCCACCAGATGGCAGGATATTTGCTTTAGGTTCTTCCCCAGCCAATACAGCTTTTGTCTGCTCTTCTAATTCTTCCAAAGCATGTAAACCTGCTCCGCTGACTGCCTGGTAAGTGGAAACAATGACGCGATCTAGCCCAAAGGCTGCTTCAATCGGCTTTAACGCCGCCACCATTTGGATGGTAGAGCAGTTCGGATTTGCAATCAGGTAGGTATGATCTCGCAGAGCTTCAGGATTTACTTCCGGAACAACCAATGGTGTATTCGGATCCATTCTGAACGCACTCGTATTATCAATCACAATTGCACCGCTATCGCGAGCTGCTTGATGAAATTTTTGGGTGATAGAACCGCCTGCGCTAAAAAAGGCAATATCAATACCTTTAAAGGCGGATTCAGTTGTTTCCTCAACGGTTACTTCTTGGCCATTAAAAATTAGTTTTCTTCCTGCTGAACGTGCAGAAGCCAACAAGTGCAACTCATTGATTGCAATACTTGAATCTTCCAATAACTGGATTAATTTTTCACCAACAGCACCCGTTGCTCCAACAATTGCTACATTATATTTTTTCACTGTTTAGTCCCTCTATTCCATTTGCTTATTTGATTATGAACTATAATAGCACAAAAATGAGAAAATTTTAATGTTTTTGTTTTAATTCGTAAAAATACCAAAAAAGACTAATTGCAAAAATCGCAATTAGTCTTTGATTATCATTAATATGTAATCGTTACTTCCTGGATAGGAACATCATAAAATGGATCTTTGCGTTTTTTCAAGAAAGGCAAAGCTAACGAAGGGAACAATGCGTACATCAAGACGTCCTCGGTTGACTCCCCTAAATCTCCCAATTCAGCTGCGAAATCAGCCATTTTAGGTTCCAGCAAGTCTGCCGGACGAACCGTCAGAACTTCCTCATTCCCAATGATTTTTTCAGTCATTTCTTCTGAAATTGGAGCTGGGGGTTGGCCATAAAGTCCTTTTACATAGTCTTTGATTTCCTTGGGAATCATCTTATAGCGCTCGCCGCTCAAAACATTCATGACCGCTTGGGTTCCGACCATTTGGGATAACGGTGTTACCAATGGCGGATAACCTAATTCAGCACGCACCACCGGCACCTCCCGCAGCACTTTTTCATATTTGTCCTCTTGTTTGGCATCTTTTAATTGAGACAGTAAATTGGACAACATCCCACCGGGTACTTGATAAAGCAATGTATTGGGTTCAACATCCATAACTTTGGGGTTCAGGATGCCATCCCTACGAAACTCTTCCTTGATCGGCCGGAAATAATCCGCAATTTCTTTCAATTTTTCTTGATCAAGCCCACAATCGTAGCCAAGTTCTTCCAATGCAATGGCAACCGATTCAGTTGCGGGTTGGCTCGTTCCGCCTGAAAATGGTGAAATTGCCGTATCAATGATGTCTGCACCGGCTTCCACTGCCTTGAGGTAAGTCATTTCGGCGATGCCACTCGTTGTATGCGTATGCACTTGAATCGGTAACGCTGTGACTGATTTGATTGCCTTTACCAATGAATAGGCGTTAGCCGGCGTTAAAATCCCCGCCATATCTTTAATGGCAATGGAATCAGCACCCAATGCAACCATTTCTTTAACAAGACCGATATAATACTCATCGGTATGGACATCGCTGATTGTGTAACAAATACAAGCCTGGGCATGACCGCCATTCTTCTTGATGGCTTTCATTGACGTTTCTAAGTTTCGGGTGTCATTCAAGGCATCGAAGACGCGGACAATATCGATCCCGTTTTCAATTGCTTTTTGAATGAAGCTCTCAACTACATCGTCCGGATAGTGCTTGTAACCTAAAAGGTTTTGACCCCGTAACAGCATTTGTAATTTTGTATTTTTTACATGTTTACGAATGATGCGTAACCTTTCCCAAGGATCTTCATCCAGATAACGCAAGGCGCTATCAAATGTCGCGCCTCCCCACACTTCCAAAGCATGGTACCCTGCTTGATCCAGGGTTTCCAGAATTGGCACCATTTGTTCCGTCGACATACGCGTAGCGATTAAACTTTGGTGTGCATCACGGAGAATCGTATCCATAAATTTCACTTGTTTATTCACGATTGGCCCACTCTCCCATCTTTTATCATTAATTCTTCAATTTTCATTACCATTTCTTCTATCGTATGGGTGCGATTACGACCGCACTCTTTAGCTGGTTTGGAACAAACAAAACATTGTCTTTGCGAAAAACCGGCTTGTGCCCGGTTAATCGTATGGATATTTCCATTGCAATAATGAAGGACATCCATATCCCAGAGACGTCCTATTGAAGACTCAGTCTCCAAATCAATCGTTTCCTGCTTAACAAGCATCGGCAATGCTTCTAACACCACAAAATATTCAGGTCCAGTTGGAAGCATGATCGTTTTTTCGAATGATTGCGTCCATCCTTGTTTTTGAATACGATTTTGTAATTCCTCAACACCTATTTCAAATAAACGCCTGATTGCTGCATTATTTTTTATGGGGCCTGGAATATTACACTTTAAAGCGACTAACACACTATCGGGAAACTTGATGCAAAGTTTTTCTTCAAGCTTAGCTCTTTGTTCCCTAGCAGCCAATACTTGTTGTAAACTTGGTTGTTGACCATTTGAAAAAAATAATGAATTTCCCATCATAAACCTTCTTAATCTTTTACTTCACGAACAACATCGATTACTGAACCGTCACGGTATTCGATGACAGCTACGACTTTTTCACCGTATTCGATTGCGTCTGGAGTACCTACTGTTCCATAAGCTTTTTCTTTTAATTCCTCAATTGTGTAGACTGGAACATCTATTCCATTAAATGCTTCAACTAAATCATTTCTACGTGGATTAATGGCAATCCCGATATCCGTTACAACGACATCAATGCTTTCTCCAGGTGTGATTACTGTATTTACATTATCAACGATACATGGAATTCTTCCACGAATAAGCGGTGTACAAATGATACTCAGTTTACTTGCAGCAGCTGTATCACAGTGACCTCCTGAAGCGCCACGGATGAGTCCGTCTGAACCAGTCATAACGTTTACGTTGAAGTCTGTATCCACTTCTAGTGCTGAAAGAATGACTACATCTAATTGGTTAACCGCTGCCCCTTTGTTCCCTGGGTTTGCATAGAAAGATGCGCTAATTTCATAGTGATTTTCGTTATTTTTCAAAGAAGATGCGGCACCGCGGTCAAAGGATTGCACGTCGATTACTTTTTCAACCAAGCCCTCTTCAAGCATGTCAGACATTTGTTTTGTTAAACCACCTAGACCAAAACTTGCCTTTATATCATCTTTAATCATGCTTTCTCGTAAGTAACGCGCTACTGCTAGTGTAGATCCACCTGTCCCCGTTTGGAAAGAAAACCCTTCTTTATAGTAAGGTGATTTCGTAATAACTTTATTTGCATTTTGTGCAATCAGTAATTCGCGCGGGTTTGTTGTTAATCGTGTAGCTCCCTTGGCAATACCATTTGGATCGCCAATTGCATCCACTTTAACGACATAATCGACATGATTTTGCGGAATACTAATAGGTGTATTCGGATAGGCTACCAGCGTATCGGTAATGATTACCACTTTATCAGCATATTCAGCATCAATTTTAGCATATCCCAATGAGCCACAAGTTGCATTACCATGCGATCCGTTCGCGTTTCCATAGGCGTCTGAACTTGGTGCGCCAAGGAACGCTACGTCAATATGAATGTCTCCCATTTCAATAGCTCTTGCACGTCCACCATGAGAACGGATAACGACTGGGTTATCCATTAACCCATTGGATATCGCCGCACCTAACTTATCGCGTAAACCACTTGAGGTGATGTTTGTGACAACTCCATTTTTAATATGTTCTATTAATGGTTCATGAACGTTTGCAAGAGAAGAAGATGCTAGTGTTAAGCCCTTGATCCCTAACGCAGCAATCTCAGCCATGACCATATTTAAGACATAATCGCCTTCACGGAAATGGTGGTGAAAGGAAATAGTCATCCCATCTTTAAGTCCAGATTTTATAATAGCTTCTTTGATGGAATCAACAAGCTTGTCATCGCCAGGTTGAATAGCTGTTACAGTACCAGCAGCACGTTTATAATTTTGTCTTCTTGCGAATTGTCCTTCGAAATCTCCATATTTTTCACTGATATCTACAGGGATTTCTTTTCCTAATTTATTTAATGGCATTATCTCTTATTCTCCCTTCTTGTAAACACCAGCAGCTTCAGCCAACATCAAGGTCCGCTCAGCACGCTCTACGATAGGTTTATCAATCATTTTCCCGTTCAATGCAATGACTCCTGAACCTCTTGCTTCTGCTTCTTCGATTGCATTTACGACATCGATAGCATTGGCAATTTCTTTTTCGCTTGGAGTGTAAACGTCATTGACTACAGGAATTTGACGCGGGTTGATAACAGACTTGCCATCGAAACCTAGTTGTTTAACAAATTCCACTTCTTTACGTAAGGTATCCAAATCATCAACATCGGAAAACACTGTATCCAATGCTGCTATCCCCACTGCCCGTGCCGCATGAACAATCATTGAACGCGCAAAAAATAATTCTTCACTGTTTCGTTCTGGATATCTTCTCGTTTTCATTGCCGTAACGTAATCTTCGGCGCCTATTGCAATTCCGATTAAACGATCACTCGCTTGCGCAATGGATAGTGCATTTAATACACCAATTGGCCCTTCGATAGCAGCCATCATCTTGGTTGATCCCACTGCCCGACCACATTGTCTTTCAGCTTCTTCAATGACTGCTTCTGTATCAAGAACATCTTGAGCGGTTTCCGTTTTTGGTAGACGAATGACATCGATTCCTGCCCTTACCATGGCATGAACATCATCCTTGCCACCTGCATCCAAGCCATTAATACGTACAACCGTTTCAGTATTCCCGTAGTCTATCGTTTTTACTGCCTGATAAACGAGAAATCGGGAAGTATCTTTTTCTTTCAAGGATACAGAATCTTCCAAATCGAACATAACGGAGTCTGCACCATAAATATATGCGTCACGAAGCATCCCTGCATTACTTGCAGGCACGAACATCATCGTTCTTCTTAAACGTTCCATTCTTCAATTGCCCCCCAATTATAATCAGATGTAATACCGGCAGAACGGTGCACAGCTGCCATGGTTCTGGCGATTATCGTACAATCCAAAGCACCTTGATCGACAACAACCAGTTTTGCATCTTCTACCTCAAGATTTTTCAATGTCGTTTCGAGAACTTCTCGAATTTTTTTACCAAATTGTTTCTGTACGCTACTCTTTAAATCAATCTCGATACCTTTCCCGTCATTTCTATCAATCAAGATTTGAACATCGGAAGACTCCAAGGTGCCTGCTATTGCTTGTTTCTCAATAATCAATTTTTTCACTCCTTGTTTTGAATGTTATGGATAATCATTGCCCCTGCTGCTGTATTTAAAAATTCATAAGTCGAATCGGGCAACAATGGCCTTGTTTCCGCTACTTTATTTTCTTTTAATAATTGTCGGACCCGGGATGCACTGATTACATCCGCGCCAACTTGTTTGCGTTCCAGGATAATCAATTCTAATTTTTTGCCGAATACTTTTTTCAATGCCTCATTGTAAATGTTCGTGGCAAACGATAATGGTTCCATTCCTACGTAACGACGATTAATATTGAGGGCAGGTGCAATCTTTTCACAGAATATCAAGGCATCCAAACGCGCTTGTATTTCTGTCACATCCGTTTCCTCCCTTAAAAAATATGAAGGAAATGTTTTGGCGGAAACCATGTAATCGCCCGTGTCATGCACCAGCACATTACTTAAATGAGCTGTTCCTTTTTCAACGAGTTCTTTACGGACTTTTTGCGGAAAAACAGAAAGATCCTCTGATAAAACAAAAACGTGGACCACATCATTTTCCTTACTTGCTTTTTCAATCAAGTATTGGTGTCCGAGTGTAAAAGGATTCGCATTCATTACAATACCGGCAATGTTTTCCCCAGGTATTTTTCTGGTTTTCAGTTCTTCCAAGAAATTATCGAAGCCTTTTGTCGCTTTTTCGAGAAATACAAGGTGATTCTCAACTCGTGCAATTTCTTTGAACCCCATGTATAAGAAAGACTGAACCGATTCTGGTTTTGTATAGACGTAGCACTGGGAATATCCTTTTTCAAATACTTCATTCATTAAATGGGAGATGAGGGTGTTGATTACCCCGCCTCCCGTATAACTTTTGCATACCGCAATACACTTCAGGACATTTTGATGGAGCGAACCGGTTGCGATGATTCCATCACCATCATATATTGCCACTGTATAATCGACTGCTTCCTCTGGGCGTATATGTGCTTGGTCCAATAACCAATGCCAATCTTTTAGCGCTTGTTTATTTTTATTAATCCACAAACGTTTGACGTTATAAGATTGCTCCATCGAAATGCTCCTTTATTATTATTTTTTTGCAGGGAAAGCCTTCAGCAACCCCATGCTTACTACATACAAGATGAAGAGCACCAAGAACACGCCTGGCCAGCCAAAAAGTAAAATCTCAAATGCTCCACGTAAATTATCCATATCAATATTCATTTCAATTTCTCCTTTCAAGAAACGGCTATTAGCCGCCGAAGTAAGCCAAAATCAATCCACCGGCGATTACAGAAGCGATTTGCCCTGAAACGTTGGCGCCAATTGAAAAATTCAACAGGAAGTTTTGTGGATCTGCCTCAGTAGCCATTTTTTGTACCACACGTGCCGACATTGGGAAGGCAGAGATACCGGCTGCGCCAATCATTGGGTTGATTTTTTCCTTGCGGAATACGTTCAACAGTTTAGCGAACAACACACCACCGATAGTGTCCATGACGAATGCCAACAATCCGAAGGCAATAATCATCAACGTTTGAAGATTCAAGAATTGATCTGCCGTCATTTTCACGGCGATGGTCAATCCAAGCAAAATTGAAACCAAGTTTACCAGCTCATTTTGAGCCGTTTGGCTCAAACGGTTCAAGACCCCACATTCACGCAACAAGTTACCGAACATCAGGAAACCTACCAAAGGCAAGGAAGCCGGAGCGATGAAACCGGAAACGATGGTCACAATGACCGGGAAGAAAATCAAGGTGATGCGTGAGACTTGCGATGCTTTATAAGGCATACGGATTTTACGTTCTTTTTCTGTCGTTACCAATTTAATGGCAATCGGTTGGATAATAGGAACCAATGCCATATAGGAGTAGGCCGCGACCGTGATTGGTCCCAACAAATCAGGTGCCAAGGCATTCGCCACGAAAATGGACGTTGGGCCATCGGCTGCACCGATGATGCCGATAGATGCGGCTTGCTCCAAGTTGAAGCCAAACATCACAGCTACAATAATCGTAAAGAAGATACCAAATTGCGCTGCCGCACCAAACAAGAACATGAATGGATTTTGCAACAATGGACCAAAGTCAATCATTGCGCCGATACCGATGAAAATCAATAAGGGAAATAATTCCGTTTCAATTCCTGCTTCAAACAGGATATTCAAGACGCCTTTCATGTCGCTGCCTGCTTGCGTTACCAAACCTGAATTCGGGAAGTTTACCAAAATGGCTCCCAGTCCCATTGGGACAAGCAATGTTGGTTCATATTCCTTTTTGATTCCTAAATACATCAACACCATTCCGATGACCATCATGGTTAGTTGGCCGGGTGTCACTGATAAAATGCCTTGTACAATTGTATCCACTTATGTGTTCCTCCGTTCTATCTTTACAAATTAATTAATGAAAACGATGGGTTCACCAACGTCGATTGGTGCACCTTTGGTTGCAGAAACTGCCGTAATCGTTCCTGCGCGAGGAGCCACAATTTCATTTTCCATTTTCATTGCTTCCAAAACTGCCACAACCTGGTTCTCTTCCACAACGTCGCCTACCTTAACCTTGATATCCAGAATGTTTCCCGGCATTGGAGAAGTGATTTCCTCACCTTCACCACTTACTGGTTGAACGGGTGTTGTTGGCGCTGCTGGTGTTGGAGGTGCTACAGGTGCGGCTTGAGGAACAGGATGTGTTGTTTCCACAACTTGATTTTGAAGTTGGGATGCCCCTGCGGTCAACTCTTCCATTTCTACCATATACTCTTTACCGTTGATGTTAACTCTGAATTTTCTTAACATAATTTTTTCCTTCTTTCTTTTTTAGTTTATTCTTTCTATTTTTCTTAACACGAAGTTTGCATCTGGCTGGTCATTTGCGGCTATGGCACCCACAATAGCGGCAGCAATCTCTTTATCCGTATCAATTCGGGTAATTTTCTTAATATGAAACTTTTTCCCACTGTAATGCTCTGCTGCTATAGATGAGACAATGACAGAAACAACCTCTTTTTCTTCGTCATCAATTGGTAATGTGAAATCTACTTCACTTCTGGCTGCTGTATCTGGCTGCTTTTGCCTTATTTCAACTGAATCGGGTTTGAGAATTTCCGTTGAACGAGCACGTGTTACATTTTGATCCGATTTTCTGAACCAATTAAATAATCCCA
This sequence comes from Jeotgalibaca sp. A127, assembly GCF_052266745.1. NCBI lineage: Bacteria > Bacillati > Bacillota > Bacilli > Lactobacillales > Carnobacteriaceae > Jeotgalibaca > Jeotgalibaca sp. A127. The sequence goes on from NZ_JBQPRC010000001.1 coordinate 236,451, forward strand.
TTTCGCTTCCCTCCTTTGCACTTCATGTTTACTCTTACATTATAAGAGAAAAGGCATACATAAATCTGTTTTTTAAGTGTCTTTGGTGTTTTAATGCTGGTTTACGCTTAAAATCCCTAGTTATTAAGCGTTTTACACACTGACTAATTCAGTAATTAACAAGAAACGCTTTCAAGTTAATTTTTTTTGGTGTTCTTTTCCTTTCTGTCTGTAGTTGGAAACGTTTTTTTACATTATACTAAACATGTTCAAAAAATTTCAAAGGAGTGAACAAAATGTTAACGTTTTTATCTTGGGGAATGATTATTGTCTTTATGGCGCTAATCATGAGAAAGAAACTGACACCTTTCTCAGCACTAATTTTAGTTCCAATTGCATTCGCACTAATTGGTTCTTTCTTCGGTCTTTATACCGAACAAGCTTCTGAATTACTGGAAGTGGCAAATCCTACCATTGTTGATCAAATTTTGGTTATTGGTGAATGGGCTGTTCAAGGGATTCAGTCTGTATCAACAACTGGTGTGATGTTACTATTTGCTATTCTATATTTCGCGATCATGCTTAATGCGGGACTGTTTGATCCTGTTACTAAAAAAATGATTCAATTTGCTAATGGTGACCCTGTCAAAGTATTAATCGCAACCGCTGTCGTTGCTGCATCCGTATCCTTGAATGGAGATGGAACGACGACTACATTAATCACATGTACTGCGTTTATTCCTATCTATAAAAAACTGGGCTTAAAGATGATGAACTTAGGTGTTTTGATTATCTTGATGAACACAATCATGAATCTATTGCCTTGGGGCGGACCTACAGCTCGGGTTATTTCTGTATTGAACCTTGATGAGCAAGAAATTTTACGTGCTCTAATGCCGGGTATGATTGCTTCTGTAATATTCATGCTGGGTGTTGCTTATTACATGGGTATTAAAGAAAGAAAACGCATTGGTGTAACAAAACTAACTAAAGAAGAAATCGAAGAATTAACTGCCGTGACGGATCCTGAAGAATTAGCTATGAGACGTCCAGAAAAAGTATGGATTAATGCAATTATGACTGTTGCTTTAATCGTTATGCTGATGGCTGGTACTTTCCCATCTGTATTCCTATTCTTGGTGGGTACTGCTCTCGCACTTGTGATTAACTATAGTTCATTGAAAGATCAAAAAAATCGTATCCAGGACAATGCTGGTGATGCTGTTCAGGTTGTAATTTTAGTTCTTGGTGCAGGTATTTTTATGGGGCTATTCACCGGTTCTGGCATGGCTGTTGCATTGGCAGAAAGTTTGACAGCTATCATCCCTCAAAGCTTCGGAAGATGGTGGGGACTGCTTACAGCTTTATTATCAGCACCTGGTACATTCTTCCTGTCCAACGATGCCTTTTACTATGGTGTGTTACCTGTATTATCGGAAGCCGGTGCTCAATATGGATTCACGGCTATGGAACTTGGGGTCGCTTCCCTCCTTGGACAAGCTTACCACTTGCTAAGTCCACTTGTTGCTTTCATCTATTTACTACTAAATCTAACAGGTTTGGATATGGGTGAATGGCAAAAAGAATCTGCTAAATGGGCGACTGGAATCTTTATCATTTTCATCGCTGTAGCAGCAATAACTGGTTCTGTTCCATTATTCAAATAAAAGAAAATCCAAAAAACCAACCTGGAAATTTTCCCAGGTTGGTTTTTTTAAATGGTTCTTGGTTATCTGGTGTTGGTGAAGGAAATGTCCTTCGGCCTGCGTGTTTGCTTGTGTACTGCCGTGGGACCGCCCTGAGCCTGTAGTCTCCGGGATTGCAAGCCTCAAAGGGACCCCACCATCCTTTGGGATTTCCGAGAAGAATACCTACCAACACCATTTATTATAGAGCCTTTTTAATCTATAATTTTTTCTACTTTACTTATCAAAATTGCAACGGAAAGTAAATCCGCGGATCCTCCTGGACTTATATTCAAGGCCATGAAATCCTGATTCATTTCTTTCACTTGTTCAATTGCTTCTCTTTGCGACATCCCTCCAGCTTGTATAAACGCTTTAGATCGTCTCTTTACGTCTTGTAGGGTTTCGATATTGCTGCGATGGATAATATTAGAATCTTCAGTAGTAGCCATTAATAAAAATAAAGAATCCAACAATCGCTTATTTAAGTCCATTCCAACTGTTTTTCGTAAGTAAGGCAGTACTTCCACCATGACAGAGGGGAATCCTTGTTCAACCTCACCACGAACCCCAGTTATCCCATATTTTTGATAGAGTTTTTCGCCATGCGTCAAAAAGGCTTTTTTATGCAAATTAGAAAGTTCCCGGCTTACTAAACCATCAGTAATTTCCTTGACAATCTCGATGACTGCTACTGTATCCCCGGCTGTAAAGTCGTTTATGTGAGGATTTCTTTGTAAATAAAGCCCGTATGAAGTTAAAAGAATCCCCAGTGAGAAAACAACCCCTTTATGGGTATTTATTCCCTTTGTTTCGTCAAACATGCGCTTCTCAGCCTCAATCCCAATTTTTCGAATGTGGGGTAACAGTTCTGAAAGGGGCCCATTATAGATGAGGCCTAATTTAACGAGTTCTGAAAATGGTTCCTTAAAAGCAGTGGCGCTCAGGATAAAGGTATGGATATCCATATCCTTATGTGACCCAGCATCATGAGCATCCACCAAGCCTGGTTTGGGAGTCAAAACGGCTTCGGTTAACAACGCTTGCTCTGCTAGAGTGCTGAGTTTAAGGCACCAATATTCTATCTTGTTATCTTCCATCTCGAGCTTCCCCTTCAACCATCTCCATAATGATATTATCCTTGGAATAGTCTAAATGCTTGGTGATAATCAGCGTGATACGTTCTTCATCACGGTCTCGCATTCCCTCATAAATCATCCAGTGTTCGCTAATCGCTTTATCACGACGCGCCTTCCCACGCAGGGAAATATCCCGGAAACGTTTTAAGTATTCACTTAAGGCCGTTACTATATGTGCCAAACGTGGCATTCTGCTAAAACGGTAAATCATGGCATTAAACTCTCCAAATAATTCCGTCACTAGCTTTACGTCATCGTTATTGTTTGCTTCGTCTGTTCTTTCCAACAATTCACGCAATTCTGCATAATCTTCCTCAGACATAATATGCATTGCATTCGTTGTTGCCAAAACTTCCAATACTTTACGGATTTTAAATATTTCAATGGCATCTCCAACCGTAATTTTCTTTACGACTGTCCCATATCCAGGAATCTTTTCCACTAATTGCTCTTTTTCAAGTCTACGGAGTGCTTCCCGGATAGGGGTACGGCTAATATTGAGTCTTTCAGCATACTCCTTTTCATTAATTCTATCCCCAGCTGGAATAATCCCCTGGATAATCGCTTGTCTCAAACCATTAAATACGCTTTCATTAATCGGTAAATTTTGCTTTAAATCTACTAATTTTATAACTGCTTCCATATAATCGTGCACTTAATATCTCCTCTCGAAACACATAAACAACAAATTAAATGAAGAAGTACGGAAATACCGTACTTCTTCCGTTTAATATTATTCTTGTTCTTCTAGTAATACCTTGCGGGATAGATTGATGCGACCTTGTCTATCGATTTCGATAACTTTAACCTTAATCTTGTCGCCAATTGCCAATACATCTTCAACTTGCTTGATTCTTTCTTTAGCAATTTCAGAAATATGAACAAGTCCATCTTTTCCTTTAGTGATTTCTACAAAAGCACCAAATTTTTCAATTCGTTTAACGGTACCTTCGTAAATTTCGCCGACTTTTACTTCATGAGTCAATTCTTCAATGATTTCTTTCGCACGTTGAATCATCGCTGCATCTGCAGAAGCAATGCTGACATTACCCTCTTGATCGATATCGATTTTGACACCTGTTTCCTCAATAATCTTATTGATTGTGTCGCCACCTTTACCGATAACAACTTTAATTTTATCTGGTTTGATTTGCATCATCTCAATTTTCGGTGCGTAAGGAGATAATTCTGTACGTGGTTCAGCAAGAACTGACTCCAGGTGATCCAGAATTTCGATACGTGCTTGTTTAGCTTGAATCAATGCTTCTTCCAGGATTTGGTCGGTGATACCATCAATCTTGATATCCATTTGCAAGGCAGTAATACCTTCTCTTGTACCAGCAACTTTAAAGTCCATATCACCCAAGTGGTCTTCCATACCTTGGATATCTGTCAAGATTGTGTAGTCTGTTTCGTCTTTAACAAGACCCATTGCGATACCAGCTACAGGTGCTTTAATAGGAACCCCTGCATCCATCAATGCTAATGTCCCCGCACAAATACTTGCTTGTGAAGAAGAACCGTTAGATTCTAAAACATCTGCCACCAAACGGATTGTGTATGGGAAATCTTCTGCATCAGGAATGACTTGTTTCAAAGCACGTTCCCCAAGTGCCCCATGCCCTATTTCACGACGTCCAGCTGAGCCGGCACGACCTGTGCTACCTACTGAGTATTGTGGGAAATTATAGTGATGAATGAAACGTTTGCTTTCTTCAACGCCTAAACCATCCAAAATTTGGTGCTCACCAAGTGGTGCCAAAGTAGCTGCGGAAATTGCTTGTGTTTGTCCACGCGTAAACATACCTGAACCATGAACACGTGGTAATAGACCTACTTCTGAATCCAAAGAACGGATTTCATCCAATTGACGGAAGTCCGGACGGATTTTGTCTACAGTAATCAGACGACGTACTTGCTCTTTTTCGATTCCATCCGCAATTTGATCGATTTCCTTGATGATATCCACGAAGTTTTCTGCTTCCATGTATTTCTCGGTAAAGTAATCAGTAATCTCAGCTTTAACCGTATCGATATTGTCATAACGCTCTAGTTTTTCTTTTGTTAGGATTGCGTCTTTCATTTTAGCACTGAATTTTTCATTTGCTTCTGCCACTAGTTCTGGATTATGGGAAAGTAATTTTACTTCCATTTTTTCTTTACCAATTTCAGCAACAATATGTTCCTGGAATTCACAAAGTTCTTTAACATTTTTATGGCCAAATAACAGAGCTTGCAACATATCTTCTTCAGCAACTACTTTGGCGCTACTTTCTACCATATTGATTGCTTCTTTTGTACCGGCAACAGTCAATTCGATATCAGACTCTTCCATTTGTGCTGGTGTCGGATTAAGAATAAGTTCACCGTTTACACGACCGACATTCACACCTGCAATTGGTCCACTGAAAGGAATATCAGAAATAGATAGTGCCAATGAAGACCCCAGCATTGCAGCCATTTCCGGTGTGCAATCTTGTTCCACAGACATTACTGTATTTGTAATTTGAACTTCATTACGGAATCCGTCGGCAAACATTGGACGAATTGGGCGGTCAATCATACGCGCTGTTAACGTTGCATGTTCACTTGGTCTACCTTCGCGTTTAATAAATCCACCAGGAATTTTACCCACTGCATACATTTTTTCTTCATAATTTACAGTTAATGGGAAGAAGTTAGTATCTTTTGGTTCTTTTGTTCCTACAGCGGCAGTCAATACTACCGTATCGCCATAACGTACCAAAACTGCACCATTTGCTTGTTTGGCTACTTGGCCAATTTCCACTTGTAATGGACGGCCTGCCCATTCCATTTGGAATACTTTCTTTTCTGTCATGCGTATAATCCCCTTTTAATTTACTTTCCTAAATTGCTGACTACTTAACAAAGGTCAAGGTTTCAATTTAAAACCCTCACGTTTGTAAAGTAGTGCCAAGCATAGGAAGTCATAATCTATTATATCTTAAACATTGCCGTTTGACACGCAGAAATGAGTTTTAACCAAAAAACATTGTGCAAAAGTTCAATAAGGAATTCTGATCGGATATAACCTTCCGAAAGGATACAAGGTGTGTCTACAGTTCCAAGTTTCTTCCGGACTATTTTTTCCGCCACTTTTCCAGCCATTTCCTGAACAGGCTTGGTTTTGATACGATGACCGTCGCCTCATCCGGGCGGGCGTGCTCCTTTTGCACCGCTTGTTTGTCGCGTTTGCGTTCCGCGTTCATACCGCGTGTCGTGAGTTCGGTGTGTCGAGATATTTTGTGGTTCATGATCAATCCCCCCTTTTTTTGTTTATATTCATTATATATGAAATCGGAAATATTACATGTGAGATTAGTTATGTCCAACTCCCTATTCTCATAAAACCCTACTCTGCAAAAAAAAATGGATTCTCACGGGGAGAATCCATTTCAATAGTTATGATTAACGACGTAGACCTAATTTTTGGATTAGTTCACGGTAGCGAGCCACATCTTTGTTACGCAAGTAAGCTAACAAGTTACGACGGTGACCAACTTTTTTCATCAAACCACGGTATGAGTGGTGGTCTTTCTTGTGTACACGTGCATGTTCGTTCAAGTGGTTGATTTCTTCAGTCAATACAGCGATTTGTACTTCTGGAGAACCAGTATCCCCTTCGTGAACAGCGTATGCTTTGATGATTTCATTTTTACGTTCTTTTGAAATTGCCATTCTTTTTCACCTCTTCTTTTATAATGCCTTAGTCTGAGAAATGCGTTGGTGATTCGCAAAACCAAGAAAAAGGTTCGTCATTTAGACTAGGCTATAATACCGCATTTATAATAAAAGCGCAAGTAAAATATTACAAGCCTTTATACTCTGATTTCAGTTCCAGAATAATATCACGTAATTCTGCAGCCTTCTCGAAGTTCAATTCTTTAGCTGCTTGTCGCATTTCCATATCAATTTGATCCAGTAGTTCCCGTCTCTGTTCCCTATTCATGGCTTTGAAGATTTCATAGGTACTTCCTGTTTCACCAACATCCTCCGGTGCATGGGTGATGGCGATTAAGCCGCGTACTTCTTTAATAATGGTCTTGGGTGTAATGCCATGTTCTTTATTGTAAGCTTCTTGAATGCTGCGACGACGGCTGGTTTCATCCATCGCCTTTTTCATTGAATCCGTTATTCTATCAGCATACATGATGACACGGCCGTGCTCATTACGTGCTGAACGACCAATCGTTTGAATCAATGCCCGCTCACTTCGCAAGAAACCTTCTTTATCGGCATCTAAGATAGCTACCAATGAAACTTCCGGAACATCCAAACCTTCTCGTAACAAGTTGATTCCAATTAGGCAGTCAAACTCACCCAAACGTAAATCGCGAATGATTTCGGTTCGTTCCAACGTTTTAATATCGCTGTGTAAGTACTTAACTTTAATGCCCACTTCCTTCAGATAGTCGGTCAGGTCTTCTGACATTTTCTTCGTCAAGGTCGTAATAAAGACGCGCTCGTTCCGCTCTGCCCGCACGTTGATTTCGCCAATAAGATCGTCGATTTGCCCTTTAATTGGACGGACTTCAACAATTGGATCCAGTAAGCCGGTCGGTCGAATAATCTGTTGAGCAATTTGATCGGTTTTTTCGTATTCATACGGACCAGGGGTTGCTGAAATATAGATGATTTGATTTACATGATTCTCAAACTCTTCCAATTTCAAAGGACGGTTATCGAGTGCCGATGGAAGACGGAAGCCGTAGTCAATTAATTGTTGTTTTCTAGCTTTATCTCCATTATACATACCTCGAATTTGTGGCATGGTCATATGGGATTCATCTACCACAATTAAATAATCTTCCGGAAAGAAATCCAGTAGGGTATAGGGTGCTTCTCCTGGTTTACGTCCATCCATGTGCCGTGAGTAGTTCTCAATACCGTTACAGTAGCCCATTTCCATTAACATTTCCATATCATAATTCGTACGCTGTTCCAGACGTTGGGCTTCCAATAAACGGTTATCTGCCCTTAACTCGGCTAAACGCTCTTTTAATTCAGCCCGTATCGTATCCACTGCATGTAATGTCTGTTCCTCATTTGCCACAAAGTGAGTGGCTGGAAAAACAGGGAAATGGTCGACGTCGTTTTTTATTTCCCCCGTTAAAACGTCGATTTCCCGGATGCGATCAATTTCATCCCCAAAAAATTCGACCCGTATTGCTTCACTGTCTCGTGAAGCGAGGAAAATTTCAACGACATCCCCACGAACCCGAAAGCGCCCCCTTTGAAAATCAATATCGTTGCGTTCAAACTGCATATCAACCAAACGCCTTAATAAATCATTGCGCTCCATTGTCATTCCTTTACGAATGGAAAGAACGTGATCACGGTAGTTCATCGGGTTTACTAAACCATAGATACACGAAACAGACGCCACCACAATTACATCGCGTCTTTCTATTAAAGAACTGGTCGCAGAGTGGCGCAATTTATCGATCTCATCATTGACACTGGCTTCTTTTTCAATAAAAGTATCGCTGGATGGGACATACGCCTCTGGTTGATAGTAGTCATAGTAACTGACAAAATATTCAACAGCATTATTAGGAAAAAACTCCTTCAACTCGCTATATAATTGGCCGGCCAAGGTTTTATTGTGCGCTAACACCAAAGTGGGTTTATTAACTTCTTGAATAACGTTGGCAACCGTAAAAGTTTTACCAGTACCGGTTGCACCCAATAAAATTTGGGCATCGGTACCCTTTTTCAAACCCGCAACTAACTGTTGAATGGCAGTCGGTTGGTCTCCACTCGGTTGGTATTGCGATTCTAATTTAAATTGATCCATTTGTTATGATTCTCCTTACATACAAACCCGTAATATGTGCTCACTCTATTCTAACACCAGAACATTCATTCGCCAACTATCAAGCATTATGAAAACAATTTGGAGTATTTCCACTTTTTATTGCATTTAACTTGAAATTTCTGTATAATATGGCGTGTTGGCAACAATTGTCTGACTAAACAGAAATACCGAAAGAGGGGTGAACCCAATGCCAAATATCGAATCAGCAATCAAACGCGTTCGCACAAGCGAAAAAGCAAACGAATTGAACAATACTCAAAAGAGCGCTATGCGTACTGCTATCAGAAAATATGAAGCAGCCGTAGCTGAAGGTGCAGAAAACAGCGAAGCTCTATTACAAGCTGCAATCAAATCAATCGATTCTGTAGCTTCTAAAGGTCTAATCCACGCTAATAAAGCAGCTCGTGACAAATCACGTCTTGCTAAAAAATTGAACAAATAATTTTTATGAAAAAACAGACCGTTTAGGCGGTCTGTTTTTTTGTGTTCATCAGGCATTGGCATATTTCAACATGAATAATTCAAATTGAACTTCTTTCATTCCATCCCCTGTTTTCATCTTCTCTTCTGTTTCGACTAACCCCAAATAAGCTTGCATGAGTTTCTGTCCGTCCATTTTACGGATTTGCTGACTGGCCAATTTAACCCGATAAGGATGTATTTTTAGGACTTTAGCCATATCTGGTTGTTGGTATCCTTGCTTAGATAATAAAAACACCTGAATCAATAACCGAAATTGTCCCAGTAGGATAGCATTGATTTTGATGGGTTCTTCTTTTTGTAATAACAAATCCCGATAAATCCGAATGGCTTTTTCAGCATCTTTTTTCATTACGTACGTGACAATCTCAAAAATATTTTGTTCCAAATTACGCGGAACTAAATCCTCAACCATTTGTTTGGTGATTATTTTATCATCTCTGGCTGACAGGAATAATTTTTCTAATTCTTGCACGCCTTTGGAAAGTTGGTCTTCGATGCGTTCAAAGAAAAATTGTACTGTCTGGCGATCCATGTTGTAACCGGCATTTGCTATCATCTGACTAAGAAATTTGCGACTGGCATCTGCTTCTAAAGGTTTAACATCAACTGTTGTCGCATGCTTTTTAAGTAACTTGCTGATTTTTTTACGATTATCAAGCTTCTCATAAGGGGCAAATATTGCCAGGATGGTCGACTCAGAAGGATTCTCCAAATACGATTCCAACCAGGCAACATCATGTTCCAAATTCCCCTTGGGTTTCTCACCCGTCAAAAAGATAGGGTTATCGATAATGACAAGACGTCGTTCCCCGAAAAACGGTAAAGATTCAGCATCTTCCAAAGCATTCCCCAATGGGACTTCATCCATATTGTACATACCAACGTTAAGTTCCTGGTCTTCTTTCGGAACGACATATTCCATTAAAGCAGCCCTTGCTTCTTCTATGAAATAGGATTCCGTTCCTAACAACAAATAAATGGGACTAAACTGCCCCTTTTTAATATTAGCTATTTCTGTTGCGTAACTCATTCTTTCACATCACAATCGTCTTTTAATGCTCTTATTGTAGCATAATATCTATCCATTTTTCTTGTCCTTTAAAAATGTAATGGACCGCTCCATTCAAATCGGTCCGGTATATCCTGGTTGCATTTTCGTCCAACCGCTTGATTACTTCTGTGGTTGGATGGCCATAACGATTGTTTCTCCCCACAGAAATAAATGCAACCTCGGGATTTATTTGTTTTAAAAAGCTTTCCGAAGTAGATGTTATACTACCATGGTGTCCCACTTTCAAAATATCAACTTTTATAGCGGGATAGCGTTTCATCAGCTCACGCTCCCCCTTTTCTTCCAAGTCCCCCGTAAAGAGCCAATTTAAACCGCCAATACGACTGTATAAGACCAACGAATCATTATTTTCCCCTGCTCGTTTAGTTTCGGGATTCAACACTTGAAAAATGAGTGAATCCATCCTGAACGTTTTATTGGAAATCAAGGGCACAATTGTAGGCAATTTTCTAATCTCTTTCATTTCCGCTTGAAACGTAGCCGTTTCTTCCATGCCACTGGCAATGAACAATTTATTTATCTTTATCTCATTGGCTAGATAACCAAGATTGCCAATATGATCCGAGTCACTATGGGTCAGTAATACCGCGTCCAAATGCGTAACCCCTTCAGCTTTGATGGCCGATACCAAATCCCGACCATGCTTATCACTGCTCTCTCTTATTTTCCAGGTAGCTTCTTCACTATTGAATGAAACGACTCCCCCCGTATCAATCAGTACGGTTTGTTCCCGATAAGGCATTTTAATTAGAATAGCATCTCCCTGTCCCACATCCAGCATAATAACGCGCCCTTCTGAATTAATAAGGGGAAGTAGGTAAAAACCTGTAAAGCCACCAATCAGGATCAAAGTCATTGTATATTGATATTTTCTCTGCTCAAATGCCGTCAAAAAAATGATTATGATGATTCCTAACAATAGATACCAGATAAGTCCAGGCCTTCCCGTTATCATCAATAGCCAGTTGGCATCTGCAAGCCATTGTGAGCATTTTTCCAAATATTCCAACAGAAAAGCCACTTTTTGTGTGAGCAGCGAAACAACAGAAACAGGAAAACGCAATAAAGACAGCATGGCTAATAACCAAAAGACGGGGAAGAGCAAACTGGAAAAAAAGAAACTGAAAAGAATGTTAACGAACATCCCTATCCATGTTATTTCAAAATAATGGTAGCTCAGGAAAAGCCCCGATACTGTCGTCATCATAACCGAAAGCAACAAATCCTTGATAAAGGCATGACGTTTCATCCCCTTGAATCTTGGACTCAAAAAATACAATAATCCCGATAATGTATAACTCAGCTGAAAAGCAATACTAAAAACAAGATAAGGGTTTTGCCATAAAGCGAATAAGATGGCAAACGCAAAAGCATCCTTTACATCCACCTCTTCTCCCAACATACCTGAAACCAGGAGAACAGCATGTGTAAATAATGCCCGGAAAACACCTATACCTCCTCCGGTTAGAAAGCCATAACAGAGGACGGTGACCAGTAGTAGCGGACGTGTCGTTTCTCTGGTTATTCCGATGCGCAGTAGACCATACTCCAATGCTGAAATCAAGAAATGAATGTGCATGCCTGATATCGAAAAGATATGTAAGATACCAATCTTTCGGTAAGCTGTCATTGCTAAGCGTTCAATATCATCCGTTTGATTGAACAACATTGCCATTATATAATCAGCCGTTTTATCATCCGGTAAACCTTTTTTTAGATAGCCTAATAACTCTGTTCGAAATTTAGAAAAATAACCGTTAAAAGTGGTGTCGGCCGTAATCGATGAGATTTTTTCTATTTCTACGGTCCAATGGATGCTCTTTCGGTAGAGGTATTCCTGATAATCGAATTGAAAACGGTTCGTTGCCGATTCAGGTTCTTCCAAAATAAAATGAGCTTGTACATGAACAGGAATCGTTAAATCAAGCCAATATTCTTTTTCCTCTTCACTTTGCATCTGATGGTAAAAGGCAACTGGCTCATCCAATAGCCATCCGGTGCCACTCAAACTGTTTCCATTCACTTTATATTCATTAGGATCAATGCGAATAATTCCACTTTTTATTGCAGGTGTTAAAATCGTTCGATTTGTGACTTCATTCAACACCGTTAGAGTTCCGGTAATGATTAGAATAATGAGTGTGCTTAACCAGAGTGGTCGAAAACGCATGGTAAAAGTACGCGCCACAAACAACCCAAAAATCCCCCAAGCGAACCCATTTTTAGGAGACAAAATGAGAACGATGAGGGAAATGGCTGTTAAACTGCTTAATAAATAATAGCCTTTATTCTTTTGGATGATGTTCTTGGCAGCAAGTGTCATATCCAGTTGTGCCCTCCGCTTCAATTGGAGGCATTTCAGTTAAGGATTTAAAATATTCAGGATTTAAGGAAACTTGTTCGTAAGGAATATTCATTTTATTTAACAAAGCAATTGCATATTCATGGTTATGATAATCCCTCAAGTAATAGATTTTTTTAATCCCCGCTTGAAGAATCATTTTCATACATTGCAAACACGGGAAATGCGTAACATAGATTTCCGCGCCTTCAGTCTGAACCCCGAATTTCGCACACTGCAGAATGGCATTCATTTCAGCATGGATGGTTCGTAAACAGTGTCCGTCAACTATATAACAACCCTCATCAATACAATGGGCATCCCCAGACACAGAACCATTATAGCCCCCTGCAATAATACGTTTATCGCGAACAATTGTTGCGCCTACTTCCAATCGTTTACATGTACTTCTCAATGATAATAAAACTGCTTGTGCCATAAAATATTGATTCCAGGGAATTCTTTGTTGCATCCACCCATCACTCCTTTTATTCCATCATACACCATAAAAAAAGTGATGCCACCTATTTTTTTATCCTTGTCCAGAATGCTCCGATTTAATTTTTAACTGATATAAGTTCTTTAAAAGAATCAAACGTTTTTTGTCCAATCCCACTGACATTCATGATATCTTCAATTGTTGTGAAAGAGCCATTTTCACTACGATAACTTATGATTTGCTGGGCTTTCTTTTCCCCTATTCCGGGCAAAGTTTGGAGTGCCATTTCATCAGCTGTATTTATATTTATTTTTTCATTGTCAGTTGTTTCAGACCCTGGAATCTGGATTGAATCAGCTAGTTCTGTTTCACTCTCTTCTCCTTTCAAAGGAACATATATCAGCATTTGGTCCATAAGGTGCTGGGCAAAATTTAGATGGCGTGTTTCCGCATCTGGCAAGATACCACCAGCCAAATCAATGGCATCTTGAACCCGCATATTTTTAGCGACTTCATAGACTCCGGGTTTTACTACTGCGCCTTTAACATCCACTACCCAAAAAATCGGCTCTAACTCTGAGGCAGTCTCACTCAGTACTTCAACTTGGGACTCCATTAACCAAGAATTGGGTGGCTCCTCCGTTTCTTTCGTATTCGAAGATAATATGATAAATATGATAACGATTAGTTGAATAAGACCTATGCTGGCAAGAATGGGAACCCGCCATTTTTTATATTTCTCCACTGTTTCACCTCCTATGTATATATAAGCAAAAAAACGCAAAAAGTTTTATTTTGCTCAAAATTATTTTCAAAGTAATTGGAAAAACAAAAAACCACCCGGTTACGGGTGGTTTGCAAGTTATTGAAATAGGTCATTCAAGTTTTCTGCCATCGTTGGATGCGTGAAAACCTGGTTTTTCAGCACCGTTGACGATAAATCATTATCCATCGCCAGTTTGATAATATTGATAATCTCTGGTGATTCTTGGCCAAACAAGCTAGCACCCACGATTCGATTGCTTCCTTCTTCAATGACGGCTTTGAAAAGACCGCGTTTGTCATTTATGACATGCGCTCTTGGCATTTTAGCCACTGGCAGGACATTTGTCTTCACCAGAAGTCCAGCTTCAATAGCCTCTTCTTCTGTTAGACCGACACGAGCGAAAGGCGGTTCGATAAAAACACTAGAGGGCAAATTTTTTCGTTCTGCCAAAGTATACGCATGGTCTCCATAGAGATAGCTGTTGATGATACGCGCATCATCCAGGGAAGCATAGGTGAATTGCTCTTCTCCTCTTACATCTCCTAATGCAAAAACATTATCAACGGAAGTACGAAGAAATTCATTTGTCCAGATACCGCCGTTTTCCGTTTGTTTAATTGAAGTGTTTTCTAGTCCCAATCCCTCAACGTTTGGTTTACGACCAGTCGCGACTAATAACACATCAAAAGTATACATTTCGCCGGCTTTTGTTTCCAAATGAATACCACTATCATCATTGTGAACAGTGACAACTTCGGTTTCCAGTAAGAGTTGAATATCACGATTCGCCAACACTTCCAGTATTGCTTCACGAATCTCAGGCTCTTCCCGCTTCAGGATTTTTGAACTGGACTCAATCAACGTGACTGCTGATCCAAATCCGGCATAAATGGAAGCAAATTCCAACCCAATATTCCCAGCACCCAATATCCCCAACGTCTGTGGCACTGTAGGCAACTCCTGCAGTTGCGTTGAATCATAAACAAAATTGCTGTCCTTTAATCCAGCAATGTCCGGCAAAATACTTTGCGCCCCAGTGTTAATAAATACCAGTTCTCCAGTCAATTCAATACTTTCGTCCCCACCACGTACGACGATTACTTCATCATTTTTAAATGAACCTTCACCAAAATAAATATCAACAGTATCTTCATTAGCGAGATTGGCGTAGTTAGTTTCATTGAGCTTTTGAACAACAAGATTTCGGCGTATGAAAGCTTGGTCAAATGATATCCCTGTCGCTGAATCAACAGCAAGTACCTTAGTAGGAATGCAGGCAATATTTATACAGGTACCGCCTGTCATTGCTTTTGTCTTTTCGATAATCGCAACTTTTTTTCTCGATGTTGCAAATTGTTTGGCTAATGTTTTCCCAGCTTTGCCCCATCCGATAATTATTACATCATAATTCAATGCCTCATTCATCTCCTTGAGTGAAAACTTGAATAGCAACCACTAAAATATTTATTTATTTTTTTGTCCCGCATACTTTTCAATTACTGCTGCATTAACTACGGGAGGCAATAATTCGGAAACATCGCCACCGAACATTGCTACTTCTTTAATTAGACTGGAACTCAGGAATCGATAGCGATCCGAAGCCAGAATAAAAACAGTTTCCAACTCTGGAAACTGAGTCCGATTCATCATTGCTATGCTCTCTTCATATTCAAAGTCTTTAACGTTGCGAATCCCGCGAATCAGAGCGGTTGCTTTTAATTTTTTGGCCATATCAACCGTCAAGCCACCTGTATGACGTACAACCCGGACATGGGGTATGTCGGCCAAGACTTTTTCCGCCAAAGCTACGCGCTCTTCTCCATTAAAAAGTGATTGTTTAGTAATATTTGTAGCCACAGCCACAACCACTTCATCAAAAAGAC
Organism: Jeotgalibaca sp. A127; assembly: GCF_052266745.1. Taxonomy (NCBI): domain Bacteria; kingdom Bacillati; phylum Bacillota; class Bacilli; order Lactobacillales; family Carnobacteriaceae; genus Jeotgalibaca; species Jeotgalibaca sp. A127. Next base: position 252,077 of record NZ_JBQPRC010000001.1, read on the forward strand.
GCGAAGCTCGCGTCAAAAGATCTACATGGCCATTTGTTAAAGGATCAAAACTACCTGGAAATATTGCTATTTTTTTATCCATTACTGCACACCTTCCTCTTTTCCTTCAAAAACTTCTATTGCTATCGTTCCATATTCAACCCGTTTCCGTTTGTAGAAGGAGTCGATTTCTTCAGGAAGTGAGTTAATACGATCCATTTCACATACCAAAGTCGTATTCTCATCAATCAAATGGTGTGCCAACAATAATTGAATGTCTGCTTCTGTTTTTTCTGCTTTATAGGGCGGATCTATAATCACAAGTTTAAATGTAATACCAGGATTCGTCTCAGCAAATTGAACCAAATTTTTCCGGGAATCGCCTATCATCACCGTAAATTTTTCAGGTTCTTTGGTCTTTTCAATGTTTTCATGAATAATCTGGATTGCTTTTCGATTCTTTTCAGATAGTAAAGCATGATCGATTCCACGGGATACTGCCTCGATTGCTAACCCCCCACTACCAGAAAACATGTCAAAACAATAGCCCCCATCAAAATAGGGGCCAATGATATTAAAAATGGATTCTTTAACCTTGTCTGTTGTGGGTCGTGTATTATCACCTGGCACAGCCTTCAATGGCCGCCCTTTATATTCACCTGCTATAACACGCATAACTATTCCCCCGTTATGATTCTACTGTCTCATTTTTTTTCTTGAACTGGCTCAAGCTGTCAGAAAATGTCATATCAATATCGGGTCGATATGACCTCTCAACTTTACGTACATAATGTAAACTATTTAAATGTTTGATTTTTTCTTCTATCTGATCTTTATCGACATACATCACAATATATTTCAGACGGTTTGAAACGTAATGGATATAGCCAAAACGTCGAAGGTTTTTCAATTGACGCAATGTATATACCCAAATAATGATGCCTTGTCTTTTGGTTGCTTCAAAGCTCAATATCTTTCCTCTTTCCTAAATGAATTTCACATGCTGCCGGCAACCCAATCATTGATAATGAAAAAGCATCCCCAGCAGAAACCAAAATATTTTCAGATACTGCTGTAGCTAGTTTCTTTGCAATCAAATCCAGTTGAACTTGCAAATCTCTTTCGGCAATGCGGTAATTGTAGATAACATCATCCAAGTCCATTTCACGCTTTGATGCAAATAGTTTAGTACGCAGTTCTTTAAATCCCGGCGCATATGATCCGTATGCTTCTATTTTTTCAAATTCAGTTTTTATATGGTTAAAATGCCTTATTTTTTCTTGCGCTTCCTCGGAGTCTTCTAAAGCTTCTTTTGCGAGCTTGAAAGTGTGCATCGCAACAGAATTTCTAATAAGTGCCAGCATGCGCTCACATTGCGATTCAATGGCAAATAATTCTTCATTAATAATCATCTGAACCCACCTTTCCAGATTCAAATACCAACACTAAATCATCATTTATTTTCGTGATTGAAAAAGCGGTAAATCGTGAATTGAGAAGTAGTCGTCGGTTAGTTTCATCCAAAAATAATAATCCAAATCGCATAGCCGGATCAATTATTTCATCACCGATTAAAAATTCGACAGTTTTCCCTTCATTTTCTACTCTTAGCTTCGTTTCTTCGGACAAGCCCTTAAAAGTAAGCGAATTTAATCCTTCTTCCTTTAAAAGTTCCTGACCATATATGGATAATGCTTCTGATTTAACAAGAGAAGCAGTCTCAAATTCGTTGCGTACCGCATTTATATAATGCTCCATCAAGTGGTTTGATTCATTGGCGCTTACACGCTTTGACGTCGAGTCATTGCCCGCAATTTCGTAGTAATTTAAGCCCAGCAATGTCTCCGGAGATAAATAGCGAATGCCATAAATTTCATGAGTTTCTGGATGGAAATACAACACAGCGAAGCTATTATTGTCAAACTGGACTAAGGGGAAGTATTCCCATTCTTCTCTTTTTAATGTAAGAGAGTATTGTTGTCCATGAGCCTTAAAATCGAAATGATTGCCTAATGCTGTCTCATCATAAACATTTTGGCGATTCATCCCTATCTGAATGGCACCGGTCTGGATATCACTCCCCAGTACAAAAAGAGACTGAATAACCTCATCCTGAATTTCGAGTTGAATAAATTCACTTAAATCCAAGTGGTAAGTCCACCAACTCTTACCCTCAGCCTCATCGGAATAAACCTTGTCAGGATCACCATGACGGTCTACATAAGCTTGAACAGGTTGTCCCACATAATGTTCGAAGCCACTGACGGGCAACGGGTATACTGTATCGTCCGCATTCATCGAAGTCGCATAATTAGGATTTGTAGTTATCGGCTCAGATACTATCTCCCGTTCACTATACAAAATGGGGACGTAATACAGCCCCATTATCAACAAAGCAAATAATAAAAAAAATTTCTTAAACAAATAGTACCATCCTAATCCAATCGCGCATGTATTAAACGATCATTAATATATATATTATTGACGATGGCCAAAGCAACAGAAGAAACAATCAAACTGGATCCACCGTAGCTTACGAAAGGAAACGTGACCCCGGTTAAAGGTAAAATCCCTACTGCTCCTCCGACATTAATCGTACCCTGTACAAGGAACAGTGTCCCCATTCCAATACAAACCAATTGTCCAAAAGAATCCTTTATTCCTAAACTAATTTTGAAGATACGGAATACGAGATAAAAGAAAGTCAATAGAACCAACAATACCCGTATCAATCCCAGTTCTTCAGCCATAATTGGAATAATGAAGTCTGTATAGGATTCGGGTAGATAACCTGTTTTTTGCACACTTTCGCCGATTCCTACTCCAAATAGTCCCCCCCTTGCCAAAGCATAGAAAGAATTTACTAACTGGAAGGAAGAATCTTTAGCATCCGCAAAGGGATCAAGAAAAGCCGTGAAGCGGTCCATCATATACCCGGGTAGAAATGGCAAGCCGCCTTGCCATTTAATTAATCCAATAAAAGCTAAGTAAAAAGCGATGACCCCACCAAACGTCATTAACCCTATCCAAAATGGAAGTCCACTCATCAAAAGCATCGTTAAGCAAATCGCCCCAATTATAATGACCCCACCCATATCGGGCTGGATTAAAACTAAAAATAAAAGCGTGACGATAACTAGAATGGGTTTTTTAGCCACTGCGAAAATCTTTTTAAATATATTTGTACCTTCAGCTGACCGTATATCAGCAAACTTCTCCTCATTTCTTGAGAGGAAGGTAGCGAGATACAAAACCATAATAATTTTCAGGAGTTCGGATGGCTGGACGGAAAAAAGTCCTAAATCTATCCAAGCACTCGCGCCATTTACTGCTATTCCTTTTAATAGTACATAAAGGAGTAGAAAAAATATGACAACGAGACTCGTTCCCAAGAACTTTGTCGAGGTAAACAGTCTTTTCGATAGTGTGGAACCCAGAAACACAACCAGCAAACTTCCGACTGAAAATATAAATTGTCTGATTAAAAAATATTCTGAATTATTAAATTGACTCATGGCGAAGTAGCTACTGGAGCTGTAAACCATTAAGATCCCGGTTCCTAATAATACCAAATACGGAATAATCAGTTTCCAATCTGACAGCTTGATTTTTCGTTTTATACCGGAAAATACGGAATTTTCTGTTTTATTCATAACTTATTCCCCTTTAAATTGCGGGTGATTCTTATTCTGTTCATAGTAGTTGGTATACATGTTATTTAAAGAATATTCCAAATCACTCAAAATCTTCATACCTGCATTTTGGTCCAATACACCTAATTTTACGGCATAATCAATTTGTTTTGATAGGCCGTATAATTGCGTATCTACAACTTCCTCAAAGGCCGGACAGGCTGCAAAACACAGATGTTGTTTTTGACTATCGATTAGGGTGTAAACTTTCTCAGTTTCATCTATCAATAATTGAAATGCCAATTCCCTCGTTATCGCGTCCATCTTTATTCCCCTCCAAGCATTTATTGAGTCTTATTTATTATAGCACATAAGTTTACAGCACATGAAACCATTTTAGTTGCCACAACACCCTTATGCATGTCTGAAAGAAAAGACACCCCTCATTTCGAATGTCATCGAGATGAGGGGTGTCCTATTTTTTATTAGTTTTCGCCTTCTACTGCTTTTTTCTTACGTTTTGCAGCTTTTTCACGTTCGTTTTTATCCAGAATTTGTTTACGCAGACGGATAGATTTTGGTGTGATTTCACAATATTCGTCTTCGCCCATGAATTCCAAAGATTCTTCTAAAGTCAAGATACGAGGACGTTTGATAACGTTCGTTTGATCCTTATTAGCTGAACGGACGTTAGTTTGTTGTTTAGCTTTGGTGATATTTACAGCAATGTCGTTTTCACGGGCATTTTCACCAACAACCATACCTTCATAAATGTCAGTACCTGGTTCAACAAAAATTGTACCACGGTCTTCAACACCCATGATTCCGTAAGTTGTTGCTTTACCAGTTTCAGTAGAAACAAGTGCACCGTTACGACGGCCGCCAATTTTACCTGTTAATTCTGGTAAATAAGAATCAAATGTATGAGCCATGATTCCGTAACCACGTGTCATAGACAAGAATTCTGTCGTATAACCAAGCAAACCACGAGAAGGAACAAGGAAAATAAGACGTACTTGACCATTACCTGGGTTAACCATATCTTGCATTTCACCTTTACGCAAGCTCAATGATTCAATAACAGAACCCATGTATTCTTCAGGGGTATCGATTTGCACACGTTCAAACGGCTCACATCTAACGCCATCGAAATCTTTGATGATTACTTCTGGACGGGATACTTGCAATTCAAAACCTTCACGACGCATGTTTTCAACCAAGATGGACAAATGAAGCTCTCCACGACCCGAAACAATCCATGCATCTGGTGAAGCTGTGTTTTCTACAAGCAATGAAACGTCTGTGTGCAATTCTTTCATCAAGCGCTCTTCCATTTTACGGGAAGTAACGAATTTACCTTCACGACCAGCAAATGGTGAGTTGTTTGTCAAGAAAGTCATTTGTAATGTTGGTTCATCAATATGCAAGACAGGCAAAGCTTCTTGATGGTCAACAGGAGTAATTGTTTCACCCACATAGATATCTTCCATACCTGAAACGGCGATCAAATCACCAGCAACGGCTTCGTTGATTTCTATACGATCTAGACCGAAGTAACCGAATAATTTTGTGACGCGGAAGTTTTTAACTGTACCATCAAGTTTCATCAAGGAAACTTGGTCACCAACCTTTATTGTTCCACGGAATACACGTCCAATACCGATACGGCCAACGAAATCGTTGTAATCCAACATCGCTACTTGGAATTGAAGTGGTTCATCAGAGTTGTCAATAGGTGCCGGAATATGTTCCAATACCGTATCAAAAATAGCATCCATTGATTCTTCTTGATCGGCTGGGTTATCAGACAAGCTTGAAGTACCATTTAATGCAGAGGCATAAACAACCGGAAATTCCAATTGGTCATCGTCTGCGCCTAGTTCAATGAACAATTCCAATACTTCATCCACAACTTCTGCAGGACGAGCAGTTGGTTTGTCGATCTTGTTAATAACAACGATTGGAATCAATTTTTGTTCCAAAGCTTTTTTCAATACAAAACGTGTTTGCGGCATTGTTCCTTCGTAAGAATCGACAATAAGTAATACACCGTCAACCATTTTCATGATACGTTCTACTTCTCCACCGAAGTCCGCGTGACCTGGTGTGTCCATGATGTTGATGCGGTTTCCTTTATAAGAAACTGCAGTGTTTTTCGCTAAAATTGTAATACCACGTTCTTTTTCAATATCATTGGAGTCCATTGCGCGTTCTTCAAGATTCGCACGTGCATCCAAGGTATCAGAATTTTTCAATAACTCGTCAACCATTGTCGTTTTACCGTGGTCAACGTGGGCGATAATCGCGATATTTCTAATATCTTCTCTTAATTTCATTTATTATTCCTCCGCTTGTTTACTGCCAAAAAGAAAGACCCCAACTTTGATTAGTCTAAGGGTCGCTCAACTGGTTACGGAAAATATTGTCTCAATATTTTCACTTATCTCAAGTACTTTTTCAACTGTTACATTGTACCATGGCAGCTTTTGTTTGGGAAGAGAAAAGCTTACTATGGAAAAATATTGTTTTTAATTGATAAACTTACTTACAATTTCCCGGTGAGTCGTTGAATTTGCAATGATTATAGGGTTTTTTTCCATTAGATTGATTGGTAAGCCGTCTGTACGCGTGAAACACAAGCCAAGTTCTGTCCCTAACATGTAACCAGGTGCAATGTCCCAAGAATTTAATGGCGTTGTGACGTAAGCAGAAACACGATTCGTTAGCACCTGAACCATTTCCAGTCCGGCCGATCCGATTAAACGAACTCCTAATGCTTCCTTCACGATTTTATTTGAAGTTTCGGGCTGAAGCATCACCATTTTTGTATTTAAGGCTACCAGGCCATCTTTTAAGGTATGGTTGGGTACAGGTTCTAGTATTTCGTCATTACAACGAACACCATGCCCTTTAACCCCATGATAAACCCTTTTATTGATAACATCATTTATAAACGCTAAAACGCCCTCCCCATCATTAAATAGAGTCAGCATCGTACAAAAATTACTTTTTTGTTTAACGTAATTCAGCGTGCCGTCAATTGGGTCAATTATCCAGATGAAACCCGAGAGGTCGTTAATTTCATCATAAGTTCCCTCTTCCCCATATATTTTGTGATCAGGGAAATTCTCACGAATTTTATTGACATAGAATGCTTCAATAAAACGATCCATTTCGGTTACTAAATCACTGGGCGCTGACTTCTCTTCGATCTTAATCGAGGTATCAGTTAAGGATTCACGTAATATATCTCCGGCTTCATTTACCCACTCACGAACCATTTCGGCCATTGCTACATAATCCATACTGCATCCCCCTACTTTCTTTGTTTATCCATATTAATGGTTTTATTTTCATTTTGTGAAGCTTTAACCACTTGGTACAATGAATAGCCGGAAATTTTCTCAAATGCATTGCCCAATTGTTTTTCTTCACCTTTAGAAGGAACAACCTCTTTAAATGCACGATATTTTTTTATAAATTCTTCACGGCTAATCCCACCCTCATAGGCAGATTCGACTGCATTCCACAAAGACACCACTTTCACCATCTCTGCGTGTGTCCAATCTAAATCAAGTGGATAACTATAATTTTTCATTCGTAACCTCCACAATAGTTTCTCTAATCATAACACAGAATAACAGCTCTTTTAAAAAAGAAAACCCAGAAACAAGACAAAAGTCCTGTTTCTGGGTTTATACAAGCATCTTAAATATGGATTGGTAATCCCAATGCCAATTCTGCAGCATCCATAACTGTTTCAGATAGGGATGGGTGAGAATGGATTGTCAATGCAATGTCATCTGCGTTCATGCCTGATTCAATTGCTAAACCTAATTCAGCAATTACGTCAGATGCGCTCACGCCGGCAACTTGTGCACCAACGATAACATTGTCTTCTTTAGTCGTTACTAAACGAACGAATCCTTCAGTAGCGTTCAATGACAACGCACGACCGTTACCTGATAATGGGAATTTATGCCCTTTAACGTTCAAGCCTTTTTCTTTTGCTTCTTTTTCAGTCAAACCAACTGTAGCCAATTCAGGATCTGTAAAGGCAACTGCAGGCATTGCTGTGTAATCGATAGCAGCTGGTTTGCCAGAAATTGCTTCAGCAGCAATTTTAGCTTCATAACTTGCTTTATGAGCAAGAGCAGCCCCAGGTGTGATATCTCCGATAGCATAGATGTTCTTGACGTTTGTGCGTCCTTGGTTATCTACTTTAACTAAACCACGTTCAGTCATTTCAACACCTACTACTTCCAAACCTAAATCATCTGTGTTTGGACGACGACCAACTGTTACCATTACGTAGTCAGCTTCGATTGCTTCTTCTTTACCAGCTGCTTCATATTTAACAGTTACGCTGTCTCCGTTATCAACAGCCTCTTTAGCCATTGCATTTGTTACATAGTTGATACCTTTATCTTTGAATGATTTTTCAACAAGTTTAACCATGTCTTTTTCAAAAGATGGCAACAATTGTGGAGAACCTTCAAGAATTGTTACTTCTGCACCTAGGTTTGCGTAAGCTGTTCCTAGTTCAGTACCAACAACCCCACCACCAACGATAACTAGTTTCTTAGGAACTTCTTTCAAGTTCAAACCACCAGTTGAGTCGATGACACGTCCGCCAAATTTGAAACCTTTGATTTCGATTGGGCGACTACCAGTTGCAACAATTGCATTTTTGAAAGTATATGTTTGAGCAGCATCTTCAGTGAAAACACGCAATGTGTTTGCATCATTAAAGAATGCAGTCCCCATGATAATTTCAACCTTGTTTTTCTTCAACAAGTAAGTAACCCCACTTGTCAGAGTGTTAACAACTTTGTTGTCTTTCCATTCTTGTGTTTTTGTAAAATCAAGTTTTACATTTTCAGCAGTCACTCCGAAAATTTCAGAGTTCAAAGCTTCTTGATAACGGTGTCCAGCAGCAATCAAAGCTTTTGAAGGAATACAACCAACGTTCAAACAAACGCCGCCGATCCATTCCCGTTCGATAATTGCTACTTTTTGTCCCATTTGTGCAGCACGGATGGCAGCCACGTAGCCACCAGGTCCGGAACCAATCACAACTGTATCTAATTCAACTGCGAAATCGCCTACTACCATTCTTAAATCATCCTTCCATCAATAATAATTCTGGATCAGCTAACAAACGTTTGATGTTGTTCAAAGCTTTTTGAGCCGTCGCACCATCAATCGCACGGTGGTCATAGCTTAGGGAAAGTTTCAGTACGCGTCCCACTGCCAATTCACCTTCAGCATTCACGATTGGTTGTTGTGCGATTGTCCCGATACCCAAAATAGCAACTTCCGGGTGATTGATTACTGGTGTGAACCAACCGCCACCTACTGAACCGACGTTACTGATAGTGATGGAACCATTTTTCATTTCGTCAGCTTTTAGCTTACCGTCATGCGCTTTTGCAGCCAATTCGTTGATTTCGTCAGCGATTTGGAACATGCCTTTAGAGTTTGTATCTTTAACGTTTGGAACAAACAAGCCAGCATCTGTATCTGTTGCGATACCGATGTTAAAGTAGTTTTTGTAAACAATCTCGTTTGTTGCATCATCGATAGAAGCGTTCAAGATTGGGAATTCACGTAATGTAGCAGTCAATGCTTTCACAACGTATGGTAAGAAAGTAAGTTTTGTGCCTTTATCTGCAGCAATATCCTTGAATTTCTTACGGTGATCCCATAGTTTAGAAACCTCAACTTCGTCATGGTGCGTAACATGTGGAGCAGTATGTTTAGAGTTAACCATTGCTTTAGCAATAGCTTTACGCATACCTGTCATTGCTACACGTGTTTCCATTTCGCCTACGTTTGAAGTGTATGGTTGTGCTGGAGCTGCTTCTTTTGCTGGAGCTGCCGCTGGTGCTTGTGCTGTGGCTGTTTCTGCAACTTTTTCTGCAGGAGCTGCCGCTGGTGCTTGAGAACCAAAGTTATCAATATCAGCTTTCAAAACGCGTCCACCTTTACCAGATGGTGCAACTTGGGTAATATCCACGCCTTTTTCACGCGCATATTGACGAACAGATGGCATAGCCAAAACACGTTTGTTTGGATCTGCTGGCGCTGGAACGCCTGTAGTTGCTGGTGCATCTGCTGATACTGGAGCTGCTGCAGGAGTAGCTGCTTCTGCTGCTGGTGTAGTTGCTGCTGCGTCGTTGTGTCCTGGTGCATCGATTTCTACCAAAACATCACCAATCACTGCAACGGAACCTTCAGGAACTACAATACGAACAATTTTACCTGTAACTGGAGATGGAATCTCTTCTACAGATTTGTCGTTTTGGATTTCAACTAATGTATCATCTTCGTTGATTGTGTCGCCTTCTTTAACTGGCCATGAAGCAACTTCACCTTCCATGATTCCTTCGCCAAGTGCTGGCAATTTGAATTGGAAAACGCCGCCTGAAGCTGCTGGTGCTGCTGTTTCAGCCGCTGGCGCAGGTGCTGCTGCCGGAGCCGCTTCAGCTTTCGGTGCTGCTTCTTCTGTATCTTCGTATCCAGGTACATCGATTTCAACTAATACATCACCGATAACCGCAACTTCACCTTCTGCAACCACGATTTTTGTGATTGTTCCAGTAACTGGAGATGGAATCTCTTCTACAGATTTGTCGTTTTGGATTTCAACTAATGTATCATCTTCGTTGATTGTGTCGCCTTCTTTAACTGGCCATGAAGCAACTTCGCCTTCCATGATTCCTTCGCCTAATGCAGGCAATTTGAATTTGTAAGCCATTATCATATCATCCCTTCGATTGTATCTTTACCTGTTTGCTCTAATAAACAGGGAAAAATACAGTTCTTAATAAACTGTATTTATCCTGCAGATTAAATAAATTAGAAGTTGTAAACTTCTTTAATTTTCGCTTCGATATCAGAAGCATTTGGCAACCAAGCGTTTTCTGCTTGACCAAATGGGAATACTGTATCTGGAGCTGCTACACGTCCGATTGGCGCTTCTAGAGAAAGAATAGCACGTTCAGAAATTTCTGACATTACCATTGCTCCAACACCGGCTTGACGTTGTGCTTCTTGAACAACTACTACGCGGCCTGTTTTTTCAACAGAAGCGATAATTGTTTCAACATCTAATGGGGAAACAGTACGTAAGTCAACAACTTCTACTGAGATTCCTTCTTTTTCTAAATCTTCAGCAGCTTTAACTGCTTCACGTACCATTGCTCCGTAAGTAATGACAGAAACGTCTTTACCTTCGCGAGTAATAGCTGCTTTTCCGATTGGAACAGTGTATGACTCTTCTGGAACTTCGTCACGGAATGAACGGTAAAGTTTCATGTGCTCTAGGTAGATAACTGGGTCGTTATCACGAATAGCTGAAATCATTAGACCTTTTGCATCGTAAGGGTTTGATGGAATAACAACTTTAACACCTGGAGATTGTGCCATTAGGCCTTCTAGGTTGTCAGAGTGCAATTCTGGTGTATGAACACCACCACCAAATGGTGAACGAACTACGATAGGCATATTACGTGTACCACCCATACGGTAACGGTAACGAGCCATTTGAGCAACGATTGAATCCATTACTTCAAATACAAAACCGAAAAATTGAACTTCTGGAACTGGACGGTAACCTTCAAGTGCAAGACCGATTGCTAATCCACCAATACCTGATTCAGCTAAAGGAGTATCGAATACACGGTCTTCACCAAATCTCTCTTGTAGACCTTGAGTAGCACGGAAAACACCACCGTTTTTACCAACGTCTTCACCAAAAATCAGTACATTTGGATCACTTTCAAGTTCATGTGCAAGCGCATCTGTAATCGCTTGGATCATAGTCATTTGAGCCATGATTATTCATTCTCCTTTGCTTCGAAAATTTCAATTTGTTCTTTGATACCTTGTGTTGGTTCTTCGAACATGTTCTTCAAGAATGAAGAAACTTTTTGTTTAGGAGCTTTGTCAGCTTCCGTGATTGCATTTTTAATTTCTTCTTTAGCAGCTTCAATTACTTCGTTTTCTTTTTCTTCAGTCCATAGACCTTTTCCAACCAAGAATTTACGCATACGGATTAGTGGATCTTTTGCTTGCCATCCTTCTAACTCATCGTTGTCACGGTAGCGAGTTGGATCATCACCTGAAAGTGTATGTGGTCCAAAACGGTAAGTAATTGTTTCAATAAGTACAGGACCGTTTCCTGCTACTGCATATTCACGTGCTTTTTTAGTTACAGCATAAACTGCTAAGAAGTCCATACCGTCAACTTGAATACCTGGGATTCCAGCAGCAACTGCTTTTTGTGCCAATGTAACGGCAGCAGTTTGTACGTGACGAGGAGTAGAAATAGCCCAGCCGTTATTTTGGATAAAGAAGATTGCAGGAGCTTTGTATGCACCAGCAAAGTTGATACCTTCATAGAAGTCACCTTGTGAAGAACCACCGTCACCTGTATAAGTTACAGCAACGTTTTTCTTACCACGTTTTTTAAGACCTAAAGCCACACCAGCTGTTTGAATGTATTGTGCCCCAATAATAATTTGTGGTGGCAAAGCTTTCAAATCTTCTGGGTATAGGTTTCCATCAGCGTGCCCTCTTGACCACAAGAATGCTTGTGATAAAGGTAGACCATGTTTAATTAATTGAGGAACATCACGATAACCTGGAAGCAATACGTCTTCTTTTTCGATTGCAGCGATTGAACCTAATTGACTCGCTTCTTGACCAGCTGTTGGTGCGTAGAATCCTAAACGTCCTTGGCGGTTTAGTGCTGTTGAACGTTCGTGTAAAATTCTTGACCAAACCATATCAGACATGAATTGCACAAGTTCTTCATCAGAAACGTCAGGCATCATATCGGGATTTACGACATTACCTTCCTCATCCAAAATTTGAACCATGCGAAAATCTGTGTTTGACGGATTTAATAATACGTCAATATCAATTTTCTCTTTTTTTGTAGCCATGCTAACACATTCCTCTCTTTACAATTGAGATTTCATCATAATGATGAGTTTTTTGTACAGTTTCAAAAAACTGTATTAATCTTGTTACCTCACATGAATAATTTACCACTGCCCTCCATTTAATGCAAGGTATTGACAATCTTTTTTAACTGTTTTTAGTTGCTCCTATAATAATGGAACCGTTTTTACGAATGCCATTGTTCACAGTTGAACGAATCGTTATATGCGATTTAATCTGTTTTTTATCACTTAACTCCAATCGTATAATAGCGTTTACTGTCCTACTCTGTTATACCTATTTTCAGCACCTGTACTATTTTTATTTTCAAGGAATTGTTATGTTGTCGCCTTTGTTATTGAAACAGTTTCAAAGTGCGTCTGGTTTCATTATTTCAAAAAAAATCTCCATCATGAATATTAAACACCCTATCAATCTGTTGCATACTTTATATAACAAAATGTTAGAGCATTCGTTCACAAACGATAAATTAAAAAATTTTAATCTTATTTTCGGGATACGCATTCCTTTATACGGAACGGAAGCGTTTACAATTAATGCCGTTTTAAGTTATAGTGATATTGTAATCAGAATATTAGGAGGAATGTTGGAATGGTAGATTTAAGTAAATTACTTGATAAAGAGTATCAGTTACTCATTAATGGTGAATGGACGAATGGTAGTGGTTCGGATCGGATTACTTCCTACAACCCAGCTACAGGGAAATCTTTAGCTACTCTAGTCGATGCCACCAATGACGATGTCGATGCTGCCGTCACTGCTGCACAGGATGCTTTTAAATCATGGAGTAAAACCTCCGTTAAAGAACGTAGTGCCCTCTTATTAGAGATCGCAGACCGCATCGAAGCAGATTTAGAAAAGTTTGCGACCATCGAAACACTGGATAACGGTAAACCGATTCGCGAAACCATGAACGCCGATATTCCATTGGCTGTGGATCACTTCCGTTATTTCGCGGGAGTCATTCGTTCTGAAGAAGACAGCGTCAAGATGTTGACGAGTGATATCATGTCCATGATTATTCGCGAACCAATTGGAGTAGTAGCTCAAATCGTCCCCTGGAACTTCCCTTTCTTGATGGCAGCCTGGAAAATTGCGCCTGCCTTAGCCGCTGGTGATACGGTAGTCTTTAGTCCTTCTTCAAGCACTTCATTGAGTGTTTTGGAATTAGCCAAAATCCTGAATGATATATTACCCAAAGGTGTTTTTAATCTTATTACGGGACGTGGTTCTAAATCAGGCGATTATCTGCAACATCACAAAGGAATCGATAAGATTGCTTTTACTGGATCAACAGAAGTCGGACGTGGAATTGGCATTTCAGCTGCTGAGAACCTCATTCCTTCCACTCTGGAACTTGGAGGAAAATCGGCAAATATATTTTTCGCAGATGCAAATCTCGATTTAGCACTGGAAGGTTCACAGATGGGAATTTTATTTAATCAAGGTCAAGTCTGTTCTGCTGGTTCACGTATTTTTGTCCAAGAATCAATCTACGATACGTTTATGGAAAAAGTAACAAACGCGTTTGAGAAGGTCAAAGTTGGTGACCCCCTTGATTCCAGCACCCAGATGGGAGCACAGGTGAATGAAAAACAAATTGAGACCATTGAAAAATATATCGAAATCGGAAAAGCTGAAGGCGCCAAGGTTTTAACGGGTGGCGAACGTTTCAAGGACGGTGAATTGTCCAAGGGAGCTTTCTTTAAACCAACATTATTAGAAACGACCAATGACATGCGGGTAGCACAAGAAGAAATTTTCGGACCAGTCGGAACAGTCATAAAATTCAAGGATGTAGATGACGTTATCGAAATGGCCAACGATAATGAATATGGATTGGGTGGTGGTGTCTGGACAACAAACTTGAACACGGCCATGAAAGTCGCACGCGGAATTCAAACTGGCCGGATATGGGTAAATACTTACAATTCATTCGAGGCTGGTGCGCCATTTGGTGGCTACAAGAATTCAGGTATCGGGCGCGAAACTCACAAGATGATTCTTAATGCCTATACGCAAGCTAAAAATATTTATATTAACCTTTCTGAAGATGGATTGGGCATGTTTTAAATTTTTTATCAAATAACTAAAAAAAGTCAGTCTCAAATCCGATTTCACATCGGTTTGAGACTGACTTTTCTTTATTTACACGATTCCTTGATGGATCATTGCATCGGCAATCTTTACGAACGAAGTAATATTTACACCCGCTAGATAGTTGTTTCCTAAATCATATTCTTGACAAGTTTCATTAACTGACTTGAAGATATTCACCATGATTTGTTTCAGTTTCTCATCCACTTGCTCCATCGTCCAATGCCCGTGAGCAGAATTTTGAGCCATTTCCAAAGTACTGGTTGCAACCCCGCCGGCATTAGCAGCTTTTGCAGGTCCGTATAAAATACCATTTTCAATATATAGATCAACGGCTTCCAATGTACTTGGCATGTTTGCTCCTTCACTGACACAATAGGCACCATTATGAATGAGCTTTTCTGCTTTCTCACCGTCGATTTCATTTTGGGTTGCACATGGAAGTGCGATATCATAAGCAACCTCTAAATCCCATACGCTACCTTCAATATAACGGCTTCCTTCTTTATTATAAGACGTTAAACGTTCACGACGAACTTCTTTGATATCTTTTAACAGCGCAACATCGATTCCATTTTCGTCATAAATATATCCATTAGAATCGGAACAAGCTATGACCGTCCCACCATACTCATGAACTTTTTCAATCGTGTAGATCGCGACATTCCCACTACCCGAAACAATAACCTTTTGCCCGGAGAAAGACTTATTATTCGCCTGCAACATCTCCTCAGTGTAGTAAACCAGACCATAACCGGTTGCCTCAGTTCGGCCCAAGCTACCATTCATCACTACTGGCTTACCAGTCAAGACACCCGTTTCAGGGCCCACCAACCGTTTATACTGACCGTATAAATAACCAATTTCACGACCACCTACGCCGATGTCCCCAGCCGGCACATCTAGTTGCGGCCCGATATGACGATAAAGTTCCGTCATGAATGACTGACAAAAGCGCATAATATCCGCGTCTGACTTTCCTTTGGGATTAAAATCCGATCCGCCTTTCCCGCCTCCGATTGGCAGGCCAGTCAAACTATTTTTGAAGGTTTGTTCAAATCCCAAGAACTTCAGAATACTTTCGGAAACGGTAGGATGGAAGCGCAAGCCCCCTTTATAAGGTCCATTTGCCGAGTTGAACTGAACACGATACCCTTTATTTATTTGTACATTACCAGCTTGATCCATCCAAGGAATTTTAAACGTGATAATCCGTTCCGGTTCCACCATTTGCTCCAACACATTCCATTTGATGTAATCAGGATTATTTTCTATTGCCGGTTCGATTGTATTGAAAAATTCACGAACTGCTTGCAAGAATTCTTTTTGATGCGGGCCTCTTTGCTCAACTTTTTGATAAACTGATTCGATATACTCTTTCGCTGCTGTCATTGCAATTCCACCTTTAATGGATCAATCCATGATTTTTAATTAGATTTTCATTCTAGATTGTACACTCTTTTAAAAAGATATACAATCTAGAATCTTTTTCGCATTTTTCAAAATATTGTAGTAAAATAGAACAGATAACGAAGTTGTTATATTTTATATCCAAAAGGAGAGATGTTTCCGATGCTTACGATGGATAATATCGTTCGGGAAGGGCATCCTGCGTTGCGGGAAGTTGCAAAACCTTTAACGTTTCCACTTAGTGAAGAAGAACGTACCTTAGCCCATGAGATGATGGCTTTCTTAGAGAATAGTCAAGACCCAGATATTTCGGAAGAATATGGTTTACGTGCAGGTGTAGGCTTAGCTGCACCGCAATTGGCAATTCCAAAACGAATGATCGCTGTTTTAATTCCAGGTGAATACGAAGATGATCCCCCAGAACTTAAAGCTGTAATGGTAAATCCTAAAATTGTCAGCCATTCCGTGGAAAATATTTGTTTAAAAGATGGTGAAGGCTGTCTTTCTGTCGACCGTGATGTACCAGGATTTGTGGTTCGCCACACACGTATTACTGTCACATACCAAGATATTAACGGTAAAACATTCAAGAAGCGCTTCAAGGAATACCCAGCGATTGTCCTTCAACATGAAATCGATCATTTGAATGGCATTATGTTCTATGACCACATCAACAAAGAAAATCCATTAAATCTTGATGACGATGTAAAGATTCTTGGATAAAAAATAGAAGACTTGGTTTTCACCAAGCCTTCTATTTTTTTATGCTTATTCCTGGAATTGACTGTTATACAAATCATGATAAAACCCTTTTTGTTCAATTAAAGTATCATGGGAACCTTGTTCAATAATTTGACCTTTATTCATGACAAGAATCAAGTCCGCGTCCCTAATCGTTGAGAGGCGATGGGCAATAACGAAACTAGTCCGACCTTCCATGATGGTCGACATCGCTTTTTGAATCAACATCTCCAAACGCGTATCTACTGAACTGGTCGCCTCATCCAAAATGAGTACTTTGGGATCGGCAATAAAGGTTCTGGCAATCGTCAACAGCTGTTTTTGGCCTAAGGAAATATTGGAAGCCTCTTGATTGATAACCGTATCATAACCGTCACTCAACGTTTGAATGAAGTGGTCCACATTTGCAGCTTCGGCTGCTTTTCGTACTTCTTCATCGGTTGCATCCAGTTTACCAAAACGAATATTATCCGCGATTGTCCCTTGGTATAACCATGCATCCTGCAAGACCATACCGAACTGCGAACGATAATCTTGGCGACTATATGAGCGAATGTCTTCACCATCCAGTTTAATCGAACCAGAATCAACATCGTAAAAACGCATCAACAAGTTTATCATAGTTGTTTTCCCAGCACCCGTTGGACCTACAATTGCAACTGTATCCCCGCTTTTAACATCTACGTTAAAATCACGAACAAGTGGTTCCTTCGGTGAATAGCTGAAAGAAACATTTTCAAAAGAGATGTCTCCTTTAATTTCTGAAGGCAATGTTTTTGTATCATCTACTTTCATTTCTTCTTCGTTCATCAACCCAAAGATACGTTGCGTAGCAGCGGCAGCAGATTGAATGACACCAGCCAGTTGCGTAATCATCGTAATCGGTTGGTTAATTTGCCACACGTATTGCGCAGCAGCCTGGACATTACCAATCGTAAGCGTTCCAGCCACAACTTGGAAAATACCAAAACCAGCCATCCCAATATAACCCAGGTTTGAAGCTAAAGCAGTCAACGGCGACATCAACCCGGAAATAAAAGCAGCCTTAAAACCACTTTGGCGAAGTTGATTATTAATCGTCTCGAATTCAGTTACTGAATCATCTTCCTTGCCATAAAGTTTAACAACCGAGAAACCTGACAAGTTTTCTTGAACAAAACCATTCAACTGCCCTAAGTATTTCGCTTGTCCAGAGAAGTACGGTTGTGAAATAACCGTAATTTTTTTAGATAGGAAATAAGAAGTTGGAATCATTATAAACGCTACAAGGGCTAGTTTCCAACTGATTAAAACCAGCATCGTCACGGCAAAGAGGATTCCCAGAACTGCGTTCACAATTTGCAAGAGTGCCTGTTGCAACGCATTGGAGACTGCATCGACATCGTTCGTCACCCTACTTAACACGTCCCCGTAAGATTGCGAGTCAAAAAAGGAAACCGGCAAACGATTTAATTTCCCATCCAAGTCTGCACGTAAATCTTCCATGGCAGACTGCACTACTTTGGTCATAAAACGTTGCGAGAACAAAATCGTAGCTTGATAAACCAGTGCTCGCCCGAAGTAAATCAGCATAATCCGGTAAATGTACGGATAATTGATTCCCGTATTCGTATTGTCACGGAGCATTGCTGCAATATTATTCCCAATTTCTGTAATCGCCAACCCTAAAATATACGGTTCCGCTACGTTAAGAACAGACATGATGACGGTCAATACGATTGCACTGATAAAATGAACCTTATAAGGTTTTAGGTAGTCCCATAACTGGAGCAATTGACTTAACTTTCTTGTTTGATTCATGCCAACTCCTCCTCTCTCATTTGAGAAGCCGCAATATCATAATAGATCTGGCTCGTTTTCAGAAGCTCTTTATGCGTACCCTCGGCAACAACCTTACCTTCATTTAAAACAATAATCTTATCTGCATGCATAATTGTGCTGACTCGTTGGGCAACAATTATGACAGTCGAACGACCGGTTTCGTTTTTCAAACGATTCCGCAAACGTCTATCCGTTTGGTAATCCAGTGCCGAGAAACTATCATCGAAAATATAAATGTCGGGTTTTCGAACAACCGCCCGAGCAATCGACAAACGTTGCTTTTGGCCACCAGACAAGTTGCTTCCACCTTCTGCCAAGTGCTCCTCAAATTTTTCCGCCTTATCCAGGATAAAATCTTTAGCTTGGGAGATATCTGAAGCTTCTTCCATTTCAACATCGGTTGCGTTAACTTTTCCGTAGCGCAGGTTATCCGCAATAGTCCCCGTGAATAAGAGTGATTTTTGAGGAATATAACCAATTTTTTGGCGCAATGCTTTCAAATTATAATCACGAACATCATGACCATCGATTATGATGCTTCCTTTTGTAACATCATAAAATCGCGGAATCAATTGTAGCAAGGTAGACTTCCCACTTCCCGTGCTTCCGATAAAGGCTATCGTTTGCCCAGGCTCCAACGAGAAGTTCACGTCTTCAATAACCGGCGTTTCTTTGTTATCCGGATAGGAGAAAGATACATTTTCAAAGGTAATGTAACCATGTGTTTCAGTCTCTTTAATGCCATCCTCATTGGATGAAATCGAGCTGATGGTATCGAACACTTCCTGGATTCGACCAGCTGATACAGCAGCACGCGGATACATCATGAATACAATCGCAAAGTTCAGGAACGAATAGAGTGCATGGAAACTATACTCCACATAAGCAACCATATTCCCCAGTTGTAAATCTCCAGTTTCGATTAATTGCGAACCTAACAGGACGATAGCAATAATAATCAAGTTAATGACATGAGAAAAAACAGGTTGGGTCCAAGCCATCAAATAGAAAAGACGGCGACTCACTGTACTGTATGCTTCGTTGACAATCGCGAAGCGGGAAGATTGAAATTTCTCACGCACAAAAGCTCGAATAACACGCAAACCTGTTAACGACTCTCTTAAAGTCAGGTTAATATTATCCAGATTCTTTTGTTGCGCTTCCGATAAAGGACGTGATTTCTTTCCGATAATCAATACCGATAGCAATAACGCGGGGAAAGCCGGAATCAAAATAACGGATAACTGACGACTCGTTTGAAAAATCATAAAGAAACTCGCAAACATCATCAATAATGTCGCCAAACCCATCCTTAAAACCATCTGACTGAATTGCATCAAGATGAAGGCATCATTGGTTACCCGCGTCACAAGCGAAGAAACACCAAGACGATCAAACTCCTCATGTGAGAAAGTCTGAATTTTTTTGTACATATCATTACGCATTTCTGCAATCATATTAGTAGTCAGCCGACTCGTTGTATAAGCAACAAGACTACGACCGAGCAAACCAGCAACAGTAAATAATAGCATGATTCTAATTGTATCCATGATAAATGTACGTTCGACACCAGCAATAGCCCCATCGATTAATTTTGCCAACATAGTTGGAAGGCCCAGTTCAACAAAAATAAAACCAAAAGAACCAACTACGTTTAAGAGCAAAATAAATTTATAACGTTTAATATAGCGCCATATTAAGCTCACTTTTTTTCCTCCAGTTCAATTTTTTGCACTTATCCCTCTAGTTTATCCAAAGTTTCAAAAAAGGTCTACACTAAGTTAACGAATATTTTTTGAAAACTGTTTTCAACAATTTTAATCAGAATTCTATGCGTAGTTCCACTGATTGTGGTAAACTGAGAATAGCAATTGTATAGAAAATACAATAATGGAACCGGTAAGGAAATATGTTGTTTTTTCAATGCGAAATTAAAGAACTATCAGGAGTGATTAAATATGTTATTTAAAGTAACGTACCATACGAATAAATTAGATGTGCCTACTAGAGAAACGACACAATCTCTTTATTTGGAAGCAGAAAGTCTTATTGAAGTAAGAAAAATCTTGGATAAACACACCCCCTATAATGTAGAATTTATCCAGCCACTAGAGGGTAAACATTTAGAATATGAACAAAATAATCCCAACTTCAAAGTTACGGAGTTCCCTCAATGAAACCTAACATTCGTAACAATGAAGTAGGTGTTTTTGCCTTAGGGGGTTTAGGCGAAATCGGGAAAAATATGTATGCCGTACAATATCAAGATGAATTACTGATTCTTGACTCAGGCGTCATGTTCCCTGAAGATGACTTACTCGGAATTGACTATGTCATTCCCGACTATTCATACCTTGTTCAAAACAAGAACAAAATTAAAGGCGTATTCATCTCACATGGTCATGAGGATCATATCGGGGGGATTCCATTCTTATTGAAAGAACTGAATATCCCTATATACGCAGGAGAAATTGCTCTCGCCTTAATCCGTAACAAACTGGAAGAACACGGTTTGCTTCGGGATGCGGTATTACATGAAATTAAGGACGATACAGTCATTAAATTCCGTAAAACCAGCGTCAGCTTTTTCCGAACAACACATAGTATCCCGGACACACGCGGGATTGTCGTCAAGACACCACCAGGTAATATTGTTTTTACAGGGGATTTCAAATTTGATTTCACACCTGTTGACGGTAACCCGGCCGACTTGCATCGTTTAGCCCAACTCGGAGACGAAGGTGTCCTATTGATGCTAAGTGACAGTACGAACGCTGAAATTCCTGAATTTACCAAATCTGAGCAAGTAGTTGGTCAATCACTGTCCAATATCATCCAAAAAGTTGAAGGTCGTATTATTTTCGCATCATTTGCTTCAAACATTTCTCGTCTGCAACAAGTTGCCGAAGTTGCGATTGAAACAGGAAGAAAAATTGCCGTATTTGGTCGAAGCATGGAAAATGCGTTTCGAACTGCTCGGGAACTAGGTTATATTTCCGCCCCCGACGATACTTTTATCGATGGTCGTGAATTAAACCAATATCCAGCTGATAAAGTACTGATAGTTTGTACCGGTTCTCAAGGCGAGCCAATGGCAGCTTTAAGCCGTATTGCGAATGGCACTCACCGTCAAATTTCCATCCAGCCTTCTGACACGGTTATTTTCTCAAGTTCACCTATTCCTGGAAACACGTCTAGTGTGAACCGCGTTATTAACCAACTACTAGAAGCTGGTGCCCATGTTATTCATGGTCGATTGAATAATGTCCATACTTCTGGACACGGTGGCCAACAAGAAATGAAATTAATGTTGCGTCTATTGAAACCTAAATACTTCATGCCTGTTCACGGTGAGTTCAGGATGTTGAAAATCCATGCAGGATTAGCAGAATTATGTGGCGTACCTCGTGAAAATTGTTTCATCATGGACAATGGCGAAATTCTCGCACTAACAAGTGATACTGCTCGAATGGCCGGTGACTTCCCTGCTATGGATGTTTACGTGGATGGAAAAGGAATTGGCGATATTGGTAATATCGTATTACGCGATCGTCGCATTCTTTCCCAAGACGGACTGGTTGTGGTTGTCATGACCGTTGACTTTAATTCTCGCCAGCTTGTTGCTGGTCCAGATATATTATCACGTGGCTTTATCTATATGCGTGAATCTGGGGACTTGATTAGCGAAGCACAAGGGATTATCAAACAAGAAGTCAATGCCGCCCTCGCTTCCACTGCAAAAATGAATGAGCGTCGTCTGAAAGACACCGTCATCGATGCCGTTCAACCGTTCCTGTATGAAAAAACAGAACGTCGCCCAATGATTGTTCCAGTCATTATGCCACTATAAAATTAAAGATCCCCTCGTTGCGGTGACGCTGCGAGGGGATCTTTTGTGTTGGGGATAGGCGATTGCGGGATTATTCAATAATTAAACCATTTGAAGCTCATTATTTTCTTGAAATGGTCTTATTATTCATTATTAAACCATTTCGTCATAAATTTCTACCTCAAATGGTTTTATTATTCATTATTAAACCATTTCGCTCTCTATTTAATTGGCAAATGGTTTAATTAACTTTGCCGTAAAAAAACAGGCTCTATAATAAATGGTGTGGGTAAGTATTCTTCGCGGAAATCCCGAAGGACGGTGGGGTTGCTTGTGGCCGTGTCAAGGATGCAATGCGAAAGTAGGGACCGTAGATGCTGAAGCATCTACGGTCCCTTTGAGGTTTGCAAGCCCGGAGACTACAGGCTCAGGGCGGTCCCACAGCAGTATACAAGCAAACACGCAGGCCGAAGGGCATTGCCTTCACCAACACAAGATAACCAAGAACCAAAAAACAACAAGGAACACTGCTCCTTGTTGTTTTTTATTGGTATTATTTTTTTGTTTCATGATAAATATATTCTGGTTCATTTAAGTTATCATCCAGAACAACTTCCAAGTCGTATCCACTGAAGAACCAATCATCATTTTTATCGATGAAATAAGGAATTCCATTGATGGTGGTGATAGCTAGAGGATCCTTTGGTTTATCAACAGCTATTCCGATTGAAAATCCTTCGTGAATAGGACTGCTTCCATATACCTTACCCAAGAAACGGATGCCTTCCCCTTCTGGAATACCAATTTCTTCTTCAAACCATTTTTGTGCACGTTCATCAATTGTAATTTTCATGATTGTTTGCGTCGGAGCGAAAATCCGACTCCCCCTCTCCAGGCCTTTGATAGGTACATCATAACACAGGTTTAGGAATCTGTGCTAATTCTTTGTACTATCGATACTCCTTTTAAGTGAAACACATATTATTTCTGTATTATTTTACTAAATTATGTTTAAAGGCATAAATGGTCGCTTGCGTTCTGTCATCAACTTCAAGCTTCGAAAGAATGTTTGAAACATGCGTCTTTACTGTCTTTAATGTTATAAATAGTTGATCGGCAATTTCTTGATTTGAACATCCTTCTGCAATCAACAATAACACTTCCATTTCGCGCGATGTCAAATCTTCGTGCAGAAAATGGGTGGGTTTTTTAGTGAGACGTTCCAACATTTTATCGGTGACTTGAGGTTCAAGAACCCTTTCACCCTTAAAGGTTGAACGAATCGCGTTTGCTATTTCATGAGCTGAGGATGTTTTCAGCATGTAGCCTGCTGCACCTGCTTCTAATGCCGGATAAACCTTTTCATCGTCAATAAAGGAAGTCACGATAATAATTTTAGCTTCCGGCCATTCTCTGAGAATCGCTTTTGTTGATTCAATGCCATCCATTACTTCCATAACCAAATCCATCAAAATCACATCCGGGCGTAGCTCGAGAGCCATTTCGAAGCCGATTTGGCCATTCTCACTTTCACCAACCACATTTATATCATCTTGAATCGATAGGTATGCTGAGTAACCTAGTCGTACCATCTCGTGATCATCCACTATCAGTACATTTATCATTGCGACTGCCTCCTCATTCTTCGGTTGTATTGGGGATTCTGATGTCTACGATTGTCCCTTGTTTAGGGAAGCTAATGATTTTACATATCCCACCTAAACCGCTCACGCGCTCACGAATATTCATGAGCCCATAGTTGCCCGATTTTTTTACTTTGGTATCAAAACCCACACCGTCATCAAAAACCCGCAGATTAATATCCTGTTCACTTTGAACGAGATGCACTTCTAATGTTTTAGCTTTTGCGTGGCGAAGTGTATTGGAAACCAGTTCCTGGATAATCCGGAAGAGGTGATCCTCAACTCCCGGTATCGTATCAATGGGCGAAATTTCCCATTTCAATTTGATTTGGACTTTGGATTGCAACTCGGTCAAGAGTTGCTCAATCCCTTTACGCAGTGTCTTCCCTTCCAACTTGATAGGTCTCAAGTGTAAGAGCAACGCTCGCATTTCAGATTGTGATTCATTGATTATTGATTCAATTATCTTCAATGATTTTTGAGCTTGTTCAGGCAAGGCATCAGCCCGTTCGTTCAACGCTGACAACATCATCATGGCTGCGAATAATTGCTGACTAACGGAGTCGTGTAGTTCCCTGGCAATGCGATGACGCTCATTCTCTAGTATTTCTTCCTTCGTTTCGTTACCTACCATTTTGGGTATACTGCTTAACTCCTGAACTTCACGCGATAGACTGACAAGTTTCTTACGTAAGTGTTCAATTTCTTCTTTTATTTCTTCTGAAGACACGCCCAATCCCTGAAACAAGTCGATTTCCTGGGCCGATTTGTTATAGTTACCTAAATTCAGTTGGTGGAGTTTGTTTATCACACTTTTTTCTGTTCTAAACAAAGAATAATAAATAAGGATAGCAATTAAAAGTGACAGAAAAAAGGTGATGGTTCCCATTAAAAGAAGAACGGGAACATGGAAATTTTGTATGGTCCAAAGATCCCCCAGAGTTAAAACCGGACGAAGCGAAAAAAGAGTTGCTACCACAGTGAGTGTAAGAACGAGGAACGTCAAGAAAAAGATTTTTAAAAAAGCGAATCTTCTCATAGGTAAATCACCTCGAAATCTCCAAAAATTGTATTGGACACAATTTTTATTTTTCGCGTGGCTGTTGTGTAATTTTTGCTATATAAGGTGATTGTTTCATTCGAAAGATGATGAGGTTCGTTGTCAAAGACTGCTAACCCCTGAATAGCTGAATGTTGGAGAGAAATCCCAACTCCCATAGGGATAATCACGCGCGTTTGTCCTATTCCTTTGCGGATTAGCACGACATTTTCTGCATCCGGTAGCAAAGTATTACCCAGATCGATAATGGTATCTCCCATTAAGACAGAAATGTTGATGTCATCCCACTCGTAAACGGAACTGCCAATAGTGGTATCACCAAACCACTGCTGCTTTCTACGTTTTCCTGAACGGTTAACAGGTTCTCTCGTTTCAACACCATAATACTGTTTCTTTTTCCAAGGTGCAGCGAATGATGTCCCCAAATCCAAGGTATCCATAATATTACCACCATTAAGTACGAAAAAGACAATGGCAACCCCGAGCATCAACCAGATTGTGAAAGTCGATAGAACGCTTAATGCAATAAAAAACCAGCCGATCATTTGTGTGATGCCGCTCTTCTCCGCCCGCCTCTTCCTAGTTTTTATCATTACGATTCCGATAAACAGCAATACCAATAGTTCCCAATCCTGGACTAATTGAAATGCTGTTAATAAAAGAAGCATTCCCTCTATGATCAGAAATATTTTGGTTAATCCTTTTCCCACTTACTTCCCCTCCCATCCTGGTCATTTTCTTAATTATACTGGATGAACCAATTATTGTATGGATGCAAAAGGTTGATAGCCTTCTCGGTCTAAAGTCGTACTTATCACTTTTAAATTTTACCATACCAAAGAAAAAGACCAAAACCCTTTTCAGGAGTAATGGCCTCTAACGTTTTATAAAACTGTTACGCTAACGATTTTAACTTTCATATCGCCACCTGGAGTAGCGATTGAAACTTCATCACCGACGCGTTTCCCTAGCAACGCTTTGGCAATTGGGGAGTCATTGGAAATTTTTCCTAATAACGGATTTGCTTCAGCACTACCGACGATTGAATAAGACTCTTCCTCTTCATCAGGTAGTTCAACAAATGTCACTGTTCTTCCTAAAGATACAACATCTGCCTCAACATTTTTATCGTCAATGATTTCGGCAAAACGAATCATTTTCTCAAGTGTTAAAATACGACCTTCCACAAATGCTTGCTCATCTTTTGCAGACTCATATTCGGAGTTTTCTGACAAATCTCCGTAGCTTCTTGCAATTTTAATACGTTCAACAATTTCTTTTCGTTTGTTTGTTTTTAAATCTTCAAGTTCTTCTTCCAGCTTGCGTTTTCCTTCTATCGTCATTGGATAAACTTTTTCAATCATAATCTTATTCTCCTCTTTTTCTATTCATGAAGCCTAATAGGAAATGGTGGTACCTGATTTAACCACTGGCAGTACTTAAATTTAACAAAGCAGGCATCTGTTAATGGGCAGATACCTGTTTGAGTTCATTTCTATTAGTCTTTCTGAGATGCTAACAATGGTAATAAAATACCACTTTATCGTTATAAATGCAATATCTAAATAATTTATTATTATAAAGATAGCCTTACAATCTCACTTTGTCAATATGGAGGCAATTTTTGTAGTCATTAAATCGATAGCAACTTGGTTCTTGCCGCCTTCAGGAATGATGATATCGGCGAACTTTTTAGTAGGTTCTATAAATTGATGATGCATCGGTTTAACAACATTCAGATACTGTTCAATAACACTGTCCAATGTTCTCCCACGCTCTTCAATGTCTCGTTTTATACGACGGATGATCCGAATATCATCGTCGGTATCAACGTAAACCTTTATATCCATCAAGTTCCTTAATCTTTCATCTTCTAAAATGAGAATACCTTCCACAATAATGACATCTTTTGGCTCACGATGAATGGTCTGTGAGCTGCGTGTATGATTAGTATAATCATACACGGGTTGATCAATGGCTTCCCGATTAATCAACTTTTCCAAATCTTCGATAAAACGATCATTATCGAAAGCAAAAGGATGATCATAGTTTGTTTTAAGTCGTTCGGAAAATGGTAAATGGCTTTGATCTTTATAGTAATAATCCTGTTCTAACAGCAGAATCGATAAATCAGAAAAATTCTCGAATATCGCACGGCTTACACTCGTTTTTCCACTGCCCGACCCTCCTGTTACTCCGATTACAATAGGCTTTTTCACGGTGTCGGCTTCCTCTCTATTTCTCATGTCTTATTCTTCATTCGGTTCTTTAATATATAATTCTTGGTATTCAAGATGCTGTTCAAAGGTTTCTGAGAAGTAAACTTCTCCCGTCTCCAAATCAGCCAAGAAATACAGATACGTTGTATCAATTGGATTCAAAGTTGCTTGTATTGCTTCTTCGCTGGGACTATTGAATGGCCCTGGTCCAAATCCTTTATTAGTATAAAGGTTATAGGGAGATTCCACTTCAGTATCTTTAATCGATACGTATTCAAGGTGCTTCCCTAGTGCATATAGGATGCTGACATCGGATTGAATGGGCATCCCTTCATCCAGGCGGTTGTAAATAACATCCGCAATCATTTGACGATCTTCGTAATCGACTCCTTCTTTTTCAACCAAAGAAGCGATTGTCAAAATTTCATGAAGCGAGTAATCGCTCTCCTGAATTTTTTTATTATACTTTTTGAGTATTTCATTGCTCTTTTCAATCATGACTTCAATCATGTCTTCCGGTTCGTAATGAGACATATAATCGTAAGTAGCTGGGAATAAGTAACCTTCAAGATTATAAATAATATCCTCATTATTTACCGAGTCAGTAATGATGTTGGGATATTTTTCAATCATGGAAGCGATAAAGGCTTCGTCATTAATGGTTTGCAGGAAATCTTGCTCTGAATACTCCGTTTTGGCAGCAAATTCTTCCGCGATTTCTTCAATTGTCGCACCCTCACGCACGAGGATTTTGTAGTCTTCAGAAATCGGTGTAGCCGTCCCCCCCAATTCCAGAACTTCGATAATTTCATCTAAGTCCATTGCAGGTGCCACTTGATAAAATCCAGCTTGAAATTCAGATACATTTTTTGTTTTCATGTAATAATTGAAAACTGTTCCGTCTTTGACAATACCCTTTTCTTCAAGAATATCTGCAATTCCTGAAGTTGATGTGCCCATCGGTATTTCAACTTCCACAGTATCCGTTTTTTCAGTATTCATGGGTTCCAGCGCTGTTGTTATGTAGTTGTATCCCACAACACCGATAATTAACATCAAAAGGAACACTATAAAGATAATTGAAAAGACAATCTTCCGGATCAATGAATTCTCTTTATTTCTTACTGCATACCGGTCATCGTTTGATTGACTCGCTTTCACTCTTTCAGAAATCTCTATTTCCTGAGAATCTTCAGGTTGATTGGTATCTTTATCTACCAAAATCTAACCTCCTCATTTAGCGTCGTTTAGTCATTCTGTCCTATAACTCAAATCATTATACATGATAACATTAAAAAAATGAACTTATTATCATATCTTTTAGTTAATGTGTACATGACTAAAGAGGCCAGAGTATCCTCCGGCCCCTTTATTTTATGCTTATATTATTCTTCTTCGTCTTCGATAAACGTGTTTAGAACTTCTTCAATCATATCCCATTCTGCTTCAGTTTCAATTGGTTCCAAATCGCCTTCAGTTCCATCTGCATTTTCAACATATGAGAAAGCTTGTAATTCTACTTCATCCCCTTCAGGAATTCCAGCAGGATATACGAGTACGTATGATTTTCCAAAATCTTCGGAATCAAATGTAAATAAGATTTCGTAAAGTTCTTCGTTACCGCGTTCATCCACAATTGTGATATGTTCGTGGTCGTGATGGTCGTGATCATGGTTATGATCGTGATTATGTTCTGTCATCTTAGCACCTCTTAATATTAGTATGAAGAATGTGAATCTAAATAATTTTGCAGCAAAATTACTGCGGCCAACTTGTCGATGACCTTTTTGCGTTTTTTACGAGAAACATTTCCCTCGTTTATCAACATTTTTTCAGCCTGTACGGTTGTGAGTCGTTCGTCCACATAGTCCACCGGTAACCCTGTTTCAGCTTCTACAAGTTTACCATACGCCATTGACGCTTCTGCCCGTGGACCGAGCGAATTATTCATGTTTTTTGGTAAACCTATAACAACTTTTGTAACTTCATAAGTTGCGATTAATTCTTTTAATCGTTCAAGACCAAACTGTCCTGCTGCTTCGTCAATGCGAATAATTTCTATTCCTTGAGCGGTCCAGCCCAACAAATCACTGACAGCCACACCAACAGTTTTAGATCCGACATCAAGTCCCATAATCCTCATTTATTGGTCACTCTTATCAATCGAAAGATAGCTACGCAGTAGTTCTTCCATGATTTCATCTCTTTCAAAGTGACGAATCAAATTTCTGGCATCATTGTGGCGTGGAATGTAAGCAGGATCACCTGATAGTAAAAAGCCCACAATTTGGTTAATTGGGTTATAACCTTTTTCTTCGAGCGCCTGATACACAATCCTCAAGGTATCTTTGATGTTTTTACTGTCACGGCCGCCGAGGTTGAATAGCATTGTTTCATCTTTTGAATTCATACAGACACCCCAATTTCTATGATACCCTTATTTTACAAAACTTGACCCAAAACTACAACCCAATCAGGTAAACTTATGAAAACATTATCATTCAGCTAACCATGTACCGACACGATCTAAAGCATCAGGAATGCCAGCTGGGTTTTTACCGCCTGCTTGTGCCATATCGGGACGACCGCCACCGCCGCCGCCTACTAGTGGTGCGATTTCTTTAATCAAGTCACCAGCTTTTACTTGGGAAATTTTATCTTTTGCTACAGCCGCCAATAAGCTTACTTTACCATCCATTTCAGAAGCAGCTACAAAAACGTCGCTGACAGCTTTTTGGCGCCATTGATCAGCTATTTCACGTAAATCATTCATACCTTGATTCTTTGTTTGGTATGTGATGAAGGTAATGCCGTTAGCTTCTTTGATATCTGCAAAAATGTTTTGAGATTCAACAGCCAACAATTTTGAACGAAGAGAATCTTTTTCAGATTCGGATTCTCTGAGCTCCTGTTTCAACGCATCGATTTTACCGACAACTTCTTTCGTTTGTTGTGCTTTCAATGCTTGGGCTGCGGCCATTAATTCTTCTTCTTTTTGACGGAAGTATTCATAAGCAGCTTGACCTGTGATTGCTTCGATACGACGGACACCCGCACCAATCCCTGATTCGGAAAGAATCTTGAATATACCAATATCTTGGCTGTTACGAACATGGACGCCCCCACAAAGTTCAACAGAGAAACCGGCTACGTTAACTACACGGACGTCATTTCCATATTTTTCGCCAAACAGAGCCATCGCGCCCATTTCTTTTGCCTTATCAATCGTTGTTTCAAGTGTTTCAACCGGCAATGCATCCCAAATTTTTTGGTTAACAATACGTTCCATTTCGGTTAGTTCTTCTGCAGTCGCTTGACCGAAGTGGGTAAAGTCAAAACGTAAATGGTTCGGCGTCACTAAAGATCCTGCTTGGTTAGCATGAGTCCCTAGCACATTTTTCAAAGCTTGGTGCAACAAGTGAGTGGCTGTATGGTTTTTTGTGATAGCACGGCGACGGTTTTCATCCACCTGCAGGAAGTAGGTTTGGTTAGCTTGCAAATCTCCTGTTACTTCTACTGTATGAAGATGCTGACCATTCGGCGCACGCTTTACATCGCTAACAGTTGCAACAATTTCGCCATCTTGATTTTTAATCACACCGGTATCTGCAACTTGTCCACCCATTTCAGCATAGAAAGTTGTTTCCTGGAAAATAACCTGGACGGTTTCGCCGATTGTAGCAACTTCTTTCATCTCATCATCTTCAATCAAGACGACTAATTCAGATGAAATGCCCGTCTTGTCATAGCCAACAAAGGTGCTGTCTACTACGATATCACCTAAAATTGCTGACTGGACTGAGAAAGAGTCTTCAACTTGACGCGCTGCACGTGCACGGTTACGTTGGTTTTGCATTTCTTCATTAAAGCCGTCTTTATCAACGGTGTAGCCTTTTTCTTCTGCATATTCTTCCGTTAATTCCATCGGGAAACCGTAAGTATCATAAAGTTTGAAAGCATGTGCACCGGAAATAACCGTGGTATCATTTTCAGACATGTCGTTGAATACTTCATGCAATATTTCCAAACCTTCATGAATTGTTTCTTGGAATCGTTGTTCCTCGTTTGTAATAACTTTGATAATGAAATCTTGGTCACGTTGTACTTCAGGGTAGTATTCTTTCATAACTTCCGCAACAACAGGCACTAATTCAAACAGGAAAAGACGGTTGATACCCAATTTTTGTCCGTGCATTACCGAGCGACGGATGAGACGGCGTAAAATATAGCCTCTCCCTTCGTTCGAAGGCAAGGCGCGATCCCCGATTGCAAAACTTACAGCACGGATATGATCCGCAATAACCTTAAACGAAATATCCGTTTTTTTATCACTACCGTATTTAACACCTTCAGCCAATGCTTCTACTTTACGGATAATTGGCATGAATAAATCCGTTTCAAAATTCGTCGGTGCGTCCTGGATAATGGATGTTACACGCTCCAAGCCCATCCCAGTATCGACGTTTTTATGTGGCAGCGGCTCATAGCTGCCATCCGGCATATGATTGAATTCTGAAAATACTAAGTTCCAGATTTCCAAATAACGTTCATTTTCGCCACCTGGGTACATTTCTGGATCTTCATCAGGTAAATCTTGGTACGAAACACCACGGTCGTAGAAAATTTCTGTGTCAGGACCACATGGACCTGCACCGATATCCCAAAAATTGTCAGCTACAGGTACGATATGATTGTCAGCCAGACCTACTTTTTCTGCCCAAATACGTTTTGTATCTTCATCTTCAGGGTAGTAAGTGACATACAATAATTCCGGATCGAAACCTAGCCATTTTTCATCCGTTAAAAATTCCCATGCCCAGGGAATTGCTTCTTCTTTGAAGTAGTCCCCGATTGAGAAATTACCCAACATCTCAAACAAAGTATGATGGCGCGCAGTAACCCCAACGTTCTCAATATCATTGGTACGGATACTCTTTTGTGCGTTTGTAATACGAGGATTATCCGGAGTAATGGATCCATCGAAGTATTTTTTTAACGTTGCGACTCCTGAGTTAATCCATAGTAAAGTCGGATCGTTGACTGGAATTAATGAAGCACTCGGTTCCACCTTATGCCCTTTTGATGCCCAGAAATCTAGAAACAGCTGACGGATTTCGCTGCTGGTTAATTGTTTCATTCTTTCATCATCCTCTTCTTTTTCTTGTGAAAAAATAAAACACCCCATCGCATTCAAGGGCGTTTTACCGCGGTACCACCTTGATTGCAATGGAATGTTGTTCATTCATCATCACGTCTTCATACCGGTAACGCTGGTAGCGACGATATTTCTATCGTATCTAAAAAGGGAGCATCATTTGAATTGTCGCCTTTCACCTGTGGCTGACTCTCTGATGGGATCAAACGATATGGCCTTTTCAATCGAATTTAGTATAGCTAAATTTGACCATTCTAGCAAGTATCAAATCATAATTTGTCTGATATAATAAAACTATCATTTAACTTAAAGAGGTTATGTTATGGACATGTGCTATCACATCATCGCAAATTTTAATGCTGGAGCCGGAAAAGGCAAACGTATTGGTCTGGATGTTGAGAAAATAATGCAAGAAAAGGCAGTTCCTTTTCAATTTTATCAAACAAAATATCCCAACCATGCTTATGAGCTAGCACAAGAACTCGGTGAGAGTTTGGATGGGGATACTGACCGTATCATCGTGATTGGCGGTGACGGAACGTTACACGAAGCGATTGGCGGATTGAATGAAGCCAAAAGTGAACTCCCCATTGGTTATCTGCCAGCCGGGACCGGCAATGACTTTGCTCGGTCGATTGGACTCACTAAAGATGTCAAAAAAGGCTTACGGGCTATTCTGAAAGCTGTGGAACCTGAAGAAATAGAATGCATGAAATACTATGACCATATAACCGACAAGGATGGGATTGCTCTTAACAGCATGGGCTTCGGGTTGGATGCTGAAGTTAATGCGCTTGCCAGTGATACCAAAAGTGAAAAAAACGGGGGCTCCGTTTTGGGCTTGGAGAATTCTTCTTATTTAAACAAAATAATTGGGGCGTTCAAAGAGCGAAAAACCTACTCTGTCGCTGTCACGATTGATGGTCGAACCGATACTTATCACGATGTTCTTGTAACGGGTGTAATGAATCATCCCTATTTTGGCGGTGGCATCAAGATTGATCCGCAATCCGCCAGTAATAACCATGAATTAGCTGTCATGCTGATATTTGATTTAAGCTTTCTGACTTTATTGCGTCTCCTGCCCCTTTTATTAACTACGGGTAGCCATGCGAAAACACGCTATTTCAAGAGAATTCCCGGAAAAAACATCACCATCAAATTACACCGCCCTGTTTTGGGTCAAGCGGATGGTGAAGTGTTGCCTCCAGCAGCCTATCATATGGATTATGCTTTAACCACTTTCAAATTATGGAAATAGAAAAACCGGCGAGCTTTTGTGGCTCGACCGGTTTTTTGATGATTTAGACAGTCTCATTTCATGAATTGTTCCGGGGTTGTCCCGTCCATCCCAATTAAGGGATCAACTTCTTGCCCCATCACCATATCAATAGTCAAAGTGAAGTTTTTAGGTTTACTCGGTTTTGGTGCTGGCTTCGCCACTTCTTTCTTTTCGACGGTAAATATTTTTTTATCTTTGTTTTTATTCCGTAAAAGCTTTTCAATCAACATCGTTCGTCTTAAATCACCCGCATTTTCGGTGGCGAAAGTAAAAGCCGCTTCTTCCCCGCATAAAATTAATTTATTTTTGCTGCGGGTGATAGCTGTATATAACAGGTTCCGTCGAAGCATACGGCCGTATTGACGCACCATCGGGAGAATAACCATATTAAATTCACTACCTTGAGCTTTGTGGATAGAACAGCAGTACGCCAGTGTAAATTTATTCCAGTCTGTTTTTTGATAAGTGACTTCGGTAGCGTCAAACAGGACTGTAATTTCATCCACTTTATCTTCGGTTTCTTTGGCATATTGGATACTGGTTATTTCACCCATATCCCCGTTGAAAACGTTGAGTTCCGGTTGATTGACCAGTTGTAGTATTTTATCCCCTACCCGATATGTAAAATCGAAGTGTTTTACTTCGCGGCGTTTTTTCCCTTCATTGGGATTCAGTATTTCCTGCATCATCGCATTGAGTGCGTTGATGCCAGCCGGACCTTTGTACATAGGTGCAAGAATTTGAATGTCTTTTGAAGTAAAGCCCTTTGCCTTGGCTTTTTCAACGACAATCCGGATCAAGGGTTCTATCTGGGCAGCCTGACACGGGAAAAAAGAACGGTCTGCTTGATTGTTTCGAAAATCGGTCGGTATCTTGCCATTTTTAATATCATGTGCCAAAGGAATAATGGAAGAACCATCCGCTTGGCGATAGATTTGTTCTAATTCGATATGCGGAATGACCTGACTTGCTAATAAGTCATGCAAGACTTGTCCCGGGCCGACGGAAGGCAATTGGTCTTTATCTCCTACGATAATGACCTGCATGCCAGGCGGTATGGATTTCAACAAGCGATTTAATAGCCAAGTGTCAATCATGGAAGCTTCATCAATAATGAGCAGTTTCCCTTCCAATTCGGCCGTATAAACCTCTTCGTTGGGATTTTCTTGCCCCGTCAAACCCAATAACCGATGAATGGTACTACTTGGAATTCCAGTCATTTCGTTCATGCGTTTAGCAGCGCGGCCCGTTGGCGCGGCCATAATAATAGGATAAATGCCATCATGAAATTCCAGTGGGTTAGCTGGTAAGCCATTCAATTCACAAAAAAGCTTCACAATCCCATTCAAAACGGTTGTTTTACCTGTTCCCGGTCCACCCGTTAAAATGAAGAATGCATGCGTTAAAGCTTTCTCAATAGCTCCTGTTTGCACATTGTCATAAGTGATTCCCAATTTTTCCTGTAAAGCACCAATTTCACCCTTCAAATCTACCCCTGGATATTGGACGGATTTACCATTATTCAGTAATCTATCCAAGCTTGACGCAATCCCTTCTTCGGAAAAATATAACGATGGTAGTGCAAAGCGTCTCTCATCCTCGATAATTTTCATGTCTTGAACCATTTCAACCAATGCTTCAATCAACTGGGAATCTTCTATTAAGAAACGTTGTGAGGACTCCAACAGCTGCAAGGAGCGGTCCATCAATTCGTCACTGTTTACGTAAGTATCCCCATTCGAAAGGCAAAGCTCATTGATTGTGGCCAATAGTGCTCCTTTGATACGATTTTTATCATCCGCTGGAATACCCATATCTTCCGCTAAACGATCAGCTGTCCGGAAGCCAAGTCCTTCAATATCTTCTATCAACTGGTACGGATTTTCACGAATGGTCTTTAGCGTATCTGCTTTATAAAAATTCATGATGGTTGCCGCTAAGTTATTGGAAAAACCATAATTTGCCAATTCGATCAGTGTTTTTTCTGTACCCTGACTTTGTTGAAGCACATCATATATCAGTTCCTGCTTTTGTTTGGTTAAGCCGCTGATTTCTGCCAAAGAATCTGGGTCATCCAAAATAGCATCAATGGTATTTTCTC
The DNA here is from genome assembly GCF_052266745.1 of Jeotgalibaca sp. A127. Lineage (NCBI taxonomy): Bacteria > Bacillati > Bacillota > Bacilli > Lactobacillales > Carnobacteriaceae > Jeotgalibaca > Jeotgalibaca sp. A127. Next base: position 288,016 of record NZ_JBQPRC010000001.1, read on the forward strand.
CGAAGTGATTGACAATTTTTTCTGCCGTTCGTTTACCAATTCCTGGGAAACGGTCACTTGATAGATAAGCAATCATGCCATTTTTGCCGGTCGGTTTCTCGCGCTCATAGCTAATTGCCTGGAATTGCGTGCCGTAACGCGGATGGTTCACCACGTTCCCCACAAAGCGATAGTGCGTATCCGTTGTTATTTCACCAAAATTTCCCGTTACTACTATTTCATCTTTGTCTGTTTTAAAATTACATTCCTCGATTTCTACGAGGATGACTTTATAGAAGTTAGATGGGTTATCAAAGAAAATAGCCTTCATTTCCCCGGCAACATAAGGTTGTTCGTTTAGTTCCAATCCATCTATCTCCTTTCTACGTTAATCTCTATGCTCTATCATAACATTTTCTAGAGCTTTGCAGAACAGAAAACTGGATAGTTTGTACAACGTGAATAATCAAAAAGCGTACTTCCGTTACGGGAGTACGCTTTTTGAATTATACATATTGTAATTCTGTTGTCGCTTGGAAAGCTTTATCGATTGTTCCGCCGCCCAAACACTCCAAACCGTCGTAGAAGACAACTGCTTGTCCTGGTGTAATGGCACGAACTGGTTCATCGAAAACAACTGTTGCTTCTGTTTGATCTTCATTCAACGTTACCGTTACACCCGTATCTTTTTGGCGATAACGGAATTTAGCCGTACATTTGAATGTGGTTGGCATTTTTTTATCTGTCGTAAAATGAACATCGGTCGCAAACAAGCTTTCTGCGTAAAGACGCTCGTGGTGGTAACCTTGACCAACATACAATGTATTAGTTTCCAAGTCCTTACCGATCACGAACCACGGATCAGTGGAATCCCCACTACCCCCGATTCCCAACCCTTTACGTTGCCCGATTGTGTAATACATCAAACCGGCATGGTCGCCCATTTTTACGCCGTCCAACGTCATCATAGGGCCTGCTTGAGCTGGCAGATACGTAGATAGAAATTCCGTAAAGTTCTTTTCACCAATGAAACAAATACCGGTTGAATCTTTTTTCTTGGCCGTTGCCAAACCAGCTTCTTCCGCAATGCGGCGAACTTCAGATTTTTGCATACCACCAAGTGGAAAGAGTGTCTTGGATAATTGCTCTTGCGATAATTGATTCAAGAAATAGGTTTGATCCTTGTTATTGTCGAGCCCTCTGAGCATACGTGTTGTACCATCTTCGTTACGTTCAACTTGGGCATAGTGACCCGTTGCCACATAGTCGGCGCCTAAATCAACAGCGTAGTCCAAGAATGCACGGAACTTGATTTCTTTGTTACACATAACATCAGGGTTAGGAGTGCGACCTTTTTTATATTCATCCAAGAAATATTGGAACACTTTATCCCAGTACTCTTTTTCGAAGTTAACAGAATAATAGGGAATTCCGATTTGTTGTGCAACAGCTTGGACGTCTTTATAATCTTCTGTTGCCGTACAGAATCCAAATTCATCTGTATCGTCCCAATTCTTCATAAAAATACCGATCACATCATAACCTTGCTCTTTCAATAATAAGGCAGTAACAGAAGAGTCAACGCCACCACTCATTCCCACAACAACTCGTGTCTTTTCTTTTTCTGTCATTGTCACAGTCTCCTTTCGTTCTTTCTCAATCACTTCTTAAAAATAAGTGATTAATATACAAATAAAGATGATACACTAAAAACGTTTATATTTCAAGCCCTTTACTTATTTGATAAAGGAGCCTAGCCAAAACAGGATAACCTGGTGGATGGGATAATAAAGATAACCAAGCCATTTGGGAAATCTCGGTAATCGCCATTCCATCGGTAACAACATGAAAACAACCGCTATGAGGGCAAAAAATTGAATCGAACCAAAATACAGGCCCAAATGCAAGGCTAGGATAAAAACTATCCCCTGGATTCGATCCTTATCCAGCATGATTTTTATAGCCCAGCCCAACAAAAAGCCATACACGCTATATTCGGTAAAATAACTCAAAAAAAGCGTTGGCAGAAAAAGCCGCTTATCCTTCAAGGAAAGTGCAAATATCGCCAACGAAAAAAGAATATTCCAATAAATACGAATGGGACTCATCAGGATGACACTGATAAGTGCCATACCCAAGAGCCGCAAGAAATACATAGGGAAATTGGCGGTTTGTTTAACGCCTTGAATCGTGGTAAACAAAAAACAGGGAAAAGCCAGCCGACCAATCAAGCGTAAAATAATATATTCCGGAAATACATAATACCCAATATGGTCAATGGTCATGGTTACCATTGCCAGCCATTTAATCGTATTTGTTTTCAGATTCATATTTCCCCTCCTACTCCGCTAATCAAAGTATACCGTTTCACCTTTGTTTAACCAAGCATAGGTACAACCAATTACCAATCCGCCTCCGATGTAATTACCGATAGTGGCGAAGAACCAGTTACTTAAAACAGCCGTTGTCGTCATTTCCGGAACGCCACCTGCGAAGAATACCATTGCAAAGGATGAAAAATTCGCAATAACGTGTTCGTAACCCAGGAAAGCGAAGAATGCGATAATGAATTGGACAGCCAACAATTTACCAGCATCGTCCTTCATACGCGCAGACGATATAATTGCTGTATTTACAATGATATTTGCAAATATCCCTTCAATAATGACCTGAAATCCCGGCTTCAACAACTTGGCCGAGACTGTTTCCGCCAGATAATGGCTTGAAGAAAAGTCCAGAAAAGGACCCGTTTGAACGATTAATAATCCGGATAAAGCACCACCGACTAAGTTACTAAATATACAAACTAATAGAATTTGGAGGGCTCTTCTTGCTTTCAAGGTCTTGCGGTTAACCCCGACGGTTAAGTACATCATGTTACTCGTTCCGAGTTCAGCATCCATATAAATAATCATAATAAGTGCCCAACTGAACAAAATCGCATAAACAAATTTCCCTAAATCGGGATGAATATGGTTGGCCTTTTCAGCTGCTACGACTGAGATTGCCGTTCCTATTGTCAAGTACATCCCCGCAAACATGGAGCGGACAATATACTTCGGGATTGAATTCTCGAATAAATGTGTTTTCTTGATGGCATTTTTATCGATCATCCCCATGAGTCCCTGATTATCAAGTTCCAAAACATTCAACTCCTATAATGTGATTTACTGAACTATTATAGCATGAAAACCAAAGAGGGGGAACGTGAAATAAATTGATTAATTTTATGACAAAAACGACGATTAGCTGTTGAGAAAATAGCCAATCGTCGTTTTTTTATGAGTTCGTGCCTGTTAGCTAACCGCCCATTTCCTGATTGTCGCTTTTTGGCGAAATCACGACGATTAGCTCAACTAACAAAACCTAACAGACGTCCAAGAACTTTTCCAACCTAAAACTTATAATGTTTGTCAGTCACACATGTAATAGAGCTCAAGTTCTTTTATCTTAAATTGCTCCATCAGGGCTCTGATGAATTTTTCATCATTATCTGTTGTGATTTCAAAAACTGTTTCTTGTGTTTCATTTGCAATGATTTTATAGCTGTGAGGGTCTTTCTCATCTTGGTAGTCGAGTTCCATCAGGTTATCTTTCAACATAGCTTTTCTCAACGAATTTACCTCCACGGAGTAAAGTTCATTGAATTCTTTTAATGTAAGTATTTTATTCTTATTGTTCACATATTTTCCTCTTTTCGTTATAATGGCCCTGTCATTTATGGTATTAAACAAAAAAGCTGGATAAAATCCAGCCTTTTTCACCGTTATGCTTTTTCGAAAATATTTTCTTCGATGAAATGGTTCATGATATATTCCAAATGTTCAACCAATTGGCTCATATGCGGATTGCCATAAACATCTATTGCTTTCAATCCGTTGGCGGATGTTGTCGATATTTTGAACCCTGAGAAATCACCTGCTATAACGATTTTTAATAACGCACCTGTTTTATTGTCTTTGTCCGTATTTAGGCTACGAACATATTGGAAGTTTCCTGATTTTGTTTCCTGGAATCCATGGTCACGCAACGTATAACGTTTTACCGTTGGATTAAGTCGATACTGCTTGGTTGCACCTTTTAAACCTGTTACTTGATCATATGCCATTTGAAATCCTCCTGAACTATTTTGTGGTACTTTTATATTTTTCTTGCAAGGCTGCAATCATTGCCACAAATTCATCTACTTCCTCAAGCGTATTATCTGCGCCAAAGGAGATACGGACAGACTCACCAATTCGGGCTTGTCCTTTTCCAAACATTGCAGTTAGCACGTGGCTTGGTTCCAGACTGCCTGCCGTACAAGCGGAGCCTGCAGAAATCATGATTCCCTTTAAATCACATTGAATCAAAAATTTATCGGATTGCAAATAAGGGAACCAAACATTCAAAATATGGGGCACGCCACTCTCTGGGCTCCCATTAAGGGAATAAGTTATCTTCTTTTCTTTTAATGATGTCAAAAAATGCGTCCGTAAAGATAGTTTGTGGGCATTATTTTCATCACGGCCTGCTACCATCTTTTCAACCGCCTTCGCATAACCACGAATATAAGGTGTGTTTTCTGTTCCGGCGCGGTGATCGTTCTCTTGTGTCCCACCATGCAGATAATTTGGTAAGTGTAGGTCGTTGCGACGATACAAGAAACCTATACCTTTGGGACCATTTAATTTATGGGCGGTCGTTGAAAGCATATCTATCTGTTCAGCCACTACATCAATTTCCAAAGTTCCATAGGCTTGCACCGCATCGGTATGGAAGTAAGCGGGATGCTCCGCCACCACTGCTCCTATTTCACCAATTGGATTTATACTACCCACTTCATTGTTGACATACATGATGGAAACTAAAATCGTATCCTCCCGCAAGGCTCTTTTTACTTGGGTAGCTGTAACGCGACCTGTTTCATCAACCGGAAGATAGGTCACTTCAAATCCCAATGTTTCCAAATACTGCATTGGATGCAAGACGGAATGATGCTCTACCTCTGTGGTGATGAGGTGTCTGCCTTTTTCTTGCATCGCTAGGGCTGTTGCGATAATTGCGGTATTATTTGATTCTGTTGCACCACTGGTAACAATCAAGTCAATTGGTTTCGCATTGATTGAACCAGCGAAGATGCGTCGTGCTTCATCCACAATTTGACGGGCTTCCCTACCCTTTTGATAAAGACTGGATGGGTTCCCGTAATTATGGGTTAACGTGTCTGTAATGATTGCTACCACCTCTGGATCGACCGGTGTCGTTGCCGCGTGGTCAAAATAAATCATTTGTTTTCCTTCTTTCTATTATGCCTACAAGCCCATGAAGCTACCAAGCCAATCATGTAGCGTTTTTTGTAGGGCTAATTCTGCCTCATTAAGATTTTGATCGATTGTGTCTGACTTTTGGACAAGAATGGCTTTGGCTTCTTTTACTTTCATCTCAACAAAAAATTTGTAAGCCACTTGTGTGCGTTGGGACCGATTATAATACCCCAACAGAACAGGGTAAGCCTTTATCTGTTCCATCAATGTCTCCGCTGCTTCTTTTCTACCAAAAATAGCATGGCAAAATAGTAACTCACTGGCTAACATCTGTCTATAAGGTGAAGATAGATAATGCCACTTTTCTTGATAAGCACCCAATAGTTGGTCTGCCCTTTCAAAATTCAATTCCGATAAGGCGCGTTGATAAGCAATCAAGAGAACATATTCTCCTAATCTGGATTGGCCGTAAGTACCGTCCTTAACTTCTGAAAAATACTCCTCAGGAATTTCTGAGAAAGTTTTGCCCTCCTCGAACAAAGCGGAAAGTTCTAATTGTTTGAAATACAGCTTTTTTGAAACTTCAGATTTTCTGATTTCGCGAATCACACTGCCATCGGTAAAACCCAGCGGAACAATATTCATCAGGAATAACAGAAACGGCGGCAAACTCAAGGCAAATAAAGTGAAGCTGATTGGAACAGGTAAGATAAATGAACCCAAATAGAATAACATGGCAGTTAGAAAGTTGACAATTAATCCGCCCGCTAAATAAAGAAAATAAGGTTTTTCATTGTAGTTACCTTTTATCGGTGGCTTCATCAGACATTGCCCCATAAGTCCCGGTACACGTGTTGATAATTTTTGGAACTGCTTTGTCTTCACCTCATAACGAAAGTTGGGCATTTGAAAGTAGACGAGTTCGTATCCAGTCATTTTCCCGAACACATAATGTCCAAACTCATGTAAAAAGATATGCACATATCCGGTATACACGGCTATCAAAATCACAATGACCATTTGAACGAACGGAACATTGTCAGCCAAGGTTTGGAAAGTAAGCCCATTCCCATAGAGATAGCCCACACCAAGAGCCAACATCGCAATTAAAACAAAGAGTCTATGGATTCCTCTCATATTGGATCCCCCTTAATATTCATTTCGGGGAATAACAAATCCAATACATCCAATGTCAAACGTTGTCCTTCACCTTCATGCGGGTAAATATGCATCATCATGGCTGGGTTGAAGTTTGCTTCGATTACACCATAACCAGGCGCCTCTTTCGTTGAGGGTTGACGATAGTCAGGAATCATCATATCTACCCCTGAAAACGTCGCGCCTACCGCTTTAGCAATCCCCACCGCAATCTCTTTATAGCTCTCATGCATTGCTGCCGTCATGTCAATGGAATCGCCACCTGTGCTGATATTGGAGTTATCACGCAAATACACAGTCGTGCCTTCAGCCGGAATATCCGTCATCACATATCCCTGTTCCTCCAAAGCCAATTGTTCGATTTTACCAAGCTGAATCAAGGTCAACGGTGTACGATGATTCATCCCGCGTAAGGGATCCTGATTCTTGATTTCAACCAATTCTTCAATCGTATGAGTGCCATCTCCTATTACATTCGCTGGAATACGCAATAGAACCGCTTTGGTTTCATCTCCGGCTACGAAGAAGCGATATTCCGTTCCTGGAACAAAGTCCTCTACTAAAACAGTTGAATCTTCCTCAAATGCGATTTCAATCGCTTTACGATAATTCTCTTCACTTGCGCCCTCTTTGAAAATAGAAATGCCCAGCCCATAATTCGTGGACTTTGGCTTCACAACAAAGCGTTTAGCTTTAAATAGACCATAGTCGCGCAAAGCTTCCGCTACATGATGGTATTCTTTGCTTGCCGGTACAATATAGCCATTATTTGCCAATATTTTTTTGGTTACCACTTTATTCGCCATGACTAATGAAGAAATATAAGTATCTAAAGAAGTCATATTTCCATTCTTTACATACTCTAAATGTTCTTGGTATTTAAGGGACAGGAACTGGTCCTCAACATCCAAAACATCGACTTTCAAGCCTTTTTGGATTGCATCAAAAATCAGGATTTGGGTGGAAAGCTCCATCGTCTCAAAGCCACGTAATGCGTATGGTCGTTCTTGAGCGGCCTTCTTGTAGGCTTTTGCCTGTTCGATCACCCAACCTGTGTAGTCTGCTTCGTAAATTGCGGCTAGTTGCCCTGCCAAGGTCAATTCCGGATTATTAAAAGCGGCTATTTTTTGGTCAATGATTGGTGTTTCCAAATTCAATTGTGTCAACATTTCTTGTATGCCACTAAGAATTGCAAGACCTTCCTCATAGTAAGCCGACTTACTGTGTGGGTGCTCCAATGCTGTGTTGAAGTTCATTTGTTTACCAATTTCCAAATCCGCTACCGTAGCTTCATCATCCATCCAAATTAAATACATTAAGAAATAATGTATAAAATGTATGTCGTCGGCTTCAATACCAAATTCAGCGAAAGGATTCAAGTCCAGCAAACGGAATTCCAGATAAGAAATACCATTTTTGAGTATTTCGCGGGCATTTTTGCCACCGCGGAACCGGACTGTTGAATAAAATTCTTTTTCTTCAATCAGTTTTCCATCTTTAACCATCTGTTCAATCGTCTGAACATAATCTTCCATGGATTCAAAAGAAACTTTTACATCGTCATTATTGACATAACCATGGTGGCTACTACGAATACTGCGAATCAAGCCTTCAGGAATATCACTGGGTCTTTCTTCATTTTTGAAAAATTCCGGCTTCGCTTCAATGGAAGCACCTAATAAATAAGTTAATAGCCATTGATAGCGGAAAAAATTGTGGGCCAGTTTTAAATAAAGACGCGACTGGAAGTCCTTGAAGGCCATCTCGCTGGCTTGTTCTTCATACAAGGCATGTACAAAATCTGGATGGAATTCGAAATTATAATGAATACCACTCACCATTTGTTTTCTCTTTCCATAAACGTCCACTAAATACTCCCGGTAGGCAACGTCATCCGCATTATCTAATTTTGCGACATGGATTTCATCCTCTGTCGGCATAAAAAGTGGTGAACTTGTTGGCAATAAATATTCGTTTTCGGGTATCGTCCGCAAAGAAACATCATGAATAGCTGCAAGCCAATTCATGACTTCTTCGACACTATTTAACGGTGGCGTAACCAGCTCCATCTGGGTTTCTGCGAAATCTGTCTGGATATAAGGATGGAAGTTCCGATTGCCGAACTCATCGGGATGGTCAGTCGTCGTAATCGTACCATCGGCAAGAATTCGTTGCGATTCTTTTTCAATCCCAAAAATTGCTTGGGTAAATAAAGGTTCTAAATTACTGCGTTTAATATTTTCTTTAATGTTCATTCGGTTTGCTCGCTTTCGTCGACAATTTTCACTATTCTCATTATACCTGTATTCCGGTACTTTGATAAGAAGATAGCTTCATTTTACCAAACGAATGTTTGTTCCTTTTTGTTGAATGGATTATAATGGTGAAGACAAAGGAGCGAGTATATATGAAAAAGCCATTAGCCTATCGGATGCGCCCTAAAAACATTGATGAAGTTGTTGGCCAGCAGCATCTTGTTGGCCCTAATAAAATAATTCGCCGTATGGTGGACGCAAAGATGCTTTCTTCCATGATTCTCTATGGACCACCGGGTACCGGTAAAACGAGTATAGCCAGTGCCATTTCGGGTTCGACGCATTCCGCATTCCGACAATTGAACGCTGCGACCGATTCAAAAAAAGATTTACAAATTGTGGTCGAGGAAGCGAAGTTCTCCGGGCAAGTTATTTTGCTCCTGGATGAAATTCACCGATTGGACAAACCGAAACAAGATTTTTTACTGCCCCACTTGGAGAGCGGTCTAGTCATTTTAATCGGGGCCACAACCGAGAACCCTTATATTAGTATCAGTCCGGCCATTAGGAGCCGAACGCAAATATTCGAAGTGAAACCACTCAGTATCGATGATATGGTTATTGCGATTAAACGTGCAATGACAGACGAAGTAAATGGTTTAGGCGCTATGTCCGTTGAAATGGATGAGAATGCGTTGCTTCATTTCACCCGAAGTTCGATGGGCGATTTACGCGGTTCGTTGAATGCTTTGGAGTTGGCAGCTTTGTCCACGCCGAAAGATGAAGACGGAATCGTGCGTATTTCTTTGGAAGTCGCTGAAGAATGCTTGCAACGCAAGGCATTGGTCCATGATAAAGATGGTGATGCGCATTACGATGTGATTTCGGCTTTTCAAAAATCCCTTCGCGGGAGTGATGTAGATGCATCTCTTCACTATTTAGGCCGCCTCTTGGAGGCTGGGGAACTGATTGTGGTTTGTCGGCGTCTATTAGTGATTGCCTACGAGGATATTAGTTTTGGCAATCCGGCAGCGGCAGCGCGGACGGTATCGGCCGTCCAGGCTGCTGAGAAGCTCGGATTACCCGAAGCCCGTATTCCTTTGGCCCATGCAGTGATCGATCTGGCGCTGTCCCCGAAATCAAATTCAGCTATTGAAGCCATTGATGCTGCGATGAGTGACATTCGTGCCGGCAATGCTGGTGAAGTGCCAATTCACTTAAAAGATGCACATTACAAGGGAGCTGAAGCCTTGGGCCGTGGGGTTTCCTACAAATACCCACATGCTTATGAAGGGCATTGGATTGCGCAACAATATTTGCCCGACAGCATCAAAAATGCTTCTTATTATAAACCTGTTGTGACCGGAAAATACGAACAAGCATTAGCCCAACAGTTAAATAAGTTGACAAATAATAATTGATGTGCTCGCTTACAATGCTGGTTTAAGTGCGTTCTTGGTATATTTTTTTGAGTTTATTTGTTGCATAACCGAATACGATATGCTACTATACTTATAAGAAGTTCTGAGGTGTACGATATATTCTCAATGTGTTGACCGAACAAATAATTACTACATTGGGATCCTTGATAAATGCTTGGATAGTAAGCCACAACATTTGGAAACTAGAAAACATTTTGTGGAGCCCACCTGCTTATATCGCGGGTTCAAAACTAGTAGAATACTAAAAACGGCACCACCGGAATTTTAAATAAAGTATTAAACTTTAGAAGCCGCTCATTCGAGCGGCTTTTAATTTTGTAGGTGAAAACAGATGATAAAAATTTTAATGGGACTCTTTGCCCTGTTGTTAGGGATTGTCTCCTGGTTTTTCTTTAATAAGGCATCGGAGGCTTTCTCCGTGTTGTTGCAGAACAAACCAAAACATCGCTTGAATGGTTTCTGCCGATTAAACGGTTGGGTTTATTTAGTCTTTGCCCTTTTCTCTGTTTCCGGTATCGTGTGGGACACAATGCCTTTCATTGCCATTATTTTGGTTGTGGTATCTGTTTACACGGCAAGTGTTGCTTGGCGCTTAGCGGCCTTCCTTAAAAATTAACACAATCCTTTATAATTTTTGTGAATTCGGTTACAATTAGGGTGTAATCAACATTTATGAATGGAGTGGTTAAAATGATGGAAGATTATAAAACAATCCTTTCACCGGTGGATGGTTCAGAAGAATCGGAACTGGCTTTCAGAAAAGCAATCCATGTAGCAAAAAGAAATAATGCTAAATTATTAATCGTGCATGTTATTGATACGCGGGCCATCCAAACGCCTTCCGGTTTCGAGGGGAATTTCACTGATGAAATTATTCGCCAAACTAAAATCATGATGGATCGTTACGTAGAAATCGCACGCGAACGTGGCGTAGAGAACATTGAAACGATTATTGACTATGGCTCTCCAAAAGTTATGATTGCCAAGGAAATTGCTGTTGAGCATCATGCTGATTTGATCATGATCGGGGCGACGGGGCTAAACGCAGTAGAAAGACTATTCATCGGTTCGGTGTCTGAATATGTTATTCGTAACGCACCATGTGATGTTACAGTTGTGAGGACGGATTTAGAAAATCATCGTCTCCATAGTGAAATAAATAAAAAATAGACAAGGGGCGGTCTCACGTAGCATACAAACAACCATTTCCTTTACCAACACCAATTAAAAAAGCCATCTCAAAACCGAATTTCATTCGGATTTTGAGATGGCCTCTTTTTTATTAAGCTAAATTACCTAAACGCAATACATCGCGTAGAATAACTAATTCTTCGTCAGTTGGGATAAGTACAACTTTAACTTTAGAATCATCCGTTGAGATAACGCGTTCTTCACCACGGACATTGTTTTTCTCGTCATCGATTTCACAACCGAACCAAGTCAAACCGTCAATAATAATTTTACGTGTTGGAGCGGAATTTTCACCGATACCAGCTGTGAAGACGATAGCGTCTACACCATTCATAACTGCAACGTACTGACCGATGTATTTTTGTACACGGTTATAGAAAATGTCCAACGCAGTTTGTGCTTGTTCATTTCCTTCTTCAGCTGCTGTTTCGATATCACGCATATCACTGGAAACACCAGACAAACCTAGTAAACCAGATTTTTTGTTTAGGATATTAACCATTTCCTTAATATCTGTGATTTCCAATTTGTCCATCAAATATGGCAACAAGGAAGCATCGATGTCACCAGAACGCGTTCCCATTGTAACACCAGCTAATGGTGTGAAGCCCATTGATGTATCGACAGATTTTCCGCCATCTACAGCAGTAATGGAAGCACCATTACCTAAGTGGCAAGTGATGATTTTTAAATCTTCTAATGGTTTACCTAACAATTCAGCTGCACGTTGTGCTACATATTGGTGGCTTGTTCCATGGGCACCATATTTACGAGCCGCAAAATCTTCATAATATTCCATTGGAATACTGTATAGATAGTTTTCTTTAGGCATTGTTGTATGGAATGCAGTATCAAATACAGCAACACTTGTAATTTCTGGCAACAATTTTTTGAAAGCGCGAATCCCTGTAGCATTTGCTGGGTTATGAAGTGGTGCTAAATCGCCCAAGTCTTCAATTTTAGCTAGCGCATCATCATCAATTAGTGTGGACTCTTTAAAATGTTCTCCACCAGCAACAACACGGTGACCAACACCCGTAATTTCGTTGAAGTCCGTAATAATTCCTAAATCTTTCAATTGCGTCATTAATTTTTCAACGGCAATTTCATGATTATCAATGTCTTCTACCACATTGAATTTTTGGCCTTCACCATATTTAATTGTAAAAATGGAATCTTTCAAACCAATTCTTTCAATAATCCCAGATGATACTGTTACTTCTCCTGGCATTTGGTATAAAGTAAATTTCAAACTAGAACTACCAGCATTAATCGCTATAATTTTAGACATCATTTTCGCTCCTATCAGGTTTTGTTAATACACATAAAATATTATAGCATTTATTTCGCCCAATTGTTGAATTGAGATAGAAATCCTTGCATTTTTCTTGCATCTTTTATGTCCGGAATAGTGCCCAAGAGGACTTCTTTTACTTGTTTCGCACCATTGCCTGTTTTTTGTAAAATAAGGATGGATTTTTGCAATTGCTCGGATTGGAATAATGTTTCAGGAAGTTCCAACATGCCTTGCAAATAAGCATGGCCTTTTAACCATTTCATAAAGACGCCTTTCTTATCGCTTTCAATTAAATTCTTCGGAACGATAAAGAAGCCCCAGCCACCTTCTTTTAGATACTTCACATGTTGTTCAATAAGCAAGAAGTGTGCAAAGGAATGTCCGTCTTCGTAGGCCGTCTGGAATTTTTCAGCCCGATTATCCATTGGATAGTAGCCAATAGGTAAATCGGAAACCGCTATGTCACTGGGTCTGATCAACAATTCTTGTAAACTATCAGAATGAGTAAAAGTTAATGCTTCACCCCACTTTTGCAAGTGGCTACTATTTGAAGCCAAAGCTACCAACAAATCATCGTTGTCAACGGCTTCTGCTGTTACTTTATTACCTCTTTGTTCCAAGTAGTCCATAATGACCATCAACAGATTACCTGATCCAACAGCTAAATCATGGATATGGAGTTCTTCTTTTTTATCTTGTTTAATGGCATCAATGAAATATGCCATCAAGAAAGCAATGGTGTCAGGCGTCATCTGGTGATTGGATTGAATTTTATCCGATTTAATGGCTTTAATAAAACCGAGTTGAATCAATTTACGAATTACTTCTCGCGATTCTTCTTCAAGATGTAATTTACGATAGAATCGATTCAATTTTGCTACAGTCTCATCCGATGGCAAACCATCCAATTGCTGTGCCTTACCCTCATAAGCCAGATTTTGAATTGTTTCTGTCAGTGCTTCAACATATGAAACATCCAAATCATTCTGCAATAAGGTTACAGCTTCATCCAAAATCTGAAATAATTTTTCTAGCTTTGATGTATTCATTACAGAACCCTTCCTTCTGAACGCTTTTACTAAAAAAAAAACTTGCGTTAGGTTAATCCCTTCGCAAGTCTTTGTGTGTATGAAAATGGGTTGATTGGTAAAACCAATCGTTATTATTGAGCTGCTGGGTAAACAGATACTTGTTTTTTGTCGCGGCCTAGACGTTCGAAACGAACGATTCCGTCAACTTTAGCGAACAATGTATCGTCGCCACCTCTGCCTACGTTAACACCTGGGTGAATTTTTGTTCCGCGTTGACGGTACAAAATTGAACCACCGGATACGTGTTGTCCGTCTGCACGTTTAGAACCTAAACGTTTGGATTGAGAATCACGACCGTTTGAAGTAGATCCACCACCCTTTTTAGTAGCGAATAGTTGTAGATTAAGTTTCAACATGAGTTGCACCTCCCTGGTACATATTTTCTGATTAAATGGTCTCAATAGTTACATAATCAGGATAGGTATTAGCCACATCCTCAAGTGAGAAATACAAATGCTTCAACAAAATTTGTGTTACCTGCGCTTGTTCTGCTGAAAGATTTGGCTTGATTTGGGCAAATAGATATCCGCCTTCGTCATCCGCTTCTTTAACAGTCATCTGATGGGAAACCATCTTGTCAATACTGTTCACTGTTTCAATTGCTAAAACTGAAACCGCCGCACAAACAATGTCTTCTCCCGCCTCAGCGTAACCAGCATGGCCAGTAATTTCAAAGGAAAGAATCGCTTCATCTTCTGAATCGATAATAAATTTTGTATTAATCATTGCTTTCACATCTCTTATGCGTTGATTGCGTCGATCATAACTTTTGTATAAGGTTGACGATGACCTTGTTTACGGTGAGAATCTTTTCTTCTCTTGTATTTGAAGGTTGTAACTTTTTTCTCGCGGCCTTGTTTTTCAACAGTTCCTACGACAGTTGCGCCTTCTACGAATGGAGCACCAATTTTAGTGTCATCTCCACCTACGAATACAACTTCCTCAAAAGTTACTTGGTCACCAGCTTCAACGTTCAATTTTTCAACGAAGATTGGTTGTCCAACTTCAACTTTCAATTGTTTTCCACCTGTTTTGATAATAGCGTACATATTCTTGCACCTCCTCATTAGACTTAGACTCGCCGACCAGAGTGTCCTTTGGGAACTTAAGACTCCTTACGTGCGGTTGTAGCTGTGGTGCGCACATTTACAACATGAGTATTATACCAAACCTACTCATAGACGTCAAATTATATTTTTACATTTTCTGGTGTTTGGTGATAACGCGTTTTAGCGAATTCCTTGATAGTCATCATGACTACGAAACTTGCCAAATAGCTGAATGATAAGTAGGTCATAACCGTTGTTACATTCCCAACATCCATCAAGAAACCGATGATAATGGATGAAAAGCCACCGATTGCACGGCCGACATTGATAACGAGGTTATTTGCCATAGAGTGAATATGTCTTGGATAGAGTTTACTGACGATAGCCCCGTAACCAGCGAACATACCATTTACGAAGAAACCAACCAACGCCCCACCCAATAGCATGGCAAACTCGTTTTTAACCAAAGTGAAAAGGAAAACAGCTGAAGCTGAAGCCAGTAAGAATAACCCATAAGAAAAGCGTGGACCAAAGTTATCCAGAATGCGTCCAAAGAATAGCATACCCAATGACATTCCGAGAATTGTGGAAATCATCCATAAAGAGCTTCCGGACACGGATAAACCAAGACTTTGTTGCATGATTTGTGGCAACCAGTTCATCAGTCCGAAGTAACCCCCGATTTGAACGATAGCCATAAACATCAAGGAAACTGTTTGGCGTGCTAACTTTGGCGTTTTGAAAAGTTCCCCGTAGGATGGCTTTTCTGTTTTTTCCACTGTACCGTGTGACTCCAGTGATTTTTCCAATACGTCATCTGTGACATTGAAATGAACCCATGCCACAATCAATAGTGGCAATAGACCTAATAAGAAGAGATAGTTCCAACCTAATGTTGGCAGGATGATGCTGGCCAGTAAGGCTGCGAAAATATTTCCGACCATGCCGGCAACACCGTTATACGCTGACATCTTTCCCATTTTGCTGGCAGGTGTCACTTTTGCCAATAAACTGATGGCGATGCCGTATTCCCCACCGGTTCCGATTCCCGCCAAGAAACGAAGCACATAAATGGTTGTCATATTCGTAGCGAAAAACATGCTTGCGGTAGCCAGGGAAAACAATAACAAAGTAATCTTGAATAATTTCAAAGTCCCGTATTTGTCTGCCAAGTAACCAAAAATAAGTCCGCCTAACAACATCCCAAAGTTCGTGATGGTTGAAATGGATCCAGCCTGTGTATTGCTAATACCCAGGTCAACGATAATTGAAGACAAAGAAAGGGACAGAAACATATTCGTTAAATCGTCTGTTCCTGACCCAATGATTGCAGCACGCTGCACAAGTATTTTATTTTTTTCCATAATAATCTCTCCTTAAAATGAATGCTCTCGTCATTCGTTATTTTAGTTCTTCATCATTATACAAGTATCTGTTTTATTTGCAAGGTTATTTGACAAATTCTGAAGAAGAGATTAATCGGGTTCCATATTTTTCTCCGAAAGGTGTATCATGGGTAACGATCAAAATGCCTGTTCCCTTTTCCGCAATCCCTTGAATGAGATTACCGATGCTGTCAGCTGATTCACGGTCCAAAGCAGAAGTCGGTTCGTCAAAACACAATACTTTAGGATTCAACATCATGGCACGTGCAATCGCAACCCGTTGTTTTTGGCCGCCTGACAATTGTGATGGCATCTTATCCAACTGATCTGCGATACCCATTTCCGCCAGCAATGCTTCTGCTTTGGCATTCAATTCAGCCTTTGTCCCTAACTTTTGGGAGAGTGGCGCTTCCAACAAGTTCTCACGAATCGTGAAATTCGGGAACAAAGCATAGTCCTGGAAAACCATGCCGATTTTACTTTGGTACAATTTACGCTTTTTACGGGAAACATAGGCTGCACCGCGCTCCGTATCTTCAAATAAGGGCGTATCTTCAATAGTAAGACTACCACTATCTGCCGATTCCAAATTATTTAAAATGCGCATCAAGGTCGTTTTACCGGTACCAGAGCGACCAGTCAAAACAACGATGTCCCCCGCATCGATTGTGAAGGAAAAATTTGCAATGACTGCTTGATTATGATATTTTTTGGAAATATTTTTTGCTTCTAATAACATCCGGTACCCTCCTAAAACTTCCTTTTTGCTTCAAGCGTATTTAAGATAATCGTGATAATCCCTGTAACGGACAAGTACAAAACACCAACCCCAAGGAACGGCACGAGCGAGGCATAGGTATTAGCTGCAATTTGCCCTGCCCGTAATAATTCCCCGATTCCCAGGATATAAACCAAAGATGTATCTTTAACCAAGGAAATAATTTCATTACCAACTGATGGCAATACAATGCGGAAAACTTGTGGCACGATAATTCGCACAAATCCGCGTAATTTCCCAATCCCCAAAACCGTGATGGATTCAAATTGATCACGCGGAATTGCCAAGATACCCCCACGGAATATTTCCGCATAATAAGCTGCATAGTTAATAATAAAGGCTAAAATCGCTGCCGTGAACCGATCCATAACGATACCAACAAAAGGGAGGCCAAAGAAGAAAAACATTAACTGTAGCAGCAATGGCGTTCCCCGCATAATGAAAATATAAACTTGAATAAGTGACCCGATCCAACGTGGTGCATATACCCGGATGATCGCAATCAAAAATCCTAAAGGGATACTCGTTATAGCCACGATAAAGAAAATTTGCAAAGAAATGAGGAAGCCGTCCCATAATGATGGCCAAATCGTTTGAATAAGTTCCATTTTAACCCTACTTTCTATTCAGAGAAGAACCAATCATCATATATTTCATCAAAGGTTCCATCTGCTTTTATTTCTGCTATTGTATCATCAATTTCTTGTTTCAATGCTGTATCTTCTTTACGAAGAGCTACAGCCATTTCGTCTTGCCCGAAGTCATCTTCCAGAACGCGGAAAACATCTTCTTTCCCGGCTTGTTTCACATAATAACGCCCATATTCTGAACCGACTACTATGGCATCCACCCGACCTGCTTCCAAATCCATGAAACTATTATTATTCGATGGATAAAGAACCAAATCTCCGCCCAACTTATCATAAATACCGGAAGGATCTTCCTTGATTTTATCGATTGAGCTAGAAGATTGTTGTGTTGATAAAAGTTTACCTTCTAAATCACTCTTTTTTTGAATGTCGCTGTCTTTACGTACAAAGATAGCTTGGGATGATTCCAAATAAGGTTCACTCAACAATACTTTTTCAGCCCGTTCCGGTGTCACAGCATAACCATTCCAAATTAGGTCAATATTTTTCGTATTCAATTCTGTTTCCTTCATCGACCAATCGATTGATTGAAATTCCACTTCGTAACCAAGTCTATTCATTGTTTCTTTAGCCAGATCAACATCAAAACCAATCACTTCATTATTTTCATCCAGAAATCCCATTGGGGCAAACGTTTCGTCCATACCAATTATGATGGTTTCTTTTGTTTCGGCAGTCTTTTGATTGCCACAGCCTGCCAAGAATAGGGATGCCATTAAGAAAAAGATCTTTTTTTTCATCATCATTCTCCTCCTTCGCTTATTCAGCAAACCATTTCGCATAGATTTCATCATACTTGCCGTTTTCTTTCAATTCTGTCAAACCGTCATTAATTGCTTCCTGAAGTGCTGTATCTTCTTTTCTCATACCAACACCATATTCTTCATCACCGAAATCCTCATCCAGAACTTTAAATTTGTCGGAGCCCTTTTGTTTCATGATGTAACGACCTAATACTTCATCAACAACGATGGCATCACTACGGCCACTTTCCAAATCATTGAATACATCATTAAAGGTTGGGTATAGAATCGGCTCGCCACCGTCAAATTCTTGTACAATGCCTGTTTCATCAGCATTCATGGCATCTAAAGTCGCGGAAGCTTGTTGCGTTGCTACTGTCGCCCCTGCCAAATCTGATTTCGTTTCGATATCGCTATCAGACAGTGTTACAATGATTTGAGAATTTTCCAGGTAAGGATCACTGAAAGCAACTTTCTCTTTACGCTCTTCGGTAATCGTATAGCCATTCCAAATCAAATCGATATTGCCAGCATTCAATTCTGTTTCCTTCATTACCCAATCAATCGG
Organism: Jeotgalibaca sp. A127; assembly: GCF_052266745.1. NCBI lineage: Bacteria > Bacillati > Bacillota > Bacilli > Lactobacillales > Carnobacteriaceae > Jeotgalibaca > Jeotgalibaca sp. A127. The sequence goes on from NZ_JBQPRC010000001.1 coordinate 306,848, forward strand.
TTGAAATTCAAATTCAACACCCATAATTGCGCCAATTTCTTTCGCCAAGTCAACGTCAAATCCTACAATTTCACCATCTGTATCACGAAAACTCATAGGTGCAAAGGTTTCATCCAATCCAACCGTATACGTCTCTTTCAAAGTCTCATTTGTCTCTGTAACAGTTGATGATTCATTTGTTGCAGTTTCAGATCCACATGCTGCTAACAGTGCACTGGATGCTAATAATAAGAATAATTTTTTCATGATTGGTTCCTCCCAGATCTTTCATCATTTTTTATCCCTATTCGAAATGACATGATTTTGCCGACGTTCTGTTGGCTGCAGTCCAACAAAAAAACGCCCCTTGATTCTCTATGATATAGAAAATCAAAGGACGATAGCTTAATTGCTTCGTGGTTCCACCTTTATTTGTAATGCCCTCACGAACATTACCTTATCGCGTTCATTGTTAAAACGCTAGTGCTGTAACGGGCACCCCCGAGTCTACTTACTCGCGAATAAATTCTTTTCAGTAGTCTTGCTCCGAGATGTGTTTTCATTTTCTCCATACACCTGCTTTCACCGACCGCAGGCTCTCTACCGAATGAATGAAAATTACTTTTTCTCTTCTTCGCATTTCTTTTAGGTAAAATCATAATAACACAGAATTTTTTAAAAACAAGTATTTAAACAATTTTTTTTAATTTGTTTCTCATTTTAGACACTGTACATCCATTTGCTCAATTTAAGCAAGGGAACATAAAGCAAAGCTAAAAAGAAGAAATTCAAAAGAACAGTTGGGCCAAGACGGGTGGCGATAAAAGTGCCAAACGACAAATCAGCCATTCCTAATAAGGAATAGACGCCAAACACGAAAATTTCCACATAGCTGATGCTAAGGAAGTAAACAATAAAGACTGCGACCGGTGCAGTTGTCAAAAACCTCTGACTCCGTTTCACTAAATAAATGCATGAAGCAATGGCAGTCACATAGATACCCAGTATTCCCGTGTAGTAACTGTCGTACATAATGCCAAACAATAAAGCATAGAGAAATAATGGTTGTTTGGGAAAAAGTAAAGTAAATACAACAAACAACAGTAACAATATCCTTGGAACTAATACATAGTTTTGATCCAAAAAACTGGCGGAAAAAATATTCATGACAATACCATCCATGACCAATCCCAAAAAAAGAAGGATAGGAATCAGATAAACATGATTAAGCGTACGATTTTGCACCATTACCGGGAAACCTCGCTTCCCCTTTGGATGATAGTCACGTAAAGAATTTCAGCTATATTACCAGCTGGTTCGATTGTAACTTCCTGGAACAAACCAAACTCATCCATGCGCACTTCCTTTACAACTCCTATCAATAAAGATGCCGGTGATACACCACCTAAACCAGAAGTGATGACTTGCTTCCCAACCTCTATTTTGGCTTTTGGATCAATTTCGGACATGATCAATAGTCCATTTTCCGTTTCATAGTCATCCACAATACCATGAACTGGTGTATCGGGCATTTGTATTTCTGCCGACACACGATTTACCGATTGATTGGCCGTAGACAATAACAAGATTTTAGCAGTAGTTGGACTAACTTCGGCTACACGACCAATCAAACCATTGCCGGACATGACAGACATATCGACTTCCACACCATCTTCGCTACCTTTATCAACCACAATTTGATCGATCCAAGTGTCAGGATTTCTGGAAATGACGGTTGCGTTAATATTGGAGAATTCGGACAGACTACTTTGTAATTCTAACTCTTGCTTCATGCTTACATTTTCTTGCTCCAGTTTGGATATTCGCGCTTGCATGTTATCCATAGCATCTATTTTTTGTTTCAATTGTTGATTTTCTTCGTAGGTATGAAGCAAATTATCAACAGAATCGACAAATCCATTTACCGTTTCGGCTGGCTTCGACATAACGTTCGCTGCTAGACCGGTCACATCATTTATGAACAATTGCGGAAGCGATGCGTCCTCACGGTTTCGCGACATAGAAAAGGCAATTGTACTGATAAAAATGATCACGGAAATCAGCAACACAATCATTCTTTTATTATTGAAAAACTGATTCACCTTAAAACCTCATTTCCTTTCCTTTTCCCCCATTAGTAGGTGTTATGTTTCTTTAATTGTTTTATATTTTTTAGATTTTCACCAATGCCTGCTACAATACTATCCAGGGGATTTGTTACAACAGTAACGGAAATTCCCATTGCTTTGGAAATTACTGTATGAATGTCATTTAACAAGGCGCCCCCACCGGTCAAGAAAATCCCATGGGTAATGATATCCGCTGCGATTTCCGGTGGTAAATGTTCCAGGACTGAAGTGATGGTTGCAATAATTTCCTGCAATAATGGCTGGAGGGCTTCGGAAATATCTCTTGCTTCTATTGTAAGTTTTCTGGGGAGTCCTGTTTTTACATCCCGGCCTTTAACTTCTTTATTTTCATAGTAAGAGGCTGCTTTCAAATCTGCTGAACCACTTTTCATCTTGAGGGTTTCAGCAGTGCGAGACCCGATTGCTAAGGCATACTTTTCCCCAATATAGTTACGGATGGCTTCATCCATTTTGTTTCCTGCTATAGGTATCGCTTTACTGGCTATGACTCCTCCCAGAGATAAAACAGCAATACAGGTTGTCCCGCCTCCTATATCAACAATAAAATATCCCGTTGGTGTATAAATGGGCAAACCCGCGCCAATTGCTCCAGCAAAAGGCTCATCCAGTAAAAAAGTTTCTTTGCTCCCTGCTTCCAGTGACGCCTCAATAATAGCACGTTTTTCAATTCCCGTAATACCTATTGGGGTACAAATCATGAGATATGGTCTTTGAAACGAATATTTTGTCGTTTTTTTAATAATATTCCTAAATAGCGCAACCGTCGTATCATAATCAGCAATCATACCTTCTTTTAAAGGCCTTGACGAAACCACATTTCCCGGTTGTTGTTCCAAAAGCTGAATGGCTTCATCACCAATGGCCACTATTTTTCCATCTTGAAGATTACGGGCAACAATTGCGGGTTCTCTATAGACAATACCCTTGCCTTCCATCCAGACAACAATATTTGTCGTACCTAAATCAATACCAATTCTTTTGGCTCTTAAACTTATTGCCGACAAAAGATTCATCCTTCCATATGCTCATCGTATATCTTCAATATTTTACCACAAATTGAAATCCGAAAAAATCGAAAGCTAAAAATATTTGAAAATGTAACATTTTCTTAAAAAAAGGTTCTTGGTTATCTGGAATTGGTGAAGGAAATGCCTACCAACACCATAAATAATAGAACTAAAAAAATAGAAAATGAGATAACAAAAAAGCTGAGACAAATGAATGTCTCAGCTGTTTATTATCAACTAGGAAAAATTAGATTTTTTCTACGTTTGATGCTTGAGGTCCACGGTTACCTTCAACGATGTCGAAAGAAACTGCTTGTCCTTCTTCTAGAGATTTGAAACCGTCACTGTTGATTGCTGAGAAATGTACGAATACATCATCTCCGCCGTCGCGTTCGATAAATCCAAATCCTTTTTCTGCGTTAAACCATTTTACTGTTCCATTTTCCATGAAAAATTCCTCCTCGTGCAATTTGCACAAATATTCTGTTATTGCAAATGGTACGATCGGAATGTTCATGACATAACTTTCTTCCCTTACAAAAACGTACCCTTATTATAACCAGACTTTTAAATTATTGCAAGTCTTTTTCTAAATTATTCCATATTCCTTTAAACTGATGTAATTTTGGTCGCCGATAATAAAGTGATCCAGGAGCTCAATCCCCATCATCTCGCCACATTCGACCATCCTCCGCGTAAATATCAAATCTGCTTCCGAGGGCTCCGGATTTCCAGAGGGATGGTTGTGACCCAAAATAATCCGGGCAGCAGAAAAACGAACGGCTTCCCGAAATATTTCTCTCGGGTGAGCGACACTACTATTTAGACTGCCGATAAAAATGGTTTTCTTTTTGATGATTTCATTTTTAGTATTTAAATACAATGCGATGACATGTTCTTGTTGTAGATCGCGCATTTCTTGTTTAAGCAAAGCCCCTGCCGTTTTAGTTGAAGTAATGACGCCACTCTTTAACTGTGTCGTCTGAGCAAGGCGTAACCCAAGTTCAATGCAGGCTTTGATTTCAATCGCCTTCGTTTCTCCTATGCCATTAATCGTCATTAGTTCCTCAACGGAAGCCATTTTCAAGGAATGGAGGTCTTCGAATTCATTCATCACCCGCATCGCAAGCTGTAAAACGTTACTGTCTTTAGGGCCGGTGCGTAACAAGATAGCTAACAGTTCATGTGTTGCCAAAGCTTTCTCGCCGTATTGTGCGAGCCTTTCCCTCGGTCGGGATGATTTTGGGACTTCTCTTACTAATGTTGTTTCTTGCATACTATCTCTCCTTTTTACTCACTATAGATATATACGCAAAAAAACCGCAAAAGTTTTATTTTATTTCCCAAAACCTTAAAATAATGTTCTAATTTCGTCCAAGTCGTTCACAATTGCGATGGTTTTAGCTCTTGCTTCTTCATTTGGAGCAATTAAATCTGGCACCATGATGACATCAATTCCCGCTGAAAAAGCTGAACGGACACCATTCAGTGAATCTTCCAAAATCAGACAGGCTTCTTTTTCATGGTTTGTCAGTGCGTGTGCTCTTTCAAAAATAGCGGGATGCGGTTTGGCAAACTCAACATCTTCTCCACTAATTTTCCTTGAGAAATAATGAGAAAGCCCTTCTTTCTCTAGGAAAAAGTTTATATCGTAATGGCGATTGGACGAAGCAAGAATTAATTCCTTATCCAACTCTTTAAAATGATGCAGTAAAGCTTCCAAACCCTTTTTATGGGGAACACCATTCAATTCTATCAAACGGTGTAACTCTGCCCGATAATCATTGCTCAACTGGTAAGCAATGTCATAATCACCAAAATCCTCCGTATACTTTACTAAACAGTCTTTATCGGACATGCCTACTGATTCTAAATAATAATCTTCTGTAAAGGGGACACCTAACTTTTTAGCGATACTCATTTGAGCCTGGCAAACTAATTTTTCTGTATCAAACATTAAACCGTCCATATCAAAAATAATAACTTTTTTATCCATGTCTATCCCTCCATAAGAAAGTGGCGTACTTCGGATAAGAAGTATAAGGATCCCGTCACCAACAAAATTTCATCTGAGGCTAATTTTCCTTTTAATTGTGTCAGTGTTTTTTTCCAATCTTCATGGTAAGTTGCATCAGAAACGCCAAGGCGTTCTTTTAAATCTTTCAATGTTGCGACCAGTGGAAAATCAAAGGTCGTTAAATGAATATCGTGATTAGGAATACGCATTAACCAAGGGCCTATTTTTTCAAGTTCCTTGGTTGTGAGTGCCGCAAACAGGACTTTTATTTTTTTATCGGAAAAATTCGTATTGATGGCATCCAGCAATACGGCCATTGCCGGTTCGTTATGAGCGCCATCCAGGATGATAAAAGGATCCTGCGAGATAATCTCCATTCGAACTGGCCAAAAGGCTTGGCGGAAGCCGGCCAAAATCGTCTTTTCTGAATAGTTTAATTTTTGGGCCTTACAGAATGTCATAAAGGCCATGAGTGCTGTTGCTGCATTGTCGATTTGGTGATGGCCCATCAAAGCAATTTCGATGTCATCCAATTTTAATTCGGGCGCTTTAAAATCGAAGTGTTCATGGAAGTCTCTGGTAGTCGGCTGATTCACGGCAATGAAATCATCTTGATAAGCCAAAACAGGACTTTTTTTCTCTTTTGCCATGTCTAAAATGACTTTTTTGGCAGCACCCTGGATATTCCCGATCACCAGTGGTACACCGTTTTTGATGATACCTGCTTTTTGAAAGGCAATTTCTTCTATCGTATTTCCAAGTATCTGCAAATGATCCATTCCGATTGTCGTAATCATGGTCAGTTTCGGTGCAGCTACATTCGTACTGTCGAATAAGCCACCCAATCCTACTTCCAGCAAGACAACATCTGGTTGAATGCGGGCAAAATGAAGAAACATCATCGCCGTCACCACTTCGAACTCTGTTAAAGGACCTAACTCCGTTTCCGAAATTTCAGTGTACAGTGGTTGAATCGCATTCGCCAATTCCAAAACTGCATTGTCGGAAATCTGTTCCCCATTTATACTGATTCGCTCATTGAAACGCATAATATGCGGTGATGTGAAGCTTCCCACGGTGTGTCCAGAGGCTTTAAACAAGCTGGTTAAATACGCAACAGTAGACCCCTTCCCATTGGTTCCGGCAATATGAATGGCCGGAAACTTTTTCTCGGGATGGTCTAATTTCTCCATTAGCCATTCCATTCGTTTTATTCCTGGTTTAGGCCCCATTCCTTTACGGGTATGAATCCAGTTCATTGCTTCTTCATAAGTTGTAAACATGCTTCCACCCTTTGCAAAAAGATGGCTGGGAATACTTCTCAGCCATCTTCATCTTTTTTATAATTGTGCTTTTAAGCTAGCGATGCGTTCGTTGACAGTCGCCAATTTTTCACGGTAATCTTTTTCTTTGGCACGTTCACCTGCAACAACAGCTTCAGGTGCTTTGCTTACGAATTTTTCATTACCCAGTTTTTTTACAACCCGGTCCACTTCTTTTGCAAGCTTCTCTGCTTCGCCTTCCAAACGAATAATTTCGTCTTCCAGTTTAATCAGGCCTGCTAATGGCATCCGAACTTCCCCACCAGAAATAATCGCTGTAACAGCCTCTTCCGTTGTTTCCAGAGTTTGGCCGATTTCTAAACTTTCTGGATTACAGAAGCGGATGATATAAGCTTCGTTCGCAGTGAAAATGTTTTCTGTTGCATCATCATTTACATTGATCTGCATCGGTACTTTCTTCGATAATGGTGTATTCATTTCATTACGGATATTCCGTACCCCACGAATCAAACCTATCAATTTGTCCATGGCCGTTTCCGCTGCATCGTCGACCAAATTTGCATCCGCAACTGGATACTCAGCCACCACGATTGAATCACCTTGATGTGGTGCATTTTGCCAAATTTCTTCTGTAACAAAAGGCATGATTGGATGCAACAAACGCAGAATGTTGTCCAATACATGTGCCAAGATGCTACGCGCTGTCAATTTAGCCGCTTCGTTATCACCTTGAAGCACTTCTTTGGTCATTTCGATGTACCAGTCACAATACTCATCCCAAATAAAGTGATAGAGCAATTTACCGGCTTCACCAAATTCAAATTTCTCAAATAATTCGGTTACTTTCGCAATCGTACGGTTCAATTTAGACAGAATCCATTGGTCAGCCAATGTTTTCTCACCTGTTAAATCAATTTGATCATAGGTTAATCCGTCAAGGTTCATCAATACATAACGGCTTGCGTTCCATATTTTATTGATGAAGTTCCATGATGCATCCATTTTTTCATAACTGAAACGCACGTCTTGTCCTGGGGAGGAACCATTTGATAGGAACCAACGCAAAGCATCAGCACCATATTGATCAATAACATCCATTGGATCAATTCCGTTACCTAGGGATTTACTCATCTTACGGCCTTGTTCATCACGAATCAAACCATGAATCAACACATTTTCAAATGGGCGTTTTTCAGTAAATTCCAAAGATTGGAAAATCATCCGGCTTACCCAGAAGGAAATAATGTCATAACCCGTTACTAATGTGCTAGTCGGGAAATACCGTTTGAAGTCTTCTGATTCCTCATCCGGCCAACCCATTGTTGAAAATGGCCATAGGGCAGAACTGAACCATGTGTCCAATACGTCTGGGTCTTGTTCCCAATTTTCGATATCGGTTGGGTCTTCCATGCCAACATACATTTCGCCAGTTTCTTTATGGTACCAAGCAGGAATACGGTGTCCCCACCATAGTTGACGGGAAATAACCCAGTCATGGATGTTTTCCATCCAGCGTGTAAACGTATTTTCGAAACGTTCCGGGAAGAACGATACTTTATCATCCGTACCTTGATTTTCGATTGCTTTTTCAGCAAGAGGTGCCATTTTTACAAACCATTGTGTCGAAATAAGCGGTTCGACCACCACATCAGTACGCTCAGAGTGACCAACACTGTGGACCATCTCTTCAACCTTAACCAAGAAACCTTCTGCATCCATATCTTTAACAACAGCTTTGCGTGCTTCGAAGCGATCCATACCTTCGTATTTACCCGCTTCTGCATTCATTGTCGCATCGTTGTTCATAACATTGATTTGGGGCAAGTTATGACGCAAACCTACCTCAAAGTCATTTGGATCATGGGCTGGTGTAATTTTAACAACGCCGGTTCCGAAATCTTTATCAACGTAGTCATCGGCAATAATTGGAATTTCACGATTCATCAACGGTAACATAATTGTTTTTCCGATTAAGTGAGCATAACGCTCGTCTTCAGGGTGAACGGCTACTGCTGTATCTCCCAACATTGTTTCGGGACGTGTCGTTGCCAATTCAACGAAGCCAGAACCATCAGTCAGTGGGTAACGGAAGTGGTAGAAAGCACCATTTACATCTTTATGGATGACTTCGATATCCGACAATGCTGTTTGCGCTTTTGGATCCCAGTTGATCAAATAAGCACCGCGGTAAATCAAGCCTTTTTCATAAAGGGTTACAAACACTTTGCGAACGGCGTCCGACAATCCGTCATCCAAAGTGAATCGTTCGCGTTCATAGTCAACGGAAATCCCCATTTTTTCCCATTGGTCGCGGATGAAGCCAGCATAATCTTCCTTCCATTCCCAAACCTTATCGACAAAAGCTTCGCGTCCTAAATCATGACGGGAAATACCGTCTTCAGCAAGTTTAGCTTCAACTTTTGCTTGGGTTGCGATACCTGCATGGTCCATTCCCGGCAACCACAATGTGTCATACCCTTGCATGCGTTTCATCCGAATCAACATATCTTGCAAAGTAACGTCCCACGCGTGACCCAAGTGCAAACGTCCTGTAACGTTTGGAGGCGGGATAACGATGGAGTAGGGTTTCGCATCTTTATTTCCGCTTGGACGGAATAATTTGGACTCCACCCATTTTTTATATTTTCCTTTTTCAACTTCTTGCGGTTGGTATTTTGTAGACATTTGGTCTAACTGTGACATACTTTCATTCCTCTCTCGTGTTTAAATGAAATGCAGTGGTGGCGTCAATTTGGTGGAATAAACGCCGCTTTAAACAAAAAAATCGCCCTGCAAAATTGCAGGACGAATAAATTTCGTGGTACCACCTGAGTTTATGGGCATAATAATCCCATGTCTCGTTTTGATAACGGAGCTATCTCCGAGTAGGACTACACAGCACTGCCTTCATCCCACTTGCTCCTGGGCTACCTTCATCCAGCCGGTTAAAAAAGCTTTCACCATCCGCTTTTCTCGCTATGTAACCGTGCTGCGATTACTCTTCCCAGTTCAATCGCATTTTTCTCTCCAATAGTCTACCATCAAAACCCAAAATTTTAAAGTAAATCTTTTGCAGCTTCTACTGCTGCATCGTAATTTGGTTCTTCAGCCATTTCCGGAACCAATTCACGGTATGCTACTTCATTATCTTCTGTTAAGACAAATACACTACGCGCTAATTTATCCAATTCTGGCATCAAAACACCAAATGCTTTAGCAAATTCACCGTCTGTATCAGTCCACATATCGATATCCAAACCTTTTGCAGCACACCATTCATTTAATTCTTCTGCTGTATTTTTAGAAACATTCACTAAACGAATGCCTTCGATGTTGGATGCTACCTCGTTGAAGGAACGTGTTTGTTGATCACATACACTTGTCGCGATGTCTGGGAATACGCTCAAAATAGTCACTTGACCTTTAATTGTTTCGTCTGTAACTGTTTCACCCTTAATATTTTTCAAAGAGAAAGTTGAAACAACATCCCCTACAGCTGGCAATGGACCTTCTACTAATGTTGGTTTACCTTTTACTGTAATTTCCATCCTTATTCCTCCTATTAATTTGATATCTTCATTATACCAATGTTAAGTGGAAAAGTAAGCGATATGATTTATTATAATAAACTACTGAACAAAGTTTCTTCCTCAATGAGTGTTTCCTGGCTAATGCGGGTTACCACAATGCCAGCAACGGCACGCGCAACCAAACCTTCAATATCCATATTTCCTTCGAACCTGTTAACTTTATCCAAATGCGGTTTCGTTTTTGGAGCAGCCGGTGCAAAAATGGTACAGCAATCTTCAAACGGCTGGATTGATAAATCAAATGTATCGATTTTTTGCGCGATATCGATGATTTCATTTTTATCCATTGTGGCTACTGGGCGGATAATTGGCGTTGAAGTAACGGCATTGATTGCCACCATACTTTCCAACGTTTGTGAAGCAACTTGGCCCAAGCTTTCACCGTTAAAAATTGCCAAGGCTTTCCGTTGTTCCCGGATAGCATCCGTAATACGAAGCATCATGCGACGCGTAACCGTCATACCATATCCCTCAGGAATTTTCGCTTTTATTTCTTCCTGAATTTCGGTAAACGGTACTTCGATAAATTGAATAGAACCTGAAAAACGGGTTAATTTCGCTGTTAAATCTTTAGCTTTTTTCAAAGCTTGTGGACTTGTATACGGAGGGCTGTGGAAGTGAAGAGCTTCAATTTCAACGCCCCGCTTCATTGCTAAATACCCTGCAACTGGCGAGTCAATACCACCCGATAACATTAAGATACCCCGGCCACTCGAACCAACTGGTAACCCTCCTGCTCCTTGGTAAGTTTCCGTACTGATCAGGAAGTTTTCATTTTTAACATCAACGCGAACGGTGATATCGGGTTTTTTCACTTGAACGGTGATATTGGGAATATTTTGCAAAACGGCTGCCCCAAATTCAGCATTCAACCAGTTCGTATCGTGTTCATAAGAATGGTCGGAACGGCGCGTTGCTATTTTGAATGTTTTATTTTCTGTGTCTAGTTTTTTCATTAAATCAATAATGAAAGTACGTGCGGTTTCAAAGTCACGTGGCACGACATAAACTGGCGAGAAATTTTGAATCCCGAAAATATCTTGCAGGCGTTCAATAATTACTGCCTCTTCAGCGTCATTTAAGTTCAAGAAAATGAAATCGTGCTCCGCATGAATTTTAATCTGCGGAAAGTCATGAGTCGCTGCCCGGATATTTTGAGATAATTTTTGGATGAATCTTTTTTTATTTTTACCTTTAGTCGAGAGCTCACCAAAGCGGATTTGAATACGTGTTTCCATGGATAGTTCCTTTCTTATTTCTGAATTTTTTTGAATTTTGTATGTAATTGAGCGAATACGGATTTAAATGTTTCTACTTCTGCCAGCGTATTTTCCGACGATAAACTGATGCGGACTGCACAACGGGACCATTCGCTCGGAACGTGCATGGCTTCCAATGTAGCAGGGACATCCCCTTTTTTACTGGAGCATGCACTGGTCGTGGAAAGAATAATGTTTTCATTCTCAAAAGCATGGACCATGACTTCACCACGAACATCTTTCATGGCAAAGCACAAGATGTGTGATGCACCTTCAGCCGTACTGAAAATTTTAACATCATCATATGATTGTAAAAATGACATTAAATGGTTTTTGAGCGTAAGTTCCGATTGGTGTGCGGTGTTCCGCTTTTCCAAAGCCATGCGCAAAGCTTTGGCGGTTGCGGCAATACCGGGAACATTTTCGGTTGAGCTACGTTCTCCGGATTCCTGCCCACCACCTGTCAAGAGGGAGGCGATGCGCTTCCCAGCTTTATGGTAAACAATACCGACACCTTTGGGACCGCGGAATTTATGAGCGGAAAGAACCAAGAAATCAATACGTGGATGCTGAATGACCGTGTCGAATTCCGTCAACCCTTGTACGGCATCAACATGATAGTGAATAGTGGGATAGTCTTCCAAAATATCTCCGACTTCCCTTATCGGTTGGATGGCGCCTACTTCGTTATTTATTGCCATCAACGAAACCAGGATGGTATCTTCGCGAATCGCCTCTTTTACATCACTTGCGGATACGACACCCGCTTCATCAACCGGAATGACTGTTATTTCAAAACCCAACTTTTTGAGTTGTTGCATCGTTTTGGAAACCGCGGGATGTTCAACGGCTGAGGTGATCAGATGCTTCCCATAGACCGCTTTTTCAATAGCGGTTCCTTTTATGACCCAATTGTCCCCTTCTGTTCCACCGCTTGTAAAAAATATTTCCTTCGGTGTTACGTTCAATAAGTCAGCTACTTGTTTACGGGATTGTTGAAGCAACTGGTCAGCCATCACTCCCAATTTGTGCAAACTTGAGGGATTGCCGGTAATGGCCTGGCTAACTTTTATATATGTATCCAATGCTTCAGGGAAGATGGGCGTCGTTGCGCTGTTATCAAAATAAATCATTATTTCACTCTTTCTGTAATTTTTTACAAAGTTAAAGCTGAGACATAAAATTAATGTCTCAGCCCTATTCATCATTTAGTCGATTGTTGCGGTGTAAAGGAACGACGATTTTTATCTTCCAAGTAGTTATCTTCAACCTTTTTGCTAGCACCTGGTTCCACTTTATTCAATATATTTTTCATGACGTTCATTGCATTTTCGTAGTCATAAGCATTTTGGAATAAGTCGAGTGCTTCACGCGTTGCTGCTTCAACTTCTGGATTATCACGGTAACGATTTGCATATTGAATCAAGGATTCAGTCATGTTAGCTTGGTCGAGGATTTCTTCGGTACGTTTATCCAATAGTTGGATATCCTCTTCACACATGACCACCAGATTTTCGATTTCTTCCATATCGATTTTTACGCGATTTAATTTAGCTGAAATTTCTTCGATTCTTTGGGAAACTGCAAAGAAAAGATCCAGGTAAGCAGGTGCCAAGCCTGGCAAATGTTGTTTTTCCAAAGTACGCTTCATGTTACGCATATCCATCTCAAACAAATCGACAGCATCTTTCGCATCTTTCTCGCGATTCTTTAAATTACTCAATTTCGCCACTAATTCCGATTGTTCTTTATCAATTTGGCTCAGTTTTTGAGTCATTTTTTCATAACGGGCTTTCGTTGCAGAATAAGAAATCTGATGCTCTTCCAATAATTTATCATGGTAACGCAGAGCTTCGTTTTCAGCAAGCAATTGTTCTTCATATTCTTGGGAACGACCAAGCTCGTTATGATTCAAGAAGAAGTTTTGAGAGACACGATCAATCTCTAATAACACATAACGGTTACTTTGCATGACATGTTCCATTTTACGGGATAAGTTCGACTGGTGGCGATCCACAAAATCTTTTGCATCCATTTCCTTTTCCATGATGATGTATGTATTTTCAATCGCGCGTTCCGCTTTATCCATTTTCTTGCGTGCTTCTCCAATATCCGCCAACGCAATAGAATCTTTTGCCTCTTTCAAGATATCTTCGATTTCCACAATTTTCTCTGGGATATTCACATTATCAAAAACGTAGTTTTCTGTAATCAAGCGTTGGTAGCCTTCGCGTAAATCCGCAATTTGTTCTTCATATTCTTCTTTGATTTGTTTATTCAATTCAGGAATTTTTTCGACTACTTCTTCCATTACTGTTAAATCTTGACCAATACGATCGAGAACTTCTTTCGCTTCCATATGATCGCCTTCATTAGTTAAAGAGTTGAATTTTGTGAAATCAAGCTCCATATAATTCAAGTTCTTTTCAAGTGTTTCAACTGCTGGTCCGAAAGTAAAGCTATGAGCCAAGAGTTGTTTACGGATTTTGTTGTAACGTTCTTGATTTTCTTCTAGTTCTTTGCGGTTTTCCTGCGCACTTTCCAAAAGTTTTTCAAGCGCTTTGTTTACCTTGATAACACTCGTTTCAGTTTCTTGGATCAAATTTTCTGCATTTTCAATAGCTTGCTTTGCTTTAATGAAATTGTATTGTTGAATACTTTGCTCTGCACTCACAAGCGCAGCCTCAATTTCAGGATATTGGAAACGCGTGATTGTTTGCCAAGTCGCTTGCCAACTTTCATAGGTACGTTTTGTTTGGCCTGTTAAATTCAAATTTTTCAAAGTATATAAATTGTCCGCAACCGGAATTGCCATCATTTTATGTTTTTTATCATCAATTTCTTTAATACGATTCGCTTGTTTACGGTTCAAATAGTATACGACGCCATATCCAACTAGAATGACAATGAATATACCCGCTAACCAATAAAATAAGTCCATTTAAGAATCCCCCATCTACTCAACTGTTGTCATACTGTCCAAGACATGCTGACCATAATATCATCATTCAGTATAGCACAGAAAATTTTATAAAAAAAGCAAGTCTCAGTGGATTAGGCGAAAGTTTTCCTTAGATGGAAAGCTTGCATCTTATCTATTACTATGTTAAGATGACTGACGTGTAAAATAATGCAGCGGAAATAGTGTACCCGCGTCAACATTTCATCGCCTCCTAGAGGTTCAATTGTGTACCCTTGCGGCTGCATAAGGTGAAGATTGAAGGATGAAATGCACGTACTACAACATTTTCATTATTATTTTACTCCAAAACATATTATTGGAGGAATAAAATTATGTCTCGTTATACTGGCCCAAGCTGGAAAAAATCTCGTCGTTTAGGAATCTCTTTAACAGGTACTGGTAAAGAAATCGAACGTCGCCCTTACGCACCTGGACAACACGGTCCTAACAGCCGTCGTAAAATGTCTGAGTACGGTCAACAATTGCAAGAAAAACAAAAACTACGTTTGATGTATGGCATGAACGAACGTCAATTTGCTACTGCTTTCAAAAAAGCTGGTAAAATCCAAGAAGGTAAACATGGTGAAAACTTCATGATCATGTTGGAACGTCGTTTGGATAACGTTGTTTACCGTCTAGGTTTGGCAACTACTCGTCGTCAAGCGCGTCAATTAGTAAACCATGGCCACATCACTGTTGATGGCAAACGTGTGGATATCCCTTCATACGAAGTTTCAGTTGGACAAGTTATCGCAGTTCGCGAAAAATCAAAAACTATGACAATCATCACAAGTGCTGTTGAAGGATTGTTCGGTCGTCCAGACTTCGTAACATTCGATACAGAAAAACTTGAAGGTTCTCTAAACCGTCTACCAGTTCGTGACGAATTGACAGCAGACGTTGATGAGTCATTCATCGTTGAATACTACAACAAACTTGGCTAATAAGTCATTTGAACAGAATCCTTCGGGGTTCTGTTTTTTTGTGTCAAAAAATCCCCAATTTCGTTGCGCAACAAATTGTAGCACGTTGCTATGACAAGGTTCCTCATTTTTTTGCTCATCTGCTTTCTTTTACTTTGCTATACTAAAAGCATGAAGGAGCTGATGAGGTTGAAAACGAAGCCGGTTTGCGCCCTTCCGACTTGGTGGATTCGACTTGGCAATTGCACCTTGATCCTTCCAAGACCTTCCCGGATTCGTTCACTTCATTCGGGAAACAGGACATGCTTGTCTTGAATGAGTTCAGTGTTTGGATTCTTCCCTTCATGGATCCAGACGAGATTCAGGAAAAGCAGGATGAGTTGGAAGAAAAAGGTCTAGAAAATGGTCTAACCGAATACAAGTTATTGACCATTGAAACCAAAGACAACAAATACATCGTATCCGCCCATGATCTGTTGCACTCCATGGTTGACCAGATGGAATTATGATACTACTCAGCAAGAACTGATTACTCAAATTGGAATTCTACTTTGAGTAATCACTCTCTTCCCAAAAGCGATTACTCAAACCGAAAAACGACTCTGAGTAATCACTTTCTCCCCAATAGCGATTACTCAAACGTAAAAATGACTCTGAGTAATCACTTTCTCCCCAATAGCGATTACTCAAACGTAAAAATGACTCTGAGTAATCACTAGAGGGAAAATAGGCCTAACAAATAGACTGTTATGAAGATTCGAGACAATATAAAACACCTTCGAAATACTTTTTCGAAGGTGTTTCTGGTTATTTTTGATAATTTCGAATAAATGCCAACACTAATTCAGCTGACTTTTTGCCTGCTTCGATAATAAATTCATCGAATGTAACAGATGCTTCCTCATCGGCACTGTCTGAAATTGAGCGGACAACCACAAATGGCACGCCCATTACATGACAAGCTTGAGCAATGGAAGCTCCTTCCATTTCAGTTGCACCCGCTTGCGGAAACTCGGAAATAATACGTTCGACTTCCACTTTATCAGCTATAAAAGAATCGCTTGAAACAATCAATCCTTGATGCGGTGTTAAACCAACTGTATTGGCGGCCGCCATGATTCCGGCAACAGCTCGGGCATCACTTGGATAAGTCGCCGGCATCTGCGGAACTTGTCCTTTCACGTAACCGAATGCCATAGCATCCACATCGTGATAAGCCAATTCATCGGCAACCAATACGTCTCCTACTTTCAAACCAGGCAATAAGCCACCAGCGGAACCGGTATTAATAATTAATTCCGGTTGATAACGATCAATCATGAATCCTGTCGCTAAAGCAGAATTAACTTTCCCAATTCCAGACTGTGCAATTACCACCGCTTGCCCATCAACGAGACCGCTGATATATTCTAGGTGGTGCACCTTTTCAACCTTTTGATCTGTCATATGCGCTAAAAGGACACGCGTTTCCTCTTCCATTGCGCCAATAATACCTATCATCTTTTACCCTCTTTTCATTAAATAACAAATGCTAAAACAAATACCAGAACAATCGCTATTGCTACGATAATAATGGCCCAGTTATAAAAAGTATCCAGCTTGCGACCCTGTTCTTTTTCAAAACTACGCTTGCCCGCTCCTACTTCTTTATCTAATTCATCTTTAGCACTTTGATACGTTTTTCTAGTAATAATTGGTTTCTTTTCAGTCATGTTAACCCATTTCCTTTAAGCGTAGTTGCCAATACAACAACGCATATAATGTTTTGGAATCGCAAATTTCGCCGCTTGCTTGAAGTGCCAAAGCTTCTTCATAAGTGCATTCCAGTACCTCAACAAATTCATCTTCATCCAATGGACGTGGATTCTCCACAATCGATAAATCCTCTGCCAGATAAATAGTGAATTTTTCGTCCAGATAAGCCGGTGTTGGGTACATCGTCACGAGCGCCTCCCATTTTTCAGCATGGTAATGCGTTTCTTCTTCCAACTCACGTTTGGCAGCTTCCAAGGGATCTGTGTCCGAAACTTCCAATTTCCCAGCGGGAATCTCCACAACGGTTCGGTCCAACGGCTTTCTGAATTGGCGCACCAATACCATTTTCCCTTCGTTCGTAAAAGGAATCATTGCCACGGCGCCAGGATGCCGGATAATTTCTCGTACGGAAGTGGAACCATTTGGCAATTCCACATCTTGCCGTTCCAAATGAACCAGAACACCATCGAATATAACTTCTTTAGTCAGCGTTTTTTCTTCAAATTCCATTTCATTAGCCCCTATCCTGATTCTTCTTCAATCATGATACACCATTTATTTAACAGATTACAACCACGTTAACAAAAATCATCCTTTTGACCGATAGGTGCCGCCTCTTCTATTATGCTAAAATAGAGACAAATGAAATCGTAAATTCATGAGGAGGAAATATAATGCTGAAGAACATAATAGAAGTACTGAAATTCACCTTTACCAACGCCATTTGCTTGATTGCGTTAATACTGATGTATTTCTTGTTAGGCTACGATTTAGTTACTTCCCTTATTTTAACAATGGTACTAGGGGCGATTATTTACTATCAAAAAAATCGAAAAAGACAAAAAGGAAATATGGTCCTGAATCGTGTAAGCAGCGATAAAGAAGCATTCTACCGGGAACAAGGTCTTACGAAGGATGAAATGAATCTATTCCGGAATACGATGCATGCAGCACGTAACAACATCCATGATATTGAGGAAAATGTTAAGAGCCGTACAAAACTTACAGCCATCACGAACCGTAACTACACGTTGCCTATCCTGAAAGATTTCTTTAAACATATTGTGGAACAACCACAACGCTTACACGACGTGAACAACTTCCTTTATACACAATTACCAAACTTGAAAGAGTTGACGGATAATTACGTAGAAGTTGACAGTCATGTGACCAAAACAAAAGAAACATATCAGTCTCTGGACAGCAGTGCAAAAGTCATAGATGCCCTCTGCCAAAAAATCCAGCAATCTTATACAGATTTCATGGAGAATGACATCGATAATATGGAAATCGAGATTGAACTTGCGAAACAGGGTGTATCGGGTGATAATGATAATAAGAAAACCGTTACAGAACCTTCGGACACAGAGATATAGGGGGTATTTAATTGGATAACGAAAAAAAAACCGACGTAAATAAAGAACTGGATGACCTACTGGCAAACCCGTTTGCCGATCCATTTGCCAATGCTGCCACAACCCAACCTGATAAAGGGGAGTTGGCGGAGGAGATTCAAAATAACCAATTGATTTCACGTTTGCCTGCAGAACGCCAGGAACAAGCGCGAGCTTTGGCATCACAAATCGATGAAAATAACATGTCTGCCATCATTAGCTATGGAGCAGCCGCTCAAAAACAACTGGGTGACTTTTCCAATTCTATGCTGGATCATGTCCAAAATCAGGACACAGGTGAAATCGGTGATTCCCTGAATGAATTGATGTTCAAATTAAATGAAACCAGCCCTTCTGATCTTCGGGCTGAGGATAATAACATCTTCAGAAAAATGTTTGGAAAAGTTAAACAGAGCGTCTATGAAATGACAGCTAAATACCAACAAATTGGGGCCCAAATCGATAAAATCGCCATCAAGTTAGACCGCGAGAAAAATGGTTTGTTGAACGACAATATCATGTTGGAACAACTTTACAAAAAGAATGAAGATTATTTCAACGCCTTGAACATCTATATTGCAGCGGGCGAAGTGAAGCTGGACGAGCTTAAAACAATAAAGATTCCTGAAGCGATTGCGATTGCTGAGAGAACACAGAGTCAGATGGATGTGCAATCGGTTAATGATTTGAATCAATTTATGGATCGTTTGGAAAAACGGACGCACGACTTACGTCTGACACGTCAAATGACAATCCAGCAAGCACCTCAAATTCGTTTGATTCAAAATACAAACCAAGCGCTAGCTGAAAAAATCCAGGCATCCATTCACACCGCCATTCCTTTATGGAAGAACCAAGTCGCCATCGCCATGACCCTACTCCGTCAAAAAGATGCTGTTACGGCTCAACGACAAGTTTCTCAAACAACCAACGATCTGATGCTGAAAAATTCAGAAATGTTGAAAATTTCTGCTATTGAGACCGCCAAGGAAAATGAACGGGGCGTGATTGATATCGAAACGTTGGAAAAAACACAGCAAGATTTGGTTGAAACCCTTCAAGAAACCATCAAGATTCAAAAAGAAGGCCGTTCTAAACGTCAAGAAGCCGAACGCGAATTATCAGCTATGGAAGGCGAATTGCGCGTCCACCTACTCGAATTGCAAAAAGAAGAATCAAAACTATACGACTAATATTGACCCCTATCCAGATATGGATAGGGGTTATTGTTTTGTTTCAATGAATATATCTATTATAATAAAACCATAGCAAGAGTTAGAGCTATACAAATCATTCTTTTTAAGGAGGAATAAAAGATGGGATTAATTTGGTCTCTAATTGTCGGTGGTGTTCTAGGTGCAATCGCAGGCGCAATCATGGGTAAAGACGTCCCTGGCGGTATCATTGGTAACATCATCGCTGGATTCTTGGGCTCTTGGTTAGGTACTTCTCTACTAGGAGAATGGGGTCCTGAAATTGGTGGTTTCTACATTGTACCAGCTTTAGTTGGGGCAGTCGTTTTAATCTTTATTGTATCGTTAGTGTTACGGAACACACGGTCACGTTGAGGAAGAAATTATTAAGCAGTACTAAGGCCGGGATTTCTCCCGGCCTATTATTATAAAAAAAACAGGCCGGGAGAAATCCCGGCCTGTTTAACTATATAGTTTTAACTTGCTATTATAGTTTGATTACGTTAGCTGCTTGAGGTCCACGGTTTCCATCGACAATGTCGAATTCAACTTCTTGACCTTCTTCTAGAGACTTGAATCCGTCACCTTGGATTGCTGAGAAATGTACGAATACGTCTTCTCCGCCTTCTACTTCGATGAATCCGAATCCTTTTTCGCTGTTAAACCATTTTACTTTACCTTGTTCCATATTATGTAATACCTCCAAAAAATTTGTTTTCTGGTAATCCGTTCATATAAATTCAAATTTATTCTTGTTTTATAACGATAATTCAAAAAATAACTTAACTTTATAATTACAAATTACTAATTTAATTATAAAGAAAATGATAAATAAATGCAAGCCCTATTTTACAAACGTTTTCAAAACATCTATTTTAAATCATTATTTTAATTTTTCAACAACTTTGCCTCACGAATAATAGACGCAATAGCCTGGTTAACCAGTTCGAATTTGGTTGCTAAATTGATGCGGATATACCCCTCGTACTGTGATCCGAACCATTCCCCATAATCAATCGCAACACCGCATTTCTTTTGCATGAACTCTCTTGAAGACATCCCTTTCAAAATCGGGTTCAAATCCATGAACATTAAATAAGTCCCTTGTAAAGGTGCTACAGTCACTTCAGGCAATTCCTTTTTCAGTTTATTTAAAGCACAGTCATAGTTCTCTTCAATTATGGACTTTACTGTATCTAACCACGCTTGGCCACCTTTATAAGCAGCTTCTGTGGCCAGAACCCCCATAATGTTCAACTCTGTCTTAATAACGGTATTTGCATAATCGTCATATATTTTCCGCAGATTCTCATCTGGAATAATAATATGCGCATGTGTTAAGGCAGCTAAATTAAATGATTTAGAAGCAGCATTTGCGGTCACGATTCGATTGCGGAAGCGACCATTTGCAACCATTGCACTCGGGATGTGTTTAGCTCCGCCAAAAGTGAAATCTTGATGTATTTCGTCAGAAATAATTAAGACATCATATTTTTCACAGATTTCAAACAGACGCTGTTGTTCTTCTTCACGCCAAACCCGCCCTGCTGGATTATGGGGGGAACAATGAATATACATTTTCACTTGGTCAGTAATGATTGCTTCTTCAAATGACTCAAAATCTATCCCAAACTGACAAGCTTCATTTTCTAATCCCAATGTGACCAATTTTCTCCCCGTATCCGTCACAGCGTCATGAAACGGGTAGTAAACAGGAGTTAAAATCAAAATTGCATCGTCTGCTTTCGTGAAAGCATGAATAAAATGATGCAAAGCTTGGACAATTCCCGTTGTGTAACGAATCCAATCTTTTTTTAAATTAAAACCAAAATGTTCGGTCATCCAATTGTTGAAAGTATTGAAATAAGCTTCATCGGTGAAGCTATACCCATAAATACCGTGTTCCACTCTGGCCTGGAGCGTTTGCGTAATCGCATCGCTGACCTTAAAGTCCATGTCGGCTACCCATAACGGCAATAGATTTTCATCCTTGAATCGCTTGCCGACTAAATCCCATTTTAGTGAGCGGGTATTGAAACGATCTGTGTAGTATTTTTCGATAAATGTCTGTTTATCCATTGTGACCTCCCAGCGCGTTTTTCAAGTCCATAATTAAGTCCTGAGCATCCTCCAGCCCAATCGATAAACGCAATAGTTCTGGTGTCAGGCCATATGATTCACGTAATTCTTGTGGAATGTCTGCATGGGTCTGAGTAGTTGGATAGGTAATCAAGCTCTCAACACCGCCCAAGCTTTCCGCATAGGTGAAAAGCGTAAGGGCTTCAAGAAAAGGCCCCACTTTCTGCTCATCTGCCAACCGAATACTCAGCATCGCCCCTTTTCCCGGATAAAGAACTTCTTTGACCTGGGGATGTTTTTCTAAAGCTGCCACTATTTCTTTAGTTGTTTCTTCTTGCCTTTTAATACGCAGTGGCAACGTTTTTAAACTTCGGATGAAGAGCCAACAGTCAAAAGGGGATAAAGTGGGACCTGTTGTATTGGCTATCCAGGCTAAGCGTTCGCCAAATTCTGGATTGTTGGTGACAACGACACCGGCTAAAATATCATTGTGGCCCGCTAGATATTTGGTCCCGGAATGGACGACGATATCAGCTCCCAGTTCCAGCGGTCTTTGAATGATTGGGGTTAAAAGCGTGTTATCCACAACCATCACAGCTCCAACTTCTTTGGCCCATGTGGCTATCTTTTCGATGGATACTTCCTGCATCAATGGATTGGTTGGTGTTTCGATATAAACGGCTGTAATTTGCGCCGATAATTTTTCTTGTAGATCTTCTTCAGTTTCAAAATAGTGGAAATGAGCCAATTGCTGGCGTTCGAGTTCCTGAAAATATCGGAATGAACCCCCATATAAATCACGTGAAACCAAAAAATGGCTGCCACTATCAAACAATTGAAAAACCAGCTGGATAGCACTCATACCTGAACTCGTTGCAATGGCATGAGTTCCCCCTTCCAAAGTTGCCAATCCTTCTTCCAGAACAGAGCGTGTTGGGTTTTTCGTGCGTGTATAATCAAACCCGGTGCTTGCTCCTAAACCTGGATGAGCATATGTCGTTGATAAATGAATGGGTAAACTAATCGCCCCTGTTTCTTTGTCCCATCGATTTCCTAATTGGGCTAAATAAGTGTGTAAATGTGTCATGTTCGTCGCTCCTTTAATTTAGTAGTTCACGTAAATCATAGAAAGTATTTTGATATGTTTCGTTCAACCAGTTCTGATAGAGTAAGTACCCATGGCTCTTCCAATTATTTTGTGGCGTTCGCTCCGGATTATTATCCGGGTAATAATTTTCTGGAATTTTGATTAATAAACCCCGACTGGTATCACGATCATACTCTTTCTTCAATGTATCTCGGTCGTATTCCAAATGCCCCAAAACAAATAAATCTCTTTGATCAGTTGAACAGAGAATATCAGGTCCAAATGCTTCGTGGGCAGTCAAGATTTGTAAGTCCCGTTGTTCGGAAATTCCGTCGGTTAAAATTTTGGTATGTCGGGATTGCGGCACGTTATACATTTCATCGAATCCGCGTAAAAATGGGTGTTCCGGCAATCGTGTTTGATAGGGAAAAATCCCGAATAGTTTTTCTCCCAATGCTTCCTTTTCTATACCATATAAAAAGTTGAGGGCGAATTGTGCCCCCCAACAAATATACAAACGTGAATAAACATGGTTGCGGGCCCACTTCATCACTTCAATCAGTTCAGCCAGATAATCAACTTCAGTAAATTTCAATTGTTCAACGGGTGCGCCCGTAATGATTAAGCCATCATAAAAATCATTCTGTATTTCTGAAAAAGTTTTATAATATTTCTGTAAATGACTGGTCGGTGTATTCTCACTCGTGTGCGAAGAAGTGTGCAGAAAATCCACATCGATTTGAAGCGGTGTATTCCCCAACAAGCGCAACAGTTGTAATTCAGTTGTTTCCTTTATCGGCATGAGATTGAGTATTAAAACCTTTAGCGGTCTGATATCTTGGCTGATAGCCCGGGACGCTTCAATGGTATAGACTCCTTCCAGCTGCAACTGCTTTTGAACCGGCAATCCTTCAATTACTTTTATCGGCATTTTTTTCACATCCTATTTTTTATAAAAAAAGAAGCATCCACCCCTCTACCTATTGATTAATCAATAAGTAAAGGGACGAATACTTCGTGTTACCACCCTTTTTCACATTGCCCTTACGGGAAAATGTCTCATCAGCACCTGTTGATGCCTAGCAATCTATCGGTTGCGGCCGTCCGGATAGCGTGAACCATCCGAAAACTCAGAGTTCATCTTCACCAATTTGCGCAATACCCTTTCTCACCATCCGGGCTCTCTTTATTTTTGCTCATCAGCTACTCTTCTCATCAAAGTTTCATATATATTTAATAATATACCCATTAAAAGGTGGAATGTCAATTAGCTGTATACTAAATCCCACTGCGCTTCATAAGCAGAAATTGCTTCTTGATAAGTCATGGTTTCCGTGATGTCATCAATACCATTTATCAATTTATGTTTCCAGGTCGGATCGATTTTGAATGGGAATTCATTGCTGTCGGTCTTGACCACTTGGTTCGGTAAATCAACTTGGATGACGGCATCCCCAGGCAATTGTGCCAGAACGTCACGTACATCTTGCGCCAGCTCAATCGGCAATAACCCATTTTTCAATGCGTTCATATAGAAGATATCACTGTAACTTCCTGCTATGATTACCCGGAATCGGTAATCCTTCAGTGCCCAAGCCGCATGCTCACGGGACGATCCGCATCCGAAATTATCACCCGTAATCAGGATGGTTGCTTCCTGCCTGTCCCCATCATTCAAGGGGAATTCGGGATTGGGTTTGCCATTCTTCAAGAAACGCCACTCATCAAAAACAAATGCGCCAAAGCCCGTTTTTTCGATACGCTTCAAAAATACTTTGGGAATGATTTGATCAGTATCGATATTGTCATTCATAAGCGCGACGGTTTTCCCGTTGTGTACTTTAATTGGCTCCATGCGCCACCCCTACCTTTCTGATGTCCACAAATTTTCCGTTTATTGCTGCCGCTGCCGCCATGGCTGGGCTGACCAAATGCGTCCGCGCCCCTTTTCCCTGACGTCCTTCAAAGTTTCGGTTGGAAGTCGAGGCACAGTGAACGCCGGCTGGTACTTTATCAGGATTCATGCCCAGACATGCTGAACAGCCTGGTTCGCGCCATTCAAATCCGGCTGCGATGAATATTTCGTCTAACCCTAGTTCTTGTGCGGCATCACGCACGCTACGGCTACCTGGGACTACCAAGGCCCGAATATGATCCAGAACTTTTCCTCCTTGGATGTATTTCGCTGCTTCCATTAAATCGGAGAGTCGTGAATTCGTACAGGATCCGATAAAGACATACCCCAAGGGAATATCTTCCGCTGTTTGACCTGGCTTGAGATTCATATAATGATAAGCGCGTTCGTCATTTTGATCCATGGCGGGAGGAAACTGTTCGCCGAAAGGCACACCCATGCCCGGATTTGTCCCCCAGGTCACATAAGGTCCCAAATCGGAAACATCAAGGGAAATAAGCGTATCATAGGTAGCTTCTGGATCACTCTTCAAGGTTTCCCAATCCGTTATGGCTAGCGCGATGTTTTCGGGCGCATACTGGCGACCCCGCAGATAATCATAAGTGGTTTGATCGGGCGCCATCATCCCGATTTTGGCCCCGAATTCGATGGACATGTTACAGATGGTCATTCTTTCTTCCATCGACAAGCCTTCAACCGTTTCACCGAAAAACTCAATCGCATATCCACTCCCAAAAGCCGTTCCGTAGGTCGCAATCAAATGCAAGATAATATCTTTCGCGTAGACGCCAGAAGCTAATTTGCCAGTAATTTCGACTCCAAGCGACATTGGTTTCTTTTGCCAAATGGTTTGGGTCGCAAAAACATGCTCCACCTCAGAACTGCCAATCCCGAAGGCCAAAGCCCCAAAAGCACCGTGCGTAGCCGTATGCGAATCCCCACAGACCACAACTTTTCCCGGCTGGGTTGCGCCTAGTTCGGGTCCGACCATATGGACAATGCCTTGATTGGCAGTCCCGATGTCCATCAACGGGATGGTGAATTCCTTACAATTTTTCTGCAAGGTCTCAATCTGATTTTTTGATATTAAATCCTTGATATTGAAGATATCTTCCGTTGGTAAATTGTGGTCAACGGTTGCGATTGTTTTGTCAGGTCGTCTAACTTTCCGATTCGCTTCCCGTAAACCGTCGAACCCTTGCGGAGAGGTCACTTCATGAATCAGGTGCAAATCCACATAAAGTAATTGTGGTTCACCTTCGATACCGGCTATGACATGTCTGTCCCAAACTTTATCAAAAAGGGTTTTACTCATGCTGTGAATCCTCCTTTAATTTTCTAAAATAGCTTTCACTTGC
Source organism: Jeotgalibaca sp. A127 (assembly GCF_052266745.1). Taxonomy (NCBI): domain Bacteria; kingdom Bacillati; phylum Bacillota; class Bacilli; order Lactobacillales; family Carnobacteriaceae; genus Jeotgalibaca; species Jeotgalibaca sp. A127. The sequence continues at coordinate 332,799 of NZ_JBQPRC010000001.1, forward strand.
TCGGTGAAGGCGGTGGTCGTCGTCGTGCCGCCCAAATCCGCGGTCAAATAGTCCGCATCCATCGCTTGTTTCGCTGCTTCCTCGAGTGCTTGCGCTTCCTCGTTTAGATTGAAACTTTGGCGGAGCATCATGGCGACGGATAAAATCATCGACATCGGATTGGCCATATTTTTTCCCGCAATATCCGGTGCTGAGCCATGGATTGGTTCGTATAACGATGGCCCCGAAATGGCATGACTGCCTGATGGCAGCATGCCCAAGGAACCCGTGATGACAGAAGCTTCATCACTCAAAATGTCACCGAACATGTTTTCCGTCACGATGACATCGAAAGCGGTCGGATTTTGAATCAGTTTCATGGAAGCGGCATCCACATACAAATGGTCCACTGTCACTTCCGGGTACCAGGCTGCCAGCTCATTGACCGTCTTGCGCCACAGTTTACTGCTGGCCAATACGTTGGCTTTATCGACGGATGTCATTTTTTTCTTGCGCGTCATCGCCAGTTCGAAAGCCTGGCGGACAATCCGTTCGATTTCGCTCTTTTTATAAAACAAGGTGTCCGTGGCTTCATCATCATTCCAGTACTTCGGTTGTCCGAAATACAACCCACCTGTCAGTTCCCTGACAACGATGAAGTCCGTTCCTTTCACCCTTTCCGTTTTCAACGGAGAAAGATGGGCAATGCTGTCACTGACGACAATGGGACGGATATTTGAAAAAAGGCCCAAGGATTTCCGCAATTGTAAAAGCCCATCCTCAGGGGTTTTTTCCGCCTGTTCCCATTTCGGACCGCCAATCGCCCCTAAGAGAATAGCATCTGCTCCAGTGCAACCCTTGATTGTTTGCGTGGGAATGGGGTCACCCGTCTCGTCAATACCCGCCCCTCCGAAAGGGTAAACTGTCACATTGAATGAATGTTGAAATTTTTTACCGATTGATTCCAACAGGGTCAATCCACTTGCCATAATTTCCGGTCCAATGCCATCTCCGGGCAATGCCGCAATCGTGTAATTCATGTTTTTGCCTCCTTAGAAATAGGTCAGGATTTTTTCATTCACTTGTTTTTTTTTCGCTTTTCCACTTGCTTGAATATATGCTTTCGCAGAAGCTGTTAAAACATCGTAGTCAATGCCTGTACCGTAGTAACGTTTGCCTTCCTCATCTTCAACCACGACATGGACTACAGCCTGAGCATCTTTCCCGCCTGTGATTGCTTCTATATTGTATTCTTTCAAGATGATTTCCTGTTCCAGGATTCGGTTGATTGTATTGTAAATGGCTTCAATACTCCCTGCCCCCGTCGCGGAATCCTGCAGCTGAACTTGTTGGTTTTCTTTGTCACGAATGTCAACGATCGCCGCTTGCACCCCGTCTGTCACATATTGTAGTTGCAGACGCGTCAATTCATATTGAGACTCTTCCTCTATGGTTTTTCCGACCATCAGTGCATGTAGATCCTCATCGGTAACATTTTTCTTTTTGTCCGCCAATTCTTTGAAACGGGAAAACAGCACTTTTATTTCCTCAGGGTTGTTAATGTCATAACCCATTTGTTGAATTCGATCTACAAAAGCGTGGCGGCCTGAAAGTTTACCGAGTGGCAAGCTGTTTTGCGCGACCCCAACTAATTGTGGGGTGATGATTTCGTAAGTCTCAGGATTCTTCAATACGCCATCTTGATGGATACCCGACTCGTGTGCATAGGCATTGCCACCAATGACCGCTTTATTGCGTGGAACGGGCATTCCTGACAGTCGGCTCACCAAGTCACTCGTCCGTTTAGTCTCGTTCAGGATGATGCCACATTCTTTTTGGTAATGGTCTTTACGGATATGCAGCGCCACAGCTACCTCTTCCAAGGCTGTGTTACCTGCTCGTTCTCCGATTCCGTTGATGGTCCCTTCTATCCGTAGCGCACCGTTTTCGATTGCCGCCAATGCATTCGCGGTTGCCATTCCCAAATCATCATGACAGTGTGAGGAGAAAATGACATCATCGAAACGAGACACATTTTCTTTCAGGAACTTGAACAAATTGCCGAATTCGGTTGGATTCGTGTAGCCGACCGTATCCGGCACATTGATGATGGTTGCCCCATTTTCAATCGCGACATTAATCACCTTCACGAGAAAATCCCAATCGCTGCGGGTAGCATCTTCTGGTGAGAACTGCACTTTTTCGAATTTCTTTTTTGCATATGCAACGTGGTGAGCAATTGAATCCAAGACTTCTTCTTGGTTCATTTTCAATTTGTCTCGCATATGAATAGGGCTCGTGGCCAGGAAGATGTGAATTTGCGGATCAACCGCATCTTTTAAAGCTGTATAGCACGTATCAATGTCTTCTTCGTTACACCGGGCCAACCCGGCCACTGTCATCGTTTTTACAGCTTGTGCAATCGCCTGGACAGCTTCGAAATCTCCCTCGGAAGAAATCGGGAACCCTGCCTCGATCACATCGATGCCCCATTTTTCCATTTGCAAAGCGATTTGGACTTTTTCTTTCGTGTTAAAATTTACACCCGGTGTCTGTTCACCGTCCCGCAGTGTCGTATCAAAAAATTGAATGTATTGATTTTTTGTCATTTTCCGTTCCTCCAGTTCGTGAATTTCTATTAGATATTTTTCACAAAAAAAGCACCCATAAATAATGGGTGCTTTGGAAGGTCGTATGTTTTCGCTTCAGCCCCATTATTTATCAATGCTAAACAGGGCCTAAACGACTGGTATGCCAGTGTCCAAGCCCTGCTACAATAATAAGTTGAAGAAAGAAGAAATTGCCGCTTCACATTTAGTTGTTGATTTTATAAACTGTTTCATGACAACCCCTCCTTTTTCTAATTATTTTCTAATAATTTTTAACTTTATCTCATTTTAGAGGATTGCCATTCCTTTGTCAATATCTTTTTTGTATGAGAAGCGCATTCAATTTTATGAGTAGGCTTTTTTTGAATAAAAAGCTCACTCAGGTGAAATATTTATTTTGAGTGAGCTTTATTGTGAAAAAAGGCTCACTCATAGTCGATTTTTTATTTGAGTGAGCTTTTTGAACGACTAGGTTTACTCAGTTCTTTCTAGTGAGCACCCATAGGAAAATTTTGAGCAAACAATCGATGCTTTTTAACTTTCTATGTTGGATACTTCTGAAGAATTAAACTACCAGCAACAATAACAGGCTTTACAATTATGGTGTTGGTAGGTATTCTTCGCGGAAATCCCGAAGGACGGTGTGGTTGCTTGTGGCCGTGTACTGGATGCAATGCGAAAGTAGGGACCGTTGACGCTTCAGCGTCTACGGTCCCTTTGAGGCTTGCAAGCCCGGAGACTGTAGGCTCCGGGCGGTCCCACGGCAGTACACAAGCAAACCCGCAGACCGGAGGGCATTTCCTTCACCGATAACAAAGAAAAAACTATAATAAGAAAAAGAGCACATCCCAGCCGGGACGCACTCTTGTAAAAATTTATTCTACTTCAGGAACCAATGCTTCCGGGAATTCTTGGCGTACGATGTTGGCACAACGTTCACATAATGTAGGTGCATCTTCGATTGTACCTACTTCTGGTTTGATGGCGCGACAACGTTCACAGGTTTCGCCTTCTGCATGTTTTACTTCAACACGGATTGCTTCTTCTTGCTCTCCTTTAAGAACTTCCAATTGTGAAACAATTAAGAGTTGCGCTAAATCGGAGTCTTTGTCAATCAATTCAAGCAATTCAAAGACTTCTTCATTTGCATGAAGCGTCAAGTGTGCTTCAAAAGATTTACCGATTGTTTTTTCATTACGTGCTTCTTCCAATGCTTTCAAGATGTCATCACGGACATCCATGAATTTCTCCCAAACAGTCAAAACTTCTTCTTTGTCAGCTGCAAATGATGCTTCAGGGAAATCAGCCAATTGTGCATATTCTTCTTCCTCTTTCAAATACTCCCAAATTTCTTCAGTTGTGTGAGGAACGATTGGCGTCAACAAGCGTGTAATGGCTGCAAGTGCATCATAGAAAACAGTTTGCATTGAACGACGAACTTTATCATTTTCACTTTCGATATAAACAACATCTTTCGCGAAGTTTAAGTAGAATGCAGATAGTTCCAATGTACAGAAGTTCATGATTGTTTGATAGATTGTTGAGAATCTGTATTCTTTATAAGCAGTCAAACATGTTTCGATCACTTCATTCAAACGGATTACAACGTATTTATCTACGGAACGTAAGTCTTCATAAGCGACACGGTGCTCAGCTGGATTGAAATCTTCGGTATTTGCTACCAGGAATCGCATGGTATTACGGATTTTACGATAAGTCTCCGATACTTGCTTCAAGATATCATCACTAATACGGACATCAGATTCATAGTCAACAGAAGACACCCATAGACGGATGATATCGGCACCCATGTTCTTGATGACTTTTTCAGGAAGAACCGTGTTCCCCACAGATTTACTCATCTTGCGACCTTCACCGTCCAGAACGAATCCTTGAGACAAGACGCTCTTGTACGGTGCAACACCATTGATGGCTACACTTGTCGTTAAACTTGAGTTAAACCAGCCACGGTATTGGTCAGAACCTTCCAAGTACATATCGGCTGGGAACGTCAAATCTTCACGTGTACGCAACACTGCCTCGTGTGAAGAACCAGAGTCGAACCAAACATCCATGATATCTGTTTCTTTAGTAAAGTGACCATTCGGGCTGCCTTCATGCGTAAATCCTTCTGGCAATAATTCTTTTGCTTCGCGTTCAAACCAGATGTTTGAGCCATGCTCTCCAATCAAAGTAGCAACGTGATCAATTGTTTCAGGGGTGATGATTGGTTCATTATTTTCTGCGTAGAAAATTGGTAATGGCACTCCCCATACACGTTGACGGGAAATAACCCAATCGCCACGGTCACGAATCATGTTATGCAAACGGACTTTACCAGATGGGTGAATCCATTCCACGTTTTCAATTTCATCCAGGATATCTTGGCGGAATTTGTCAATGGATGCAAACCATTGTGGTGTCGCCCGGAAGATAACTGGTTTTTTCGTACGCCAGTCATGTGGGTAGCTATGGACGAAGAAGTCCAACTTCAACAATTTACCCTTTTCTTCCAATAATTCAGTAATCAATTTATTCGCTTTATCGTAGAAGATACCTTCAAATCCTGGTGCTTCGCTTGTAAAACAACCACGGTCATCTACTGGTGAAAGGACATCTAAACCATATTTTCTACCGATAATGTAGTCGTCTTCCCCGTGTCCAGGTGCAGTATGGACTAAACCAGTACCAGCATCCAATGTTACGTGATCTCCGATCATTACCAATGATTCACGGTCATAGAATGGGTGTTGTGCAGTCATGCGTTCTAGGTCAGATCCTTGGAACTCTTTCAAGACAGATACATTTTCCCATCCTATTTCAGCTGTAACGGTTTCTAGTAAGCCTTGTGCTACAACAAACTTTTGACCGTCTGCTTCTACTTGTACATATTTAAAATCAGGATGAACGGAAATACCCAAGTTAGAAGGTAACGTCCAAGGAGTTGTGGTCCAAATAACAAATGAAGTATCAGTATCCAACAAACCTTTGCCATCTTTGACAGAGAAGGCCACATAAATAGATGCAGACTTCACATCTTTGTATTCAATTTCTGCTTCTGCTAATGAAGATTCACTTGATGGCGACCAATAAATAGGTTTCAAACCTTTATAAATATAGCCTTTTTCAGCCATTTTCCCGAATACACGGATTTCAGCTTCTTCATATTCCGGTGTCAACGTCACATAAGGATTTTCCCAATCCCCTGCAACACCCAGACGTTTAAATACACTACGTTGGCTGTCAATTTGTTGCCATGCATAGTCTTCACACATTTTACGGAATTCTGCCAAGCTCATTTCTTTCCGATTAACGCCTGTATTTGTTAAAGCTTGTTCAATCGGTAAACCATGTGTATCCCAACCGGGGACATATGGAGAACGGAATCCTGACATCGATTTTGAGCGAACGATGATATCTTTACTTACTTTATTAAGAGCGTGTCCCATATGAACCGCACCATTTGCGTATGGTGGGCCATCATGCAGGACAAAGGTCGGTTTGTCGGCATTTTTTTCTTGTCTCTTGTCATAGACACGATTTTCTTCCCAATCTTTTTCCCGTTCTAACTCACGAACCGGTAAATTGGCTTTCATAGGAAAAGCTGTTTTTCCTAAGAGCAATGTTTCTTTCATTTTCATGAACTGTTTTCCCCCATTAGTTTTTTTATTTTTGAGAAAGCAAAAAAAGACTCCTCCCCGGTAAAGGGACGAAGTCTTCGTGGTACCACCCAATTTTAAGCATTTAAAATATAATTGCTTTCTCTAGAAACTGTTAACGCGGTTCAGGCGATTTTGCTTACTTTTGTTCAGCAAAATATTTCATGGATGATCCGCCGATTATAGGGACTGTTGACCTCACACCTATCGTCAACTCGCTACTAGTATTTAATCTTTGGTTGTTCCAATCGTCAATTACTTAATGTATTTTACTTTGTTTAGGCTAGAATTTCAATAGCTTCTACTTGACCTTCTGATTTCTCTTGTTCAGGCTTGATAACTTCTACATCATCAAAGTTTGAAGTTTTAATCAGATCATCCACTTTATGTGTACGATTCATTAAAACTTCGTCCAAAGTCGGCGTATGAATATCATTCTCGGGAGTGGTATTTAACAAAATATCCCACTCTTCATTATTGATTAAATTCATTTGTGATTCAACCATTAATTGCAATTTTTGTCTGAAATTACGGCTTTCACGACGCACACTTGCTGTTTCTTGATTGATTTGGGCCGCTTTATCAGCTGCTTCTTTCAACAATTTATCAGCACTTTTTTCAGCTTCAAATAAAATGATTTCAGCTTCTTTACGCGCGTTTTCTTTCAAGCGATCAGCAGCATCTTGGGCCACTACAATGGATTTGTTCAGAGCATCTTGAAGCGTTTCAAAATGTTGAAGTTTTTCTTCAGCGAACTTAAGATTCTTTTCAACATCCTTATTATCCTTGATTAACTGCTCAAATTCACGTTTCATCAAATCTAGAAAGTCATCAACCTGAACTTTGTCATAGCCTCTCATTTTTGATTCAAATTCTTTGTGCTGGATATCTAACGGTGTAAGTGCCATGTCTATCAATTCCTCTCGACTGTGTTCATTTACGAAGGACGCCTAATTCTACGCGCCACTTATCTTTCTTTGACTTGCCTTCAATTTCCCTGATCTGGATTCGCCCATATCCTCGTATAGAGAGGATATCACGAATACCCAATTCAAAATCCGGGCGATCATATGCTGCCCAGTTTAATTTGACCTTTCCACCTGCTACCAATTCTTTTGCCCGTTGCCGAGAAATATTGTATACAGCTGATATCACGGTATCAATTCTCAAAGAGCTAACGGTATCATGTTCAATCGTCCAATCATCAATAGGAAGAATCAAATCGGTATATTTTTTTGTTTCCAATCGGACAGTCGTTTTGCCAATTTTTGTTACTTGAGTCAGCACATAGTCCTGAACCGACTGGGCGACAAAAAATTGCCATCTCTGGCCATCGGACATAATATCACCAAACATTTCCCTTTTGATTCCAGACCCTATTAAAGTTCCCAGAATTTGGCCATGAGATAAAGTGGTAAATTTTTCTGGATAATTTATTTCAACCAACTGTAGGTCAAAATCACCATCCTTGGGTTCAAAATAATCCGGAAAGATGAGTGCTCGTTTTCGTTCAGCAGCTTCATATCCGCCGTAAAACTGTGTTCGTACTTCCCCTCTTTTACCAATCAACATTTCAATGATGTACTGTTGACGGGGGTCAAGAAAATCGGTTAAGTAAGGCGCATACTGTTGTTGCACTTGAACCACCCATGATTCGACCATATCGATAAAAGGTTGTTCCTCTTTACGAAAATGTTGATAAACTTGTTCCATCATGTTCCCCTCCATACCTGATTATAGGACTAAGCGAAGAAGATAAATAAGGATAGCCTGTGCACCATACTCCACTAAACGCAGGAATAAAATAGCAAACAGGACGCTGAAGCTCACCATTCCTACTGAAGGAATGAGGCGACGAAATACATTTAAATAAGGCTCGACTAGTCGAGCAACAAATTGCCCGAATCTTGAATTGTAACCATTCGGTAACCATGTTAAAAGTGCATAGACAAACAACAATGTCGTGTAAGCATCAATGACTGTAGGAATTACATCCAAAAGCCAAATAATTATCTGTGCCATCCGCGACTCCTTTCTTACCATGACTTTCAAAACATGGTGGGTAACTAGTAGTAATAACTATCTCGTGGTTCTTCTGTTTCGATTTTGGCGATTTCGACATCGCGTGGTGTGCAGAGAAATATCCCTTCCCCCACTTGTTTCATATCGCCACCAATTGCATAAATGGAACCTGCGATAAAATCGACCACTTTAATTGCTTGATCCTGTTCCATTCTTCTGAAATTCAATAGGACCGACTCATTATTAATCAAGTAATTGGCTATTCTCTCAGATTCTGAATAAACACGGGGCTCGATAACATGAATACTAGCTTTTTGGGTAGTCGGCCGTTTCCCAATCGGGATGACCTTTCCACTTGCTTGATTCAATGCCTTCGAGGATGTGTGAGCGACTTCGGATTCATATTCATAAGAATGTGAATCACAATCTGATGTATCAAATTCCTCATCTAGTCCAAAAAAGGTTCGAAAACTGTCTTTGATACCCATTTTCCTTTCTCACTCCCTGCTTAATTTATTTCTTCAAAAAAAGATGAGCCGATTCGGACGAACGTTGCCCCTTCCTGGATAGCAATCGGGTAGTCACGACTCATTCCCATACTTGTTTCAGCACACGGAGCATAGGACAGTGCTTTGGCAGCAATACCTTCTTGCAAGTGTTTTAATTTTTTAAAACATCCGCGGAGCATATCTTCGTCTGCATCAATTGGGGCCATTGTCATTAAACCGATGACCTTTATCTTGGGATATTTTTCCAGCATTTCAATAAACGCATCCAGTTCATCTGGTGAAATACCATGTTTAGATTTTTCCCCACTGACATTCACTTGCACAAAACAAGAAACTTGTTTTTCTGCTCGTTTATTAATCTCTTTTGCCAGTGACTCCCGATCCAAAGAATGAAAATAGTCGATGGAATTAATGACATCTTTGACTTTACGCGTTTGTAAAGAACCAATAAAATGCCATTTAATGTCTGCCTGCTTGAAATACGCTTGTTTTTCGTGCAGCCCCTCGAGACGATTTTCTCCAAAGTGACGGAAGCCTTCCTCATAAAGAATCTCTGTTTCTTCCAGCGTACGTAATTTTGTAACCGCGACGCATGTGACAGCGTCCCGGTTACGATTTACGGTATTCAATTGTGATTCAATCGTTTTAACGATTTGACGACAATTTGAAACAATGGTCATGATTATCTACGTCTTTTACGGAAGAATGGTGGTGTTTCCAACTCATCATCACCAGATTCATCTTCGTTCGTTTGTTGGTAGCGTGGGTAATTTTCGTTTGATTGTTGTGTATTCGTGTCACGAACGCTGGATTCACGACGAATATCCCAGTCACCAAACAAATCTTTTTCAGGTTCCACGTCATTTTCATGTGCTGATTGGCGTTCTTGTCTTTCAGATTGTAGTGATTGTTGAGGTGCTACTTCTTTACGACCTCTAAATGGGCTTCCGCCACGGTTAGCTGCTTTTTTTTCTTCTTTCTTACGTTCATTATCGATACCTGTTGCAATAACCGTAACAATAACTTCGTCTCCCAAGTTTTCGTTGATAGAGGTACCGAAGATAATGTTAACTTCACTTGTGGAAGCTTGTGCAACGATATCCGATGCGTCTTGTGCTTCAAACAATGTCAAGTCTGATCCACCTGTAATGTTTAACAAGATTTGTTCTGCGCCATCGATGGAAACTTCCAACAATGGAGAAGAAATAGCTTTTTTGGTTGCTTCTGCCGTACGATTTTCACCTGAAGCAATCCCGATACCCATCAATGCGGAACCTTGGTCCTTCATGACAGTGTTAACATCAGCAAAGTCTAAGTTTACATAACCAGGTGCTGTAATCAAATCAGAGATTCCTTGAACCCCTTGGCGCAATACGTTGTCTGCTTCACGGAATGCTTCAAGCATCGGTGTTTTCTTGTCAACAATCTCAAGTAGACGGTTATTGGAGATGATAACCAGTGTGTCCACGTTTTGTTTCATTTCAGCAATACCTTCTGCAGCATAACGGCCTCTCTTAGGACCTTCGAAGCTGAACGGACGTGTTACAACTCCTACTGTCAAAGCGCCTTGACTTTTTGCAATTCTAGCAACAATCGGTGCTGCACCTGTACCGGTACCGCCTCCCATTCCACATGTTACAAAAATCATGTCAGCGCCAGCCAATGCTTCAGCTAATTGTGCTTCACTTTCCTCAGCAGCTTTTCCACCTACATCCGGAATCGAGCCTGCACCTAGACCTTTTGTCAATTTAGGTCCCAATTGAATTTTTGTTTCTGCTTTTGAAGCATTCAAAGCTTGTGTATCTGTATTGGCAACGATAAATTCTACACCTTTAACGTCTTCTTCGATCATACGATTAACCGCATTACCACCGGCTCCACCAACACCGATTACTTTAACGATTGCTCCACCACTCATGATTGAGTCAAATTCCAATTCCATTACTTTTCCTCCTACTTGTCTGTATTCCTGGATTATTCAAAGATAGATTGTATGAATTGCTTAGCTTGTTCGATAAATGATGATTTTTTAGTTCCTTCATTTTCTTTTGGCTGTTGCGTTTGAACCGGCTCTTGTTGTTGATATTGAACCGTTTCTTTTTGAACAGGCTGTTGTTGCTTTTGCTGTTTTTGTTGTATTGGAACGACTTTTGGTGCTTCCTGAACAGATTTTCCAGCCCGTTTTTTTGCAACCAGATTGATTTCATCCTGCTCGCCCATATATTTGATCAAGCCCAGGCTTGTAGCAAATATAGGGTTCCGCATACCCATTTCTTCTGGGATATAGAGTTTTACGTTTACCTCGAAGATTTCTTCAGCTAACTCCATTACTCCAGGAATAGCTGACGCTCCACCAGTCAGGACAATCCCACCCGGTAATTCGCGAGCCTCCACTTGGTCCAACGCTTTTTTGATTGTAGTGAAAATTTGGACAATTCTTGCTTCTATGATTTCTGATAAATATTTTTCATCAACCTTAACGGGATCTTCTTTGCCGATGACAGGTACTTGAAAGTATTCATCATCCGAGGCATCTTCCGGAATAGCATAGCCATATTCACGTTTGATATATTCCGCATTTTCCATCGTCGTATTTAAGATAATCGATATATCTTTGGTCACAAGATTGCCGCCTTCAGGATCGACATAAACGAATTTCAATTGATCATCATGCATGACTGAGGCAGTTGTTTGGCCGCCACCCATGTCAATCAAAATCGTTCCGAAATCGCGCTCGCCCCTGTTCATGGCAATACTTGAGATTGCCAACGGTTGGACAACCATATCTTGAATAACCAAACCTGCACGTTCCACACAACGCTTGATGTTATGGACAATCGTTTTTGGACCTGTAATCATACTTGCATATAATTCCAAACGTACACCTATCATCCCACGAGGATCACGAATTCCGTCAAAGCCATCCACGATAAATTCTTCTGGAATGACGGAAATTATTTCTCTTTCAGGTGGTAAGGATCTTACTCGTGCTGCTTCAAAAACGTTTTGAACATCCCGATCTGTGATTTCCTTATTTTCACTCGCTACAGCATACATACCGTGGCAAGGTTCAATACTGATCTGATTACCCGGGATTCCCACAATAACTTGTTGAATTTTATTTCCTGATTTTTTCTCAGCTTGCTCAACCGCTTTTTTAATCGATGCTACTGTTTCATCAATATCCACAATTATGCCACGGTTAAGTCCTTTAGATATTTCATTCCCTACTCCAATAACGTTCAATTGATTGTTTACATATTCCGCCACAACTACTTTTATTGAAGTGGTTCCAATATCCAGGCTGACAAACGAACCTTGTTTCTTCATTTTTATTGAAACCTCCATTTACTGATGCATGCACAAAACGAAAATGACCTTTGTGATATTGACGGTTCAATGTTGTTTCGTTTTTAAGTTTGCTTGTTTTTGTAAAAATGTTTATACCTTATCCATTTTAGCATAACCGCACACTATTTTTAAGTTTTTTCACAATTAATCAACGAAAAATTCAATTATTCTTGAGAATCTGTTTCGATGTCAATTTCTTCTTGAGCCTTGCTATTGAACGGGGTGAAAAATACCCCTACTTCCATATCAAAAGTCCCTTTTTTTCCATCCAACTTTTGGAGCATATCAGGGTAATAGCCAATTTTTTTTGAAAAATCCGTAATGTTGGCGATAATCTGGTTGCCATCGTTCATCATAATCGAAATTTTGTATGGATTCGTTTTTGTACCCATGTATTTAATCTCAGAAATGCTATTTTGTATATCCTTGCTTATTTCTTTGAAAGTAACAATAAGTTCATTCAAAATTGGACCCTGCTCGAATTTAGTGAGCAGTGGTTTGTTACCGATAGGAATTTTATGTGCCTCATTCACAATAAAGCCGTTTTCCAGAACACTGTTATATTCGTTGGCATCATTTAAATAGGCAATCGTTTCATAATCCTGTATTTCCAGAACTATATCATTCAATTTTTGCCATTGAACTTTTACACTTTTTACTTGCGGCAAGGCAGCTATGATCTCAGCTTCGATTGCTTCTTCGCTGACTAATGTACCGACCACCGTTTGCTTTTGTGTGATTTTTGAAGCATCCAAAATGAGTTGCTCGGGGACAATGCTGTCTCCCTCCACATACATGTCGCCTACTTTCCCATATGGAGAAATTAAATAGGCGGTTGTCATCAATCCGATTGTCAATCCTGCATACAATCCAAGATAATTTTTGACAGGCTGTTGTGGATTTTTTCTTTGATTTTCTTTGTTGGATTTAAACCATTTCAAGCTGCACTCACCTCCGACCTGAGTTACATAATTTCCTGCATGACTTTGAATAGGCGATCGGAAGCATCGGGTACTCCCAGCTCAATGGCCCGAGTAGACATTTTTTCTCTTTTTGATTGACTGGACAACAATTCATCAATCATTTCAAATAAACGATTTCCATTCAACTCGGTTTCTTCCAGAATAAAGGCTGCTCCATTTCTGGCTAAGCTTTCAGCATTTTTTAATTGATGGTTTGCCGTTACGTATGGGCTTGGAATTAAAACGCTTGGAATTCCTAGAGCCGTCAATTCGGTTAACGTTGTTGCGCCACTTCGACAAACGACTAAATCAACCTTGCGAAATAAAGCAGGCATATTATCAATGTACGGAACAACCTTTACATTGGTCGCTTGTGGAACCAAACTGCTGATTTGGGTATTGATTTTATCATAATGGGTCTCACCCGAGACCAAAATAGCCTGCATCTTTTTGCCTTCGAAAGAAGAAGCCGCTTCAATCATCGACTGATTGATTTTCTCTGCTCCTCGGCTACCGCCAAAGACAAGGACGGTTGGCAGAGTATCCTTAAGTCCATAATCCACAAGAGAGGCAATATCAATTCCTTCGGCCACTTCTTGCGCTCGGGGATTGCCCGTGTAAACAACTTTATCACCGTATTTTGAAAAATCATCCCGGACATCCTCGAAACAGATGGCAATGCGGTTTACAAAACGCGCCAAAAATTTATTTGTTACCCCGGCCACAGAATTTTGTTCATGGATAACGGTTGGAATACCCAACCTTGAAGCGGCGTACAAGACGGGAGCACATACATATCCTCCGGTACCTATAACCACATCCGGTTGAAAGTCCTTGATGATTTTTTTTGATTTTTGCACGCTGGTCAACATCAAATAAATCGTTTTAAAATTTTCCAGAGAGAGAGAACGTCGTAATCCCTGAATTTCTACAGACCGGAAAGGGACTCCCGCTTTCGGGACGATTGTGCTTTCCAATCCGCGTTCAGTTCCGACATACAAAAACTCTGCATCCGGTTGGATAGATTTGATGCGACGCATGAGGGCAAGTGCTGGATAGATGTGCCCCCCAGTACCTCCGCCTGATAGTAGAATTTTCACGTCATCTCTCCTCTTGTTTTTGTTTCAATTCAGTCACAGCTTTGATAAATACATCTCCGCGAACTTCAAAGTTTTTATATTGATCCCAGCTTGCACACGCGGGCGACAAGAGAATGACATCTCCTGGTTTACTGCTTGCAAAAGCTTCTGGGACTGCAGTTGCGACATCTTCTGTTTCAATAACGTGAGAAACACCTGCTTTTTCTGCAGCATCACGAAGTTTTTCTTTTGTTTCACCAAATAAAATCATGGTTTTTACGTTTTTTAGACTGGGTACGAGCTCATCAAAAGCATTTCCCCGGTCCAGCCCGCCTGCGAGATAGACAATCCCTTTGTCCGGGAAACTATTTAAAGCGGTTTGTGCAGCTGTGATATTCGTTGATTTGGAATCGTTGTAGAATAATCGGCCTTCTATTTCAGTTACGTATTGAATGCGGTGTTTAACGCCGCCAAATGTTGATAAGGCTGCGATAATGGTTTCATTGGAAGTACCCTTTAACTTTGCAACCGCAATAGCTGCCAAGGCATTTTCAACATTATGAGAACCAGGTACACCAATTGCTTCAACGGGCATTACTTTTTCACCCTGAAAATAAAGCCACTTATCCTGAACATAAGCACCCTTTGTTAATACCTGTGTTCTTGAAAAGGGAATAATCTGTGCCTTCGCATTTTTGGATAATTCCTGTAATTCAGCTTGATCCCAATTCAATACGAGATAATCCTCTGCTGTTTGATTCATCGTAATACGCCATTTCGCTTCAACATATGCTTCCCTGGTTCCGTGATAATCCAGGTGGGAAGAAACGATATTTGTAATCACGGCAATATGAGGGTGATAGGTATCAATCCCCATCAATTGAAAACTTGATAATTCCATAATGATATCGTCATCCATACCCGCCTCATTTGCAATGGTGGAAGCTGGAATACCAATATTCCCTGCCTTATGGGCTTTTCCTTTTTGGCGATCCGCTTTCAAGATTTCGTGAATCATTGTGGTCGTAGTTGTTTTACCATTCGAACCAGTCACGGCAACTAAAGACGCATCCATAATCTCATAGGCTAATTCTACTTCGGTAAAAACGGGGATACCCAGTTCCTGAGCACGCTTTACCATTTCATTGGAATAAGGAATTCCAGGATTTTTGACAATATAAGAAAATGACTCATCCAACAAATCGACTGGGTGATAGCCCGATATAACACGAATACCGGATGCAATTAATTCCTGTGCATCCGGATTATCAGCTAATTGTTTAGAATCATTCACTGTGACCATAGCCCCGAGCTCATGCAACAATTTTGCTGCATGAAATCCACTCAGTGCGAGTCCTAGAACTAATACTTTTTTATTTTCATAACGTGTATGTTTTACCATATGATTTCCTCCATCAAACAACTGTCAACAGACCAATGATTGCTGCTACTAAACCGACCAGCCAGAAAGTGATGACTACGCGCCATTCACTCCAACCACTCATTTCAAAGTGATGATGAATCGGGCTCATCTTGAAAATTCGCTTACCTCTCAATTTAAATGAAGTGACTTGCAAAATCACACTGGCGGTTTCGATAACAAACACCAGACCGATAAGCAACAAACTCCATTCTTGTCGAAGGGCTAAAGCAACAACTGCTAAACTTGCTCCCAGAGCAAGCGAACCGACATCACCCATGAAAATTTTGGCTGGTTTCTTATTGAAGAAGAAAAAGCCAACCAATCCACCGATAATGACTAAACAAAATAACAAAACCTCAAGTTGATTTTGTAGATAAGCGATATAAGCATAAGCGCTGTAAGCAATCGTTGCGGTTCCAGCAACCAAACCATCTAGTCCATCTGTTAGGTTAACGGCATTGGAAAAGCCGGTAATCCAAATCATGGTGAAAATAGTAAATAACACCCAGTTTTGAACGTCTCCAATAAATGGTAATGTGATGACTGGGTCTGCGCCACTCAGGGAAAACAAGAGCACAAATATTGCTGAGCCAACTAACTGTGCCATAAATTTTTGCCTGGAAGTTAAACCCTCATTTTGTTTCTTGAATACTTTAATAAAATCATCCCAAAATCCAATTAATGCAAAGAATAAAAGGACGAACAGTAGCATCATTGTCGTGAAATTAAAGACATCTTTCCAAAGAGCCATCCCAATCAAGATAAGGGCAGCTGCTAATATAAAGATGACCCCACCCATGGTTGGCGTACCACTCTTGACTTCATGCCATAAAGGCCCCTCTTCACGTGTTGTTTGCCCAAATTGGCGCATTTTCAAATAGCCAATAAAGATAGGCATGATACTGATCGTCAACGCAAAACTAAATGCTAACGGTAAAAGCATTTCGGTCCATTGCATACCGATTCCTCCTCGTTTTTAATGTAATTATCCTAAGCATTATAGCTTATCGTTGTTTATTCTAAAATGATTTTAACCGAATCTTCAGGATTTAAAACTGATCCTTGATTTAAGAATTGATGGACGACATATCCTTCTCCCTCGAATTCAAATGTCACACCAGTCACTTCAGAGATTTTTAATACATCATCCTTCGACCAACCACGGATATCCGGCATCGTCATGGCACCTTCCGTCATCAAAATAATTCTTTGATTTAGAATTGAAGTGGTATCTTCGACTGGATATTGTTGGACAACACGACTCCCGTTCCCGATGACTGTGATGGCACTAAACCCATTAGCTTGAAGCTGCTCGACCGCTTCCGTTTTGTTCATATTTGTCACCATGGGAATTTCTATTTCTACTTTATCTTCACTTGTACTCTCACCGAGTTCTGCATAGGAAATCGCCCGGGTCATCAAAGGATTGAAGACATCCGATAAATAATCGACAAATAATTTTTGTTCATTATTTTTAGGCAATTTTAAAGTAACGTACAGAATATATTCGGGATCTTCAATCGGTGCAAAACCTACAGTCGAGTAAAGATATTCATAGGTGCCTGTATAATAGTGCCCAGAGTCAGGATTAACCAATTCAGCTGTACCGGTTTTCACACCAACTTTTGCGTTGTCGATTTGGTAAGCGGACGCTGTCCCATAATCCGCATAGACAACTTCAGTCAAATATTTCAAAACTGTATCGGCCGTTTCTTTTGATATCGGTGATGATACTTCTTCAGGTTCTGTTTTTTTAACTTCACCCGTTTTTGGGTCCACGATTTTATCAATGTAATGTAATTTCATCATTTTTCCATTGTTTGCAATTGCAGTAAAGGCTTGAACCAATTGGAAAGGTGTAATCGTTACGCCTTGTCCAAAAGAAGTATTGGCCTTCTCAAGCGGGTAATTATAGTTGTAACTTCCCACTGCTTCATTTGCTAAGCCAGAGTCAGTAGGCGTTGTAATCCCAAAAGCTTTCATGTAAGATTCCCAAACATCAAAACCCATCTGTTCGATTAGCTTTACAACCGCCACGTTACTTGACCTTGCAAATCCTTCCAGATAAGAAATTTCGCCCCAACCAATCTTGTTATAGTCTGAAATAATGCCGCCTTCAACTGCGATTGAACCGGACTGATAAGTCGCATTCGGATTAAATATGCCCTCTTCAACAGCTGCTGCCACGGTCAAAACCTTAAAAGTGGAGCCTGGTTCAAAGGTTTCTTCCACTAACAGATTTTGCCATTTAAGGTCAATTCCTTCCATGGTGGTAGCGTTAAAGGTAGGTCTTTGCGTTGCAGCCATAATAGCACCGGTTTTTGGATCAACCAGCATGGCAACCATTGATTCCGGTTCTGCTTCTTCATATACTTTTGTCATTAAGGATTCCAGATAAGTTTGTAGCCGACGATCTAAAGTTAGATAAATGTCTTTTCCATCTGTCGGTTCATCTACGACCATCTCTTCACCCGGTAATGCATACCCCAAGGAATCTTGTTGTTGAATAACTTCTCCGTCCACCCCTTTAAGGATTTCATTGTAAGCTTCTTCAACACCCATTTGTCCCGTCAAAACGGCTTCACCTTCTGTTTTAGCTTTTTCATCAATAGTGGCATAGCCTACTAGATGAGATGCAAAAACCCCATTCGGATAGAGACGCGACGGCGTTTCTTCAAAAACAATTCCTGGTAATTTTTCTTCTTCAATTTTCAGTTTGACCCCATAAGATAAATCTGAACCGGCCATACCAAATTCAACTTGGTCAACATTTGGTTGGCTAATGATTCGCAGGATTTCTTCCCGACTCATATCGATATGTTTCGCCAATGCTTCTGCTGTCTTTTCTTTATCAACAATGTGATTAGGTGTATCCTCATCTTCACTCCATTTGTCGGTCAAAACGCCGATTAACGAATAAGAAGTAGCATCTAGAGCAATCGGATTGCCACCAATATCATAGATGGCCCCTCTTTTTGCAGGTAGAATACTACTCCTGGTATACAAGTCATCGATCCGTTCACTTAAGTTTTCACCATTTACCGTTTTTGTCATCATGATAAATGTAAAACGAAAAACAAACAGGAGGAACACCAATCCAGTCAGAAGCATCATCACACGCGTCATGTTGCGTCTATTTTTTTGTGGATTGTTTTGGTTCTTCATCGTGTTACATTCCTCACATTAGCTTCATTCATTTCCAAACCCATTGATTCTGCAATTTCCATAATCCGATTGTAACGTGATAGTTCTTGGACTTCTTGACTTAAGTTGTCATTCTCCGTTGAAACGATCATGTTATGGTCCTGCAAGTCCTGTAGTTGTCTGCTTTGGTTTGAAATCGTTACCTGGGTAATCAAACTAGAAAAAACGAGAATAAGTGCTGTAAACAGGATTACCGCCAAGGTAGCGATTTCTTTGGCCAAAGGACGCGTTTTGATTTTCGGCTCAGAAACGGCTGGGGAATATGGTATCTGCTGGGGATGGGGGTTTTGAACCTCTATCGCTTGGTCAAACAAATCTTTAGCATATTCTGGAGTTGCCACAGACTACACTCCTTTCTGATTTCAATTATTTATCTGATTTATGTCGGCGTTCAATCACACGTAATTTGGAGCTTTGCGAACGTCTATTTTCGTCTAGTTCTTGGTCGCTTGGTAGAATAGGCTTCCGGTTAACCAATTTATAATCCGGTTCCATTTCCGATGGAAGGATCGGCAAGTTTGCGGGAATATCTTCTTTTGAAGACGCTTCTTTAAACATGGTCTTCACAATGCGGTCCTCTAAAGATTGGAAAGTAATGACACTAATTCGTCCACCAATGTTTAAGAGTTCCAGTGCATCTTCCAGCGAGTCTGATATTGCGTCAAGTTCATCGTTTACGGCGATACGTAAGGCCTGAAAAATTCGTTTTCCAGGATGCCCGCCTTTTCTTCTGGCAGGGGCTGGGATGCTATCACGGATGATATCAACTAATTCTCCTGTTGTTTCGATTGGCTTTTCAGCTCTCAATTTTTCTATGCGACGGGCAATTTGTTTCGAGAATTTTTCTTCGCCGTAGCGATAAAATATTTTCACTAATTGTTCATAGGGCCATTCGTTTACGACTGTATACGCTGTCAACGTTTGGTCTTGGTCCATCCGCATATCCAAAGCAGCATCAAAACGGTAACTAAAACCGCGTTCTGCTTCATCCAACTGTGGGGAAGAAACACCCAAGTCATATAAAATACCGTCCACACCAAAGACATTTCGGTCTGCGAGTTCTTCTTTAATATGACGGAAATTTGATTTTATAAGGGTTACTTGCCCTTTTTCAATATATGATTTTAATTCTTTTTCAGCATTTTCAATAGCTACACGGTCCTGGTCAAATGCATACAAATGACCTTCGGAACTTAATTTTTCAAGTATCTTACGGCTGTGACCAGCACCACCAAGGGTACAATCAACATATACCCCATCAGGTTTGATTGCTAAGCCCTCGATAGACTCATCCAACAGCACACTATAATGTTCAAATTCTGACATTCTTTTCCACCTACAATCCAAAGTCAATCATATTTTCAGCAATATCTTCAAATGTCTCTTCAGCCTCTTCAGCGAAAGCTTCCCATTTATCACTGCTCCAAATCTCAATGCGATCTGAAACACCGACAACGCGACATTCTTTTTCAATCTTTGCGTAATCTACTAAATTTTTAGGAATATTGATTCGCCCTTGTTTATCAATCTCCGCTTCTATTGCGGCAGAGTAGAAAAAACGTACAAAAGCGCGGGCATCTTTTTTAGCCAGAGGGAGGTTTTTCATTTTTTCTTCGAGTATTTCCCATTGCGCCATCGGGTAGCCAAACAAACAGCCGTCCAATCCCCTGGTCAGGATAAAACGTGCACCTAACTCTTCACGGAATTTAGCTGGCATGATGATACGGCCTTTAGCATCCATATTGTGCTTGTATTCACCCATTAGCATGAGAAATCACCCCAATCCTCCAACTTGTTTTTAGTCTACCACAATCCCCCACTTCTCACCACCAATTATCTAAAAATTAACAAAAAAAAGCAACTCTGAGTCAATAAAACTCGAAGTTGCTTTATAAAATGCATATCAGCGGTGTTTAAGAGTGGTTGCTTACGTGGTGGGGCCATTTCCCAATACTTCTTCATTTTGAGCGAGTACGTGGACATAAAGTGCTGCCAATTGTTTGCCAACATATGTGATATCACGTTTTTTTACCTCAGCAAAGCCTTGATCAACCAGTGTCGGAATTTCTTTATTGAAAAGTTTTTCAATAATTTTTTCAAATCCCTCAACATTCCGTGCTTTATAGACATGCTTTTGATCCTCGTATTCTTTATAAATAGGAATATCACGAAGCAAAACATTTTGTTTCATCGCTAGAGCTTCCAAGAGGACAATGCCTTCCGTCTCTTCATAAGTGGGGAACAGAAATAAATCAGAGCCGGCGTAAGCGTTACGCAACTCTTCGGCGGGAACATAT
This sequence comes from Jeotgalibaca sp. A127, assembly GCF_052266745.1. Lineage (NCBI taxonomy): Bacteria > Bacillati > Bacillota > Bacilli > Lactobacillales > Carnobacteriaceae > Jeotgalibaca > Jeotgalibaca sp. A127. The sequence continues at coordinate 353,893 of NZ_JBQPRC010000001.1, forward strand.
CCAGCAAAAACCAGGTTAGGTAATTTCGTTTTTACGGCTTCTTGGATTTCTCGGGGAATTTCCATCATACTGGTATATCCAAACCAGATAAACTTAACTTGGGGTAAACGTTTTGCTAAAGCGACAAAATCTAAAATACCTTTTCTCTTGATATAATGCCCAACCGCCATTACCACTTTATCCTCTTCTGTATAGTGATACGTTTCCCGGAAAGTTTGTCTCATTTTAGGAGTTGTTTCATAATAACTCAGGTCAATACCATTGGAAATGGGATAAATAGGAGGCTTAACCCCGGACTGTTCCAATAAATCTTTTGAATACTGGGTTGGGGTCACAACAACATCACCTTGGTTATAACAGTGAACAATCCATTTTTCAAAATAAGGCGCTAACACATTTGAAAAGCGGAATGAATTCCGAAAATCCTGCTCCGTAGAGTGGGCATGATAGACGACTGGGATACCTTTTCTTTTCATTTTACGGGCGAATAATAAGGATTTTGGAAAATAAGTATTGATATGGACCAAGTCAAATTCATCCTTTGACTCGATCGTGTAGGGGATGCCGGCAGAATCGAGTGCTGTTTTTTGGTGCTCGATTGCCTTTCCAAGCCCTGAGTTTTCTATTAAACGCAACCCTTCAGAATACAACAGTACTTTCACTCTAACCCTCCTCCTAAAGTTAACCGCGCGCTAACTGTATCAAGCGTGCAATTACAATAATATAGTACATTACAAACCCAACCACAAAGGCTGCTTTCATAATGATTGAAAAAACTTTCCCTTTAGAGAATTGATATGCGGATTTTTCAAAATAAAGGGCCAGGACTAATCCTAACGAAAATATCGCAAACAAATAATAAGGGAGCAAACTGAACGCTAGCCAACGAACACTGAGAATATGAATACCAACCAAAAGAATGGGGATGAGGGTATCTGCCACCGACAACCTAAAATAATCCTTGTATTGGAGATACGGCCTGAAAAATAATTGAATAAGGACGATTTGTATAATCGGAAAAACGTATAAAAATATTTCGAATAAATCAAAATTGTTCACTCAACCACTTCCTCACATATTATATCTTACTTTCATTTTACAACGAATCAGCCCTAAATTGCATCTTCTAATGTCTAAACCTGTTAAACATGTCCGCTTATATTCATTTGGGAAGTGGAATATCGCAAATTATAAACACAAAAAAGCCGGCAGACGCAATGTCCCCCGGTCCATTTTTTAAAGATTAGAAAGCTGATTAAGCTTCTTTTGAAACAACTTCTTTGCCGTCATATTGACCGCATGAAGCACACACGTGATGGCTTTTTTTGAACTCACCACAATTTGGGCAAGCTGTCATGCCTGGTATTTCCAATTTGAAGTGCGTACGTCTTCTTGCTTTACGTGCTTTAGATGTTCTTCTTTTAGGTACTGCCATTTCCTTACACCTCCCTGTATTGTTTGCCGATTTATCGACATTCAAGCATCAATCTAAGTTTTCTTCGTCTTTCAGAAGAGCTTTCAGGCCCGCTAAACGTGGGTCGATTGTTTCTTCTTTTTCCTTCGCCCTTTGTTGCTCGAGGTCGTCTTCCGTCACAACACTCCAATTACTGCCTTGTGGCATGTGGCTTGATTGGCGCTCTTCTTCACTCAAAACTTGAGTTGGAATATTGAGCAAGATATTATCTTCGATAGCTGGCACTAAGTCCACCATACCGTCCTCAATTGGAATAATGACATCTTCCGGATCATTCGATCCTTCAAAATTCATTTCATCTTCCACATACGTTTCAAAAATTGGAACATTGAACGTTACTTCCACAGGTTCCAAAGAACGAGACGAAGGTAGGGTGATCGTGTAATCGATCTGGAAATTGGCAAGTACGGAACGATTTTCATACAATAGAAAACCAGTTGCTTTAATATCTGAGACTGCCAGGATTTCTTTATCCCTCTCCATCAATGCTGCTTCCCGGTTTACTATTTCAGTGAAATATACCGGTTCACCACGATGTTCTTGGATTTCTTTTAAGGTCCACTTCATTTCCTTCACCCCTAAAATAACAAATTGAATTATACTAGTGAAAAAATTGTTTGTCAATGTATTTTCCTTTACAACCTTATGAAAAGTTTGACAGGTTAAAGAATAATAATTGGCGAACGCCTGAAATTCTGCTCTTTGTCACCTTTTAAGGCATAGACAGCATCACTACGAATTTCCACGACTAATTTTTCAGCTGTTTTTTTATTAATATTTGTAATAAAAGTAAACGTTTCTTGATTTTTTATTTGATTCAAATAACGTTTTCCGATTTCATTAAAACCCAATATCCTTACGGGCGGAATTTCACTAAAATAGTGTTCAACTTCTGCTCGCGTCACACCAAGCAAAATATAAAGACACAGCCTTTGTAACCTTACCCACGTCCAGCGTTTATTTTTAACCATATGCATAAATTCAGCAAAAGACGCAGCTTCCGAAATGAATTTTTTCAAACGGAACTCAATTCCCTCTTCCATTTGATAAATATTCCGCAGCTGATTTGTATCCTGGATAAGGAGCTGGTATTTCAAATACGGCCAGAAATCTTCCCAACTAATAGCTTTTCCCTTCCGCAACAAATGACTGTCAGGAACCCATAAATCCAGGTTACCATAATCATTTTTCAGGAGCAATGAACGGATATGGGTGCCACTTGCTTGTTTGGATTCATCTCCATCCCGATCATTATGCCCTGCCCCCATTCGCTGAATCACAAAGGGCTGCATCGGTTGCTTGTATAGAATATTTTCTTGCAAGTAAGCAAGCGCCAACTGATTATTCGGTTCAGATAAATGAATGTTTACCTTCCCAACCGCTGCTTCAATAGCATCACTCATTTGGGCTGCATAGGTCCGGCCATCATTGCGTAAATCTCGGAATTTTTCATTGATTTGACTTTGTTGTTCAACCAATTGCTTCGCTAACGCATCAAATTCATCCGAGGAACCATTTTCCGCCCCGAACGATATAAAGTTGCATCCTACTTGCTGAAGCAACCGTACGCCCGCTTTGGCAAAGAAATCCGTGGCCTGCACGCTACCGAGGATGGATTGTTCCAAAACAAGATCCGCACCATTTTCCAGCGCCGTTCTAGCACGTTGCCATTTATCGAAAATAGCCGGTTCGCCGCGTTGTGTAAAATTGCCACTCATCGCTACAACCATCACCTCTGCTCCCGAATTTTTCCGGGCAGCTTCTAATTGGAAACGATGGCCGTTATGAAAAGGGTTATACTCTGCAATAACGCCACAACTTTTCATCGCTTCCTCCTTCGTTAATGGTTTATTTTTGACAAGCAAAGAACCAACGTGGACTCGTTTCTGTAACAGCTTCGCGACCAAAGTCAGCTGTTATCTCCACTTTTTTAAAACCGGCTTTTTCAAGTAATTTTTTATAAATTTTTATTTCGAAAACACGTTCTTCATGCAATTCCTGCAACCTTTTGAAAGAGCCGTCCTCGTTCTCAACAAAAAATGTCAGGAGATGTTCAACGGAATGCGCTGTTTCCCCTTCAAAGCTCTCCCAAAGGAAAACGTCCTTTTCATCCTGATAAATATATTGATAACCAGGAAAAACGTGGTCCACCTGGAATAATGAATGAACATCAAACAAGAACAAGCCGTCCTTATTCAAATTCGCATAAACACCCTCAAAAACAGCTTCTAAGTCACTTTCTTCGCTAAGATAACATAAGGAGTCAGAAAAACACGTGCAGACATCGTACTGTCCAATATCAGCCAATTCGCGCATATCTCCCTGTAAAAGTTCAAAAGCAACACCCTCAGTTGTCATCCGTTCTTGCGCCAAGACCAACATATCTTCTGAAAGGTCGAACCCCGTTACATGGTGTCCGGCTTTGGCTAGCTGAACGGCTACTTGACCTGTTCCGCAAGCGAGTTCCAGAATATCCAGTCCTGTCGCATTTGGGCGGTATTTTTCGATATATGCCATCCAATCATCATAAACAGATTGATCCATCACCTTATCATAAAAATAGGAGAAGATTTGGTAACTCATTGTTCATTAGTCCATTCAGAAATATCCACTAATGGTGCGTCACTCCATAGTTTCTCCAAATTATAGTAGGAGCGTTCATCAGAACTGAAAACATGGACTATAACATCATTCAAATCGATCAACGTCCACGCACCTGAATCTTTTCCTTCCTGATTTTTTACTTCGATATTGTTTTTGTGAACGGATTGCACAATGCCATCAACAATTGCGCCCATTTGACGCTCGTTGCGACCATTCATCACGACAAAATAGTCCCCTAAGGAAGTCAGACCCCGTACGTCCATAACTACGATATTTTCAGCCAATTTGTCATCGGCTGCTTTAACGACAACTTCTAAAATTTGTTCACTATTCAAATTATTAACCCTCCATTTTTTGCACCCACTGATTATATACCGTCAAGGTTCCCGGGTAAATTAATTTCTCCTGGTTCACTAGATGAATCAATGTTTGCTTAATTTTATATAATGCTGCTGCATCAAGATTGGTTTCGGCCAGCTCCCGTGCCCGTTCTACGCCCGGGAATGTACGGCCCTCTTCGATGTAATCCGCGATAAACAAGACTTTCCCAACCAGGCTCATCTCAACGCCACCAATAGTGTGTTGATAAATAGCTTCCAGTACTTCAGGATTTTTAATCCCGAAAGTTTCCTTGGCAAAATATGCCCCAGCTGGTCCATGCCAGATCTCACTGCCAAATGCCAACATTTCCTCATCAATCTTGGCATTTTTTTTAATCTCTTCTATTTCCTCACGCTGCATATCCTTGGCGTAATCATGCAATAAAGCTGCTAATTGGCAGGCTTCTACATCAGCCCCGTATTGTTCTGCCAGCGCAATGGCCTTTTCTTCCACACGCAGAATATGCGCATAACGAGATTTTTTTACACGCTTAAAGACTGCCTCCAGAAGCGCCTCACGTTCCCAATTCGTATAACGGTTAGTCAAGGTACAGCCCCTCTTCCATAATGTATTGCTCGACCTCTTCAGGAACGACATAACGAATGGATTGCCCGTTTTTAACCATTTTACGAATTTCCGTTGAACTGATGGCAACTTCCGGGGAATCTACCCAAATAATCGGGTAAGCGCTCGTCTTAGGATAACCTGGTCTAGCCACGCCAACAAAGTTGACCATGGTGACCAATTCATCGATTCGATACCACTTAGGCAAGTATTCAACCATATCTCCACCGATGATGAAATAATAGTCGGTATCAGGGTTTTTAGCCGTCAGTTCTTTCATCGTTTCAAAAGTATAGCTTTTTCCGCCTCGCTTTAATTCGATGTCCTCCAGTTCAAACAAGGCGTTTCCGGAAATACTGCGCCTTACCATTTCAGCCCGGTGTTTCCCGGCGATGAATGGCTTACGATCGACATGCGGTGGCTCGGCATCGGGCATAAAACAGACTTTATCAAGCCCGAGTTGCTTCCCAGCTTGTTCAGCCATGATAAGATGACCAAGATGAGGCGGATTAAACGTCCCTCCCAAAATGCCGACACGTCTCCGTTCAGGCATTATCTCAAGCGGTTCGGTCTCGGCGAGTACAAAGAAATCAAGCTTATCGACCACGTTTAATAGATTGACCATGCCATTCACCTTTCTGATGTTAGATCTTTTTAACTTTTACAGAAATATTTTGATATTTCTCTTTAGTAGATTCACGGAAGAAAATGATTGTTTTACCGATTTGTTGTACGACAGTCGCATCAATTCGTTCCGCAACCTCAGAAGCGACGTCAGAAGCAACTTCATCTGTATTTTGCAATAGGTTAATCTTGATTAATTCACGTTTTTCCAAAGCTTCATCAATCAAACGAATGATTTCATCGGACAAACCTGCTTTTCCGATTTGGATAATAGGTTGTAGATGATGCGCTTCTTTCTTTAAAAATTGTTTTTGCTTTCCTCTTAATTCCATAATTTTCCTCAATTCTATATAATTGGTTCGCGGATAACCGCGTCAACGCCTTCCGGTACCCAAACGGCTATTTTTCCTGGTTGATGGACTGAAATCCATCCTAATCCTGAGTAGACGATATCAGATGGTTCTTTAATGAAAAATTCACGTCTAACCAATTTAGGGAAATCATCAAGATCCGCTTCACTTGGTGGCTGCAGTAAGCCACCTTTATGCTTAGCGTAGAATTCATCCGCTTTTTCCAATTTGGTACGATGGATTTTCAAATCATTTGAAAAATAGCTGGTGAATGAAGCCCGCTCTCCGGAAATATAATCAAAACGTGCAATAGCTCCCAAGAATAAAGTTTGTCCTGGATTTAATTGATAATTCATAGGTTTCAATTCTTTTTGAGGAGACACAAGATGTAAATCCTTTTCAGATAATACATGGGCCATTTGATGACGGTGAATAATCCCCGGCGTATCAATTAAACTCGTGCCATCATCCAATGGAATACGAATTTGATCTAAAGTAGTCCCTGGGAATCTGGATGTCGTAATAACATCTTCATTATTTCCAGTGGCCGCTTTAATGATTTGGTTCATAATCGTCGATTTACCAACGTTTGTAACGCCAACAACGTAAACGTTGCGTCCTTCGCGCAAATCCTCAATCATTTTCAGCAAGTCATCAATATAAGTTGCCTTTTTACCACTCACCAACATGACATCAACAGGTCTCAAACCAGCGGCATGTGCTTGTTTCATCATCCAATGTTTAACACGTGAATGTTTGACCGATTTTGGCAAAACATCCACTTTGTTCCCTACCAATAAAATAGGGTTTTTACCAACAAAACGATGCAAACCAGGAATCATACTGCCGTACATATCAAAAATATCAACAACTTTAACTACCAACGCATCTTCATCACCGATACTATTTAGCATCGCGAGGAATTCATCGTCTGTTGCTTCAACTTTTTCAAGTTGATTATAGTGACGGAGACGGAAACAACGTTGGCATAATATTTGACCTGTTTCCAAACCTTTTGCGAGCGCACTTTTAGGAGTGTATCCTCGTTCATCAGAGTTTTCGGTTTGGATTTTGGCTCCACAGCCAATACAAAATAATTCTTCTTCAGTCAAGTTCGTTCCTCCATTTCATATCAGGGTCTTTATGTAACAAATGCCGCATAATAAACCGTTCGAAAAATCTGTTAATACTGGTATTCCATGCATCCGATTCAATGATTGGTCGAACCAGAATGCTGCGGACCCCTGCGCGGTTGGCACCTTGAATATCCGTGATTAACTGATCACCAACCATAACGCAGTTTTCCAAGGGGAAATTAACTTTCTTGGCAGCTCTCCTATACCCAATTTTTGAAGGTTTAAATGCCCGGGCGATATAATATAAGCCCAAATGATCTGCTATTACCTTAATTCTCTTGTCTTTGTTATTTGAGACAATCACAACTGGAATTCCGCTTGCTTTTACTTCCTCAATCCAGGCAAGCAACTCAGGCGTCCCATTCGGATTATTCCAGGCAACCAAGGTGTTATCCAAATCTGCAAATACAGCTTTAATTTGGTGTTTCTTTAGTTTTTCTGGTGAAATTTGATAGATACTTTCCACCATCCATGTTGGTTTAAAATTTTCTAGCATATACTCTCCTCTGTCATTTCACATCAAGCATTTTATTTTACCTTTATTATAGAAGAATAGCAAAGAAATACAAGGAGAGTGAACGAAACGTTTACTCTCCTTGTACGATGCGAACGCCTTCTTTATCCACTGTCGTTTGTTGTACGAGGCAGTCAGGCAATTCATTTTTCACACGTTTTACAAATGCTTCCGTGTATTCTGGAGCAACAACCGTCAAAACCGTTGTGCCTGCACCACTCAAGTACGTGCCAAAAGCTTTTTCTTCATGACCTATTTTTCTGATATGCTCTACTTCCGAAATTAAGGTACTACGGTATGGTTCATGGAACATATCATGCTCCATCAGTTTCCCTGCCATAGCCAAATCCCCTTGTTGGAGGGAAGCCAATAAAATATTGGCAATACTGCTCGCTTGAACAGCATCCCCGAACGCTAAGTTATTCGGTAGGACCGATCTGCTTTCAGTGGTCTTTAGCTCGCGATTTGGAATGGTTGTGACCATTACCGCTTCTGGAAATGAAATTTGTTTCCAATAAACATGTTTTTCAATAATCGCTCCCACAACAAAGTCCCCCACGATAGCAGGCATGACATTGTCAGGATGTCCTTCGATTCTAGAAGCAATCTGAATTTTTTCGTCTGCTGACATATTCAGGCCATCAAGATGGTTAGCCAATTCGATCCCTGCTACAATGGCAGCTGAACTACTCCCTAATCCACGAGCTGAGGGGATTTCCGAAGTCATTTTTAATTTATGCGGTTGTAAATCCGGTGCGATTTCCAATGCAGTCTGGATAATGAGATTCGTAACATCTGTTGGAATATCACCTTCCAATTCATGAGCGATGTGCCATTCATCAGCAGGCTCCAGTATCTCAAGTTCCAAATATAAAGAGACAGCTACTCCAAACGAATCAAACCCAGGGCCCAGATTAGCAGATGTTGCCGGTACAAGAATACGTGTCATAATATCATCCTCTTTATAACTTTCTAAAAATAGCTTCTATTTCATCTAAATCCTGTAAATCTGTTAATTGGCTTTCGGAGATGCCAAATAACATAAGATAATGTTTACCGTGAGGTTTAAATGAAAGATGCGCAGATTGCAAAGCAGCAAGCAAGCTTTCATTATTTTTTACCCTTAGTAAAGCATCCAAAAATAACGTTTCCGGTTTGTGCCATTCGTGATTTTCAGAAATTAGGGGCATAAACTTCCCTGTCTGATGGCCACTTATATGATCGCTCACGGTTAAAATATCGGAGACGACACTATTGGCTGTGGGTAAACTTCCAGCACCAGGTCCGTAAAGCATGGTTTCTCCAATAGCTTCACCTTTTACAAAGACACCATTATACTCATTTTTAACCATTGCCAAAGGATGCGAAGTGGGAATCAAATGCATACCCACCCGTGCCTGGAAGTCGTTGTTCATTCTCTTCGCGGTTCCTATCAATTTGAGGGTATAGCCAAGTGCCTCTGCCGCTGCAAAATCCTCCAGGGTAGCATGCGTGATACCTTCGATGGGAAAATCGCTCATGGCTAAACGGTACCCGAACGCCAATTTAACCAAAATAATCAACTTGCGGGCTGCATCCAGCCCCTCTACATCGCCTGTCGGGTCTGCTTCCGCAAATCCGCGTTCTTGAGCTAATGCCAGCGCTTCTTGGTAACTTTCTTTTTCGTCATTCATGCGGCTGATAATAAAATTTGTCGTGCCATTAATGATGCCACTGATTTCTTGGATATTATCAGCAATGTAGCTGTCTGTTAAGGTCCGGATAATGGGAATTCCACCAGCAACACTGGCTTCAAATAATAAATCTTTTCCATTTTCTTTCGCAATTCGAGTCAACTCATCACCATATAGTGCCAAGGCGTCTTTATTGGCCGTCACCACATTCTTGCCGGCCTCAAGCGATTGAATAATATACTCCCGTGCGGTTTCTGCACTTCCCATAACTTCTACAACAATTTCGATACTGTTGTCTGCCAGAATTTCGGAAAATTCTGTGGTAATGGGTAACCCTTTTTCGATTTCTGATTGATATTTGGATATATTTCCCACTAAAATTTTACTGACTTCAAAACATACATGTTTTTTTTGCGCAATTTTTGTTTTGTTTTCAGTCAGCATGTGATAGACACCACTTCCCACTGTTCCAAAACCTAATAAGCCTATCTTTATCGTCGGTACCATGTGCATCCCCCTCCACTTTTGTATATTAAAAGGAGCGGAACCTTCGTTCCACCCCTCTTTCCAATAGTTTAGTCTTGCAACAATTCGAAAATTTCAATTGCGACTAAATCTAAATCATCAAATTGATACGTTTGATCACTTGCATGCTCTTCTAGTTCAAACATTTGGGATTCACGGTTATATTTTACAACGCAGCGCTCGTTGCCGTCTTTCTCAAAGCGACGAACTTCAATTTCTCCGTCGTCTTCCATCATCACTTCTAGTCGTCGGATGATTGCTGATAATTGTGAAGGTTTCATAATTTTTCCCCTTTCCAGACTGACTTCTTTACCATTCTAGCATTAATTCTCGGGTATCGCATTAATTTTTTTCAAAAATCACTCATCCCACCAGAGTTTAATTAAAGCTTGTGTACCGTCATTTTCGAATCCTTTGTCAGCTAATCTTTCATAGAGGTCTTTTGCCAATTTCGTGCCCGGCAAATCAACCCCTAATGCTTCAGCTTCCTCAAGTGCAATCTTGAGGTCCTTGATGAAATGTTTTACGAAAAAACCTGGTGAATAATCATTGCTTAAAATACGTGGGGAATAGTTTTCGAGTGACCAGTTTCCCGCCGCACCCGACCCCACCTGTTCAATAACACGTTCCACGTCCAAACCGGCAGCCTTCGCATATACCATCAGTTCGGTCATTCCTGTCATGGTACCGGCAATCATTATTTGATTCGCCATTTTTGTATGTTGACCACTTCCTGCTGGTCCTTGCAACATAACTTTGCTGGAAAAGACATCCAAAATATCTTTAACTTTGTCAAAAGCTGACTCATTACCACCGACCATCGTTGTCAAGGTTCCGTTCTTAGCCCCCTTATCACCACCGGAAACCGGGGCGTCCAATGATTCGACTTGTTTTTCTTTAGCAGCCTCATGAATTTTAACCGCCAAACTCGGCTTACTCGTTGTCATATCAATCAGGATGTCACCGGGTTTAGCGGCTTCAATAATGCCGTTTTCCCCAAAATAAGTCTCTTCAACATCTGTTGGATATCCCACAATCGTGATAATCACATTGGTTTGTTTCATGACCTCGCCCGGTGAATCTTGCCAGACAGCTCCTGCTTCAATCAGTGAATCCGTCTTACTTTTGGTGCGATTGTAAACATGGACTTCGTGCCCAGCATTTAGGAGATGACGAACCATCGAAGAGCCCATCACACCTGTACCGACAAAACCTATTTTTTCTCCCATCTATCCTTACCTCCTGTTAACATCTCTCATTTAGCTTTAGTATATCATTAGAGACGATGGCATCCCAACATTGATGGCCAAATAAGCATAAAAGTGTCAACTCATGGCCGCTTCCCGACCTGAGTTGACACTTCGTTTGATATTTAGCGATTAAATTGATTAAACTTCCGGAATTTAAGAATCGGCTTCTTAATTTCCGTTTCAAAGACTTCGTTTTCAATGGCGCTTCGATAATAACTAAGAACGCGCTTAGAAAAAGTTGGTGCAGAAATCTCACGGAGAAGATTTTCTTCATCCCACTGACTGTCGTGGCTGACTAGATATTGAACCATTTGTATAATGTGGTCGGCCATATCTTCATCTTTTTCAAAGAGGGATCCTAAAGCAGGGTTACGAATAATTTCGGATAAATAGTCATTACGCTTCGCCACAACCGGGCAGCCATTCGCGATACTTTCTAAATAGGTTAGCCCCTGTGTTTCTGATTCCGATGCATTGACATAAATATCCGCCATTTGATAGTAACGGGGAACGTCTTGATAAGCGACCTCACCCACAAATCTTACATAATCCTGGATATCATAGTCTTGAACCATTAATTCCAGACTATCCCGAGCTGGGCCATCGCCCACAAAAACAAGCTTTGCATGTGGATAATTTTGTAAAACTTGCGGAAATGCCTCTATGGTTTTATGCAGATTCTTCTCGAAAGCGAGACGTGACAAAGAAAGTAAAACCAAATCATTATTATCCAGACCAAGTTGGGGACGGATTGTTTCCCGAATATTCGGGATTGTTGCTGGAATCGTAATACCCGTGGGGATGACGCGAATTTCAGTCTTTACCCCGTATTCAAGCAGCATGTCTTTCATCAATTGGCTCGGTACGATAATACCGGACGTACGGTTACAGAACATCCGGGTCAGTCTTCCGACATCACTTTTACGGATGATTTTTCCTTTTGCAAAGTAATGAACATATTTTTCATACATCGTATGATAAGTATGGATGTTGGGAATATCCAGAACTTTTGCGACGTATTTTCCAGCCAAACCCAAACTGAACTCTGTATGGGTGTGTATAATATCTATTTGATATTTACGCGCTTCTTTTAAGGCCTTTGAAAACCCTTTAACAGCAATACGTCGTTCTTTAAAGGAAAAGAACGGTATACTTGTCAGACGGACTATATTTTTTTCTTCGACAGCGTTGGGATCCGTTGTTGTGAAAATTATTACTTCGTGGCCTCTTGCTTCTAACTCATCCTTCAATATTTTAATTGAAGTTGAGACACCACTTATTTGGGGGAAATACGAATCAGTGAACATCCCGATTCTCATGTTGTCACCTCAATCTCAAATTAGCAATACCATTTGTTTAAAGTATAATCAATAATTTGAAATTTGTCATTGAACTTTAGTCCCAAAATCGTATATACAAAAAAGGGTAAGACATTATGTCCCACCCTCTTTGAACTATTATCAGCTTATTGCTGCTTTTACTTCTTCAACTAAAGCAATGACTTCTTCGACTGTAGCGCATTCATTAATTGCTTTATCTGCCAATTTTTCCATTTCTTTAGAGTCCAGTTTAGCAACCAGGCTTCTTGTCTTCAAGACACTTGAAGCACTCATTGAGAACTCGTCCAAGCCAAGTCCCAATAGCAATGGCACAGCAGTTTGATCGCCTGCCATCTCTCCACACATACCAACCCATTTACCTTCTGCATGGGCAGAATCGATAACATGTTTCAATAACGTCAAAATAGATGGGTTATATGGTTGGTATAGATAAGAAACGCGTTCATTCATACGGTCTGCAGCCATAGTATATTGAATTAAGTCGTTTGTTCCGATACTGAAGAAGTCAACTTCTTTGGCAAATTGATGTGCCAAAACAGCAGCCGCTGGAATCTCAATCATGATACCCACCTGGATGTCATCAGAAACTTCAATACCATCAGCCAACAAATTAGCTTTTTCTTCTTCCAGGATGGCTTTTGCATCACGGAATTCGTTTAGAGTTGCAATCATTGGGAACATGATACGTAATGTACCATAGACAGAAGCACGCAATAATGCACGCAGTTGTGTCCGGAACATTTCTGTTTCAGCCAAGGAAATACGAACGGCACGGTAACCCAGGAATGGGTTCATTTCTTCCGGTAATTGCAAGTATGGTAATTCTTTATCGCCACCGATATCCATTGTACGGACAACAACTGCTTTACCATTTATCCCTTCCAAAACCGTTTTATAAGCTACAAATTGCTCGTCTTCAGTTGGAAAATCCTCAGAGTCCATGTACAAGAACTCAGTACGGTACAACCCGATTCCTTCCGCACCATTTTCATTGACACCGGTTAAATCTTTTGGTGTACCAATATTGGCTACGATTTCAATTTGTTTACCATCTTTAGTAAAGCTCTCAGCATCTTTCAACTTCGCCCATTCAGCTTGTTGCGCTTTGAAATCAGCTGCTTTTTGTTTATAAGCTGCAATCGTTTCTTCGTCTGGACGAATAACAATATTACCTTCTAAACCATCGATGATGACCATGTCGCCTTCAGCAACAAGTTGGGTTACTTCTTTTGTTCCAACAACAGCTGGAATTTCCAAAGAACGAGCCATGATAGCAGAGTGCGACGTACGGCCTCCGATATCGGTTACAAAACCTTTAACGAATTGACGATTTAGTTGTGCTGTATCACTCGGCGTCAAATCTTTGGCTACGATTACAACTTCTTGGTTGATTGTAGCGGGGCTTGGAATTTTAACTCCCAATAAGTGCGCCATTACACGTTCAGTTACATCTTTAATGTCTGCTGCGCGTTCTTTCATGTATGGATTGTCTTCCATAGCTTCAAACATGCTGATATACATATTAGCAACAGTGGACAGTGACGTTTCCGCATTTACCATGTTTGTTGTAATATCATTTTTAATTCCATCAAATAATTCAGGGTCTGCTAATACCATCAAATGGGCGTCAAAAACTTGCGCTTCTTCTTCCCCTACAGCCATAGCAACATGCTCACGGATACCTTGGATTTCATTTTTTGATCGCTCAAAAGAATCCAGAAGGCGTTTGATTTCGCCTTCTGGATCTGTAATTGAAACTCTATCAAAAGACAAGTTTGGCTCCGTTAGCAGATATGCTTTTCCGATTGCGATTCCATCACTAGCGGCAATTCCTACTAACTGTTTAGTCATTACTCAGCCAATCCTTCCTTTTTAAGCGTTTCTACGATACCTTCCATTGCTTCAACTTCGTCTTGTCCATCAACAGTGATTGTTACTTCAGCGCCTTGGCCTACACCAAGAGACATAACACCCATGATAGATTTTAAGTTGACAGATTTACCTTTATATTCAAGGTTGATGTCAGAATTAAATTTGCTAGCTGTTTGAACTAACAATGTTGCAGGTCTCGCGTGGATTCCTGTTTCAGCAATAATATGAAAGTCTTTTTTCTCCATTATGTTGATCCCCTTTGTTATGAATTTGGAAAGTATTCCTAAACACTATCGATTATACATCAAACGATGACTTTTAGATATAATAAAGTACGCGTGAAAACCACTATGTAAAGGAATAGAACCCTTTCATAGACTTAGATTACCATTTTTTAAGGTTGAGAACAACTGTTTTAAGATTTTTTAATACCTTACCAAGAATTTGACTATTATTAGACCAAAACGCTTGAAAGTCAAAATTGGTCAATGTATAATAATGGTGCAAGTAAAAATAAAACTTGGTACAGAAAGGATGTTTATTATATGAAATGTATGAATTGTGGGCAAAACGAAGCATCCATCCATTTATATGCATCATTGAATGGTCAAACTCAAAAAATAGACTTATGTCAAAATTGTTATCAACAACTTAAAGCATCACGTGGCCAAGGTCGCAACCCGGGATTTTTCGGAAATCAAATGAGCGGTGATCCATTTGGCGATCTCGACCAATTGTTCCGTCAAGCACAACAACAAAATCGTGGACAACAGCAACCTAATGCTCCTCGCCCTCAGCAAGGAAATGGCGGTGGAAAAGATGGTGGTTTATTAGGCCAATACGGTGTGAACTTAACTGAATTAGCACGTCAAGGCATGATTGACCCCGTCATCGGTCGTGACAGTGAAATTTCGCGTGTCATTGAAATCCTGAACCGTCGTAGTAAAAATAATCCTGTTTTGACAGGTGAAGCTGGTGTGGGTAAAACAGCGGTTGTCGAAGGTTTAGCTCAAAAAATCGTTGATGGCGACGTTCCCCAAAAACTTTTGGATAAGGAATTGATTCGTTTGGATGTGGTCTCTCTTGTACAAGGTACAGGAATTCGTGGTCAATTCGAAGAACGGATGCAACAATTAATGGATGAAGTCCGTCAAAATGACAAAATCATTTTGTTCATTGATGAAATCCATGAAATTGTAGGTGCTGGTAGCGCTGAAGGAAGCATGGATGCCGGTAACATTTTAAAACCTGCTCTTGCTCGTGGTGAATTGCAATTAGTTGGTGCAACCACTCTAAACGAATACCGCAAAATCGAAAAAGATTCGGCTTTGGAACGTCGTTTCCAACCAGTTCGTGTCAGTGAACCAACTCCAGAACAGACATTGATCATTCTGCAAGGTCTCCGTCCTAAATACGAAGATTACCACCACGTAAAATACTCGGATGAAGCTTTGGAAGCAGCAGTCAAACTTTCACATCGCTATATCCAGGATCGCTTCTTGCCCGATAAAGCCATTGACTTGTTGGACGAATCCGGTTCGAAGAAAAATCTGACTTTAAAGATTGTTGATCCAAAAGAAATAGACGAACGCATCGAGACTGCTGAAAAAGAAAAAGAGGCGGCTCTAAATGCTGAAGACTATGAGAAAGCTGCTTACTACCGTGACCAAATTGTTAATCTTCGGAATATGAAAGAAAATCCAACTTCCGGAGATGATAATAATTTAGTAACGGAAAAAGACATTCAGGTGATTGTGGAAACCAAAACCAATATCCCGGTTGGTGAATTGCAAGAAAAAGAACAAGCGCAGTTGAAACACTTGGATAGCGATTTGAAAGCTCATGTTATCGGGCAGGATGAAGCAATCCATAAAGTAGCCAAAGCGATTCGTCGTAACCGTGTAGGCTTTTCACGTAAAAACCGCCCAATCGGGTCTTTCCTATTCGTGGGACCTACTGGAGTTGGTAAAACAGAGTTGGCACGTCAATTAGCGAACGAAATGTTCGGTACCGAAGATTCCATCATTCGTTTCGATATGAGTGAATACATGGAAAAACATGCCGTTTCTAAATTAATTGGCTCCCCTCCCGGTTATGTCGGTTACGAGGAAGCTGGACAATTGACGGAACGCGTACGCAGAAATCCTTATAGCATTGTGCTCTTAGACGAAGTGGAAAAAGCTCACCCTGATGTGATGCACCTCTTCCTGCAAATCTTGGAAGATGGCCGTTTAACTGACTCACAAGGTCGTGTCGTCAGCTTTAAGGATACAATTATCATCATGACGAGTAATGCCGGAACGGGTGACCAAGAAGCGAGTGTCGGATTCGGCGCTGCCCTTTCAGGAAAGACACATTCCATTACAGACAAGCTGGGAAATTACTTCAAACCAGAGTTCATCAACCGTTTTGATGCCATCGTGGAATTCCAGTCTCTTTCTAAGACGGATTTAACAAGTATCTTGAACTTGATGCTCAATGATGTAAATAAAGCCCTGGCCGATAAAGAGATTGTTATCAGCGTAAGCGAGAAAGCAAAAGAAAAACTAATCGACCTAGGATACAATCCTGCTATGGGAGCACGACCATTACGTCGTATCATTCAGGATCAAATCGAAGATCGCGTGGCAGATCACTACCTTGACCACCCTTCTGTAAAAAATATCGCGTTTGATGTCAATGAAAACGGCGAGATAGAAATTAAACAAGCGTTGGAAGTACAGGTCGAAAAGCAAGATTGAAACTAAAAATCAGTCTCTCCATTTCGGAGGACTGATTTTTTATTATCAATATCTTTTTATTATATTGTTTTAATCAACAAAAAAGGTTTATAATGAATATAATTCCACAAGTTAAGGGGGCTTATCATGAAAATGATCGATGTAACAAACAGCCATCCGGATCTGGTCAGGGAGCAATTAGCCAATACTGACGCTAATTTCGTCAAGGTTTATTCGCTTGGCCAGACTACCGTAATCTTTACTGGTGCCCCGACACACGAAGACATTATTTTATTAAACCGTAATCGGCGGGTAAAACAAAATGAAATCGATTTTGTACTTTCCAAATTGACGGTTTGGCCTGATGATGATGTTGAAGTGATGCCTGGACACAACTTTGTCGAATTATCTTATATTAAAAAAGCTGTGCGCTGATAATCAGCACGCAGCTTTTTTATTTTAAAAGGTTCTATTATTTATGGTGTTGGTAGGTATTCTTATCGGAAATCCCGAAGGACGGTGGGGTTGCTTGTGGCCGTGTCAAGGATGCAATGCGAAAGTAGGGGGAAGTGGGACAAAAGGCGTTTAGCCCCGAACCACTGGAGCGAATAAGCGCAAGATGGTCGCAGGCCATCTGAGCATTATTCGTGAAGTGGACGTCGGGGCTGCCTTTTGTCGCACGTTTAGAATACAGATATTCGTATACAGGAAAGAGGGTGAGACTTTTGTCTCACCCTCCCCTTTGAGGCTTGCAAGCCCGGAGACTAAAGGCTCAGGGCGGTCCCACGGCAGTACACAAGCAAACACGCAGGCCGAAGGGCATTTCCTTCACCAACACCAGATAACCAAGAACCTTTTAAAGTAAGGCTCTCAGTTTCACTTCTGGATACTTGTCTTCAAACCAACGCATTGCAAATTGGTTCTCAAATAAGAATACTGGATTGTCAAAACGGTCCTTACATAACAAGTTACGGCTGGATGACATATTCACATCCAAGTCCTCTTCCTCAATCCAGCGAGCAATTTTTGAGCCCATAGGAGTCATGTCCACTTCAGCATTGTATTCATTCAACAGACGGTACTGGAATACTTCAAACTGCAACTGACCTACAGCACCCAAAATAAATTCCTCAGTATGATAAGTTTTATACAGTTGGATTGCTCCCTCTTGTACCAGTTGTTGAATCCCTTTATAGAACGATTTTTGTTTCATAACATTTTTAGGTGTTACTTTCATGAACAATTCGGGTGTAAATTGTGGCAGTGCTTCAAATTGAACATCTTTCTTTCCTTCAAAAAGAGTATCCCCGATTTGTAAATTACCCGTATCATACAAACCAATTATGTCACCCGCTACCGCACTTTTAACGGTCTCACGCGAGTCAGCCATAAATTGGGTGGTATGTGATAATTTCAATTTCTTACCAGAACGATGAATGGTCACATCCACACCTGGCTCAAATTCACCGGAACAAATACGCATAAATGCAATACGGTCCCGGTGAGCAGGATTCATGTTGGCTTGGATCTTAAAAATGAATCCTGTTAAATCCTCTGCAGCAGGCGAAATAACTTCACCCTCTTCAGTCTTTTTACCAGCCGGACTTGGTGCAAAATCGATATAGGCATCCAGGAAAGTCTGTACGCCAAACCCGGTCAACGCAGAACCAAAGAATACTGGTGTTAATTCTCCGGCCAAAATAGCTTCCTCATCAAACTCATTTCCTGCCTCTTTCAATAAAAGCACATCTTCCATCGCTTGCGTATAAATAGTAGATTCTTTGATTGGAAAATCGCCGCTGATTTCGCCCTCTTCGTTCAAAGGTAAATAATCATTGTCACCATTTTGTTCAGGATGGGTTAACTCCACACGGTTGTTATAAATATCATAAATTCCCAGGAAGTTCTTACCCATCCCCATTGGCCAGTTCATCGGATAAGCATCAATTTCCAGTACTTCTTCCAATTCTGCAATCAGATCCAGAGGTTCGCGACCATCTCGATCAAGTTTGTTAATGAAAGTAAAAATCGGAATCCCACGCATACGACAAACTTTAAAAAGTTTCTTGGTTTGTGGTTCAATCCCTTTACCGCTATCGATAACCATGACAGCACTGTCAACCGCCATTAAAGTCCGGTAGGTATCTTCCGAGAAGTCCTCATGACCAGGGGTATCCAAAATATTGATTTGTAGCCCATCATAGTCTACTTGCATCACGGAACTCGTTACGGAAATACCCCGTTGTTGTTCGATTTTCATCCAGTCTGATTTAGCGAATTTACCGGATTTTTTCCCTTTTACTGTACCTGCTTGACGGATTGCGCCTCCAAACAATAGCAGTTGCTCCGTTATAGTTGTCTTCCCCGCATCCGGGTGAGAGATGATCGCAAATGTTCTTCTTGTGTTTACTTTATCTTGTAATGTTTGAGCCATGATTATTCCTTTCTCTGTTCGTATTCTCGTGAATCGCCTTTGCCATTATAAACGTAAATAACAACTCCGGCAACCGCGAAGAGTTAACCGGAGTCTATGCTTATTCTTTTAGTTTGTTTGTTTTCTTGGGAATCTCTTCCACAACCAATCTTTCTGGTGTTTCATGATGGGAACCATCGATGTACCGAACACCCACTTTAGCCAATCGATTATTTTCAAATTCCAAAGTCGAAATTTCCATCCCATTCACTTCAATGTTTAAAGACTCACCATTTTCAGGAAGCATCCCAACTTCAGTTAGCAAATACCCTGCGATGGTATCCACAAACGTTGATTCAAGCTCGGTATGGAAAAAATCATTAAAGCGATAAAGTGGTGTAGCACCATCTACTTCGAAATAATTATCACTTTTTCGTTCTATCAATACATACGTCTCATCGTATTCATCTTCAATATCCCCGACAATTTCTTCCAGAATATCTTCCAACGTCACAATCCCAACCATTCCACCATACTCATCATGTAAAATGGCTAATTGATTATGACTACGTTTCAAAACAGCCATCAACTGATCCGTCGTGATGGTTTCCGGAACAAACAAGGGGCGATTAAGAATTTTGCGTAAATCAATTTTTTCTAAAGGTGTACGTCGTGATTCTTTTAAAAGATTTTTTAAATGTAATAAACCAATGACCTCATCTTTATCGTCATTGTAAACAGGAATCCGAGTATAAGGGGAATCCAAAGCTATTTGGATATTTTCATACGTGTCATCGGTTATATCCAGCATAAAAGTATCCGTCCGCGGTACCATGACTTCTCGCGCAAGTTTGTTGTCCATTGCCAAGACGCCTTTAAGCATATTAAACTCATCTGCTTCAATGGTCCCTTCACTGCTACTTTGTTTCAGCAAGCTTTGAACTTCTTCACGGGAATAATTTTCGGTGTTATCACTAAAATCGAGTGGTGTAATTTTTTCTAGAAGGCTTGTAGAGAAAGAAAGCAAGCGCACAAAAGGTTTCATGAACTTTTGAACAATCGTGATAACCCCTGCTCCCCGATAGGCAATTTCCTCCGAATTTTGCATCGCGACTTGTTTTGGAAATAACTCACCGAATACAAGTGAGATATAGGATAACAAGATGGTCACAATCAATACTGCCAGTTGTTTTGCGCCAGGGAGGAATGTTAAGTATGGTTCCAGGACATTCGCAAAAGAATTTGCTGCCGAAGCACTCGATAAAAAACCTGCCAATGTAATAGCTACTTGAATCGTTGCCAAAAAATCATCCGAATTATCAAGTAAAGCAAGTACTTTCCGTGCGTCTTCATCGCCTTTAATGGCCTCGGTCGCTACTTTATTTTTATTCAAAGACACAAAAGCCATTTCTGCTGAAGCAAAAAAAGCATTTACCCATGTTAATAAAGCCACCAATAACAACTGCCACACTAAATTCTGACTGTCGGGATCTGCGTTCATTTAATTTTTCTCCTTTTAAAACAATTTGTATTTTTTTAATAGCTTTATTATTACTTGTATTCAATAAAATTACAAGCGTTTTTTAGGTAAAGAAAGAGGTGAAGCAATTGCTTCACCTCACTCAATACGTTTATTTTGCGTCGTCAAATGATTCAACGTCTACATGTTCAATCATGTTCTCTTGTTCCAAAGCTTTTTGGGCTAACAAGTTCAAGTAGTTCCATGGACGGTCGAAGTGTGGTTGGAAGAAGAAGTCTACCAAAGCCAAATCTTCAATAGTCATACGCGCTTGAATAGCCACTGATAAAGTGTTTGCTGATTGTGTAGCGTCATATTTGGACATGATTTGTCCACCAACGATACGCAATGTATCTTTTTCATAAACAAGCTTCATAAGAATTCTTTCGTTTGTCGGCATGAACTCTGGGCGGTAGAAATCTTCAAATAAGACAGATTTCGTTTCCAATCCGAAAGCTTGGCTGCTTGAATCAGTCACACCAGTTGAACCAATATTGAATCCAAACAAGTGCAAACCTGAAGTAGATTGTGTTCCGCGGTATTTCATTTTTGGTCCATTGATGTTTTTACCAACCAAGAGACCCATACGGACAGCATTTGTTGCCAATGGAATATAAGCATGACCGCCGTTTGGATTATAATTAACGGCACAGTTATCACCAGCTGCGTAGATATCTGGGTTACTTGTACGCATGTAATCATCCACAATGATTGCACCGTTTGGTAACATTTCCACTTTGTCTTTCAACAATTCTGTGCTTGGACGGAAACCAACACATAAAATAACAAGCTCAGCTTCATAAGCGCCACCACTTGTTGTAACTGTTGTGATATCGCCTGCTTCATTGTCTTCAAAACCTTGAACAAGTTCGTTCAATTGGATTTTAACGCCACGGTTACGTAATTCATCTTCCAAAATATCAGTGAATTCAGAATCCAGATATTTGTTCAAGATACGATCCAAACCATCAATCAAAGTTACTTCTTTGCCATCGTTAGCAAAAGCTTCAACTAATTCGATACCAATGTATCCACCACCAACAACAGTGATTTTAGTTTTATCTGTTTTACGAGCGATGATTTCTTTAGCTTGGTTGTAGTTTTTACATAGTACAACGTTTTTGCTGTTAATTCCTTTGATTGGGGGGATAATTGGCCATGAACCTGTTGTCATAACTAATTTATCGTAAGATTCTTCAAAAGTTTCACCTGTTTGTAAGTTTTTCACAGAGATAACTTTATTTTCAGTATCAATGTTTGTTACATCATGTTCCATATTTACTTTAGCGCCTAGAGATTTTAGCTCTTCTGGGTTTGAGTAGAACAAGCCTGCTGGATCTTTAACGACTCCGCCGACGTATAATGCAATACCGCAAGATAAGAAAGACACGTTATCGTTACGTTCGTAAACAATAACATTTGCCCCTGCATTTTCTGATAGGATCGTTTTAACCGCTGCTGTTCCCGCATGCGTACATCCAACTACTACTACTTTCATTCGTAAATCCTCCTAAAATATTATACGATTATGAACAATTATCTATGTCATGAATCAATTTGCATTAATGAATAAGTGAACAATCATTTACAACCTAATTGCTACTATATAAATTCTACTCGTATTTATAACAAATGCAACCAAAAAGACTTAAAAATTGTTAATTGATTTCAAATATTTAAATTGGTAAAATGGTGTATAATAAAAAGATACAAAATTTGATAGAAAAGAGAAGCACAATGCTACAATTTCAACAAACAACTGATATAGAATCTGCGATTTATCGAGATGCACTGGAAATTCGCATGAATGTATTTGTAATCGAACAAAACGTCTCCCCAGCAATCGAAATTGATGAGAAAGAATCTTCATGTATTCATGTGGTGGGTTACGATGAGAACAATAATCCGGTTGCTACAGCCCGTTTGTTTCCTTTAGACAAAGAAAACTACAAATTACAACGGGTTGCTGTTTTGCAAAGCGAACGTGGAAAGCAGTCAGGTAAAAAGTTAATGGCAGAAATGGAACGTATTGCACGAGATGCCGGTGCCAAACGCATCGTACTTGGTGCCCAAAACCATGCTTTACCTTTCTATGAGAAACTCGGCTATGCTATCTGTAGCGAAGAATATGAAGAAGCCGGCATTCTGCATCACGATGTAGACAAAATGCTTTAAGCTGTAAAAACGCTAGTCTCCCCTCAAAACGGTGGGAAACTAGCGTTTTTTTATAATACATTTTCCAGAAAATATTTGGCGATATTAAAATAAATCAATACCGAAGTTAAGTCACTGAACGTCGAAATAAAGGGACCACTGGCAACAGCCGGATCAAACCCAATCCTATCCATTAAAATCGGAATCAAACTTCCAGCTAAATTCGCGACCGTGATTGCCATCAACATTGAGAAACCAATAATGCCTCCCAGGACGAAATTACTTTGCCAAATACCAACGACAAGCGTTATCGCCAATCCCGTTACAACACCGGAAATTAGACCTGTCATTGTTTCTTGAGTCAACATTGCCATCCAGTTTCGTTTTTCTGATTCCGGCTGACCAATCTTGCGAACTGCAACCGCCAAGGATTGCGTACCGGCATTTCCGGCCGTTCCCGTAATCAAGGTTACAAACACAGAGAGAATCGCTGCTTCTGAAATAAGATCTTCATAATTACTGATTAAACTGGATGTACCCATTCCTAAAAACAATAAAGTAATCAGCCAAGGAAGCCTTTTACTGGCTGCTTTAAAGGGATTTGAGGTGGTTTCATCAACGTCTACCGCCGCCAAACCTGAGTAGTCGCTCGTGGCTTCTTCGTGGAGAACGTCCAAAATATCATCGACCGTTATAATACCTAGCAATACATTATTCTCATCGACAACAGGTAAAGCCAGGAAGTCATAATCCCGGGCAATATGGGCAACATCTTCTTGATCATCATCCACATACACTGTCACGACCCGATCACTCATGATGTCGTGAATCATGCGGTCTTCATGTGACATGATTAAATCACGCAAAGATAAAACCCCGACCAATTGGCCTTCATTATTGACAATATATAAATAGTAAATCATTTCTGCATCAGATGATTTACTTTTCAACAAAGCCATCGCTGAGCGGACCGTCTGATTGGCCCTCAAGGAAATGAATTCGGTTGTCATGATGGATCCAGCGGTTTCATCTTCGTAATGGATGATATCGCGAATTTGGGCAGCTTGTTCTGCATCCATCAAACGCAAATAAGTTGGTATGACTTCTGCTGGCAATTGTTGTAACATGTCGACCGCGTTATCCGTATACATGTCCGCCAACATATCAGCCGCATATTGTTTGTTCATTTCCATCAAATATATTTCGATGGATTCTACGTCTTCCTCCAAAATCTCGAACATATCCGACATTTCTTTGGGTGATAAATAGTGGTACATACGCATCCGATCTTCCTGATCCAGACTCAAATAAATTTGTGTTTGGTCGTAGAGAGGATAGGATAGGAAGTTTTCACGGAAGGCATCCAAGTCTTCCTCCAATAAAATTTCCTTTATTCGCGCTGATTCTAGAGCAATATCAAAATCATATTGTTGTTCTTGCACCTGGTATTCCCCCTTTTGCATGTTGCAAGTCTATCCAGTTCTCAAAATCTTCCGGAAATGGCGAGGTAATCGTGAATGGCTCATTGGTAAAAGGATGAATGAACGAAACCATTCGGCAGTGAAGAGCTTGCCGTTTCATGGTTTCATCCACTCGACCTCCATATAGGCTGTCTCCCAGGAGCGGTGCCCCCATGTGTTCAAAGTGAACACGAATCTGGTGCGTTCTGCCGGTATGCAATTTCACCCGCACCAACTCTCCTTCAGGGAAGGACTCTTCAATCCAGTACTCCGTTAAGGCCGGCTTACCGTCTTCCCTTACCATCCGATTAATGATGGAATCTTCCGTTCGGCCAATCGGCGCGTCTATATAGCCATGATCAGAAGGAAAATGCGCCGTCTCCGTTAAAATGGCATAATAAATTTTTTCAATCGTTTTATTTCTTAATTGTTGGTCCATCAAAGCATGGCTGTATTTACTTTTAGCAAATAACATCACGCCTGTTGTATCCCGGTCCAAACGCGTCACAATATGAATGACCTGGTCTGCATAATTTTGCGACTGGTAATACCCTTTAACGCGATTCGCCATCGACATGTCAGGTTGTTGACGAGAAGGAATGGAAGCAACACCATACGGCTTGTCCACCACTAAAAAGTGATCATCCTCATATAAAATTGAAATGGGAATCATACTCGGAACAGTTGTTTCATGCTCCCCTTCATCCGGCACGTGTAACTGGATGAAATCCCCTTGTTTCAAGTGCGCTCGCATGTACGCTGTTTCTCCATTAATGCAGGCTTTTCCCCCATGGTGGCGG
This sequence comes from Jeotgalibaca sp. A127, assembly GCF_052266745.1. Classification (NCBI taxonomy): domain Bacteria; kingdom Bacillati; phylum Bacillota; class Bacilli; order Lactobacillales; family Carnobacteriaceae; genus Jeotgalibaca; species Jeotgalibaca sp. A127. The sequence continues at coordinate 379,266 of NZ_JBQPRC010000001.1, forward strand.
ACACGGGCCAACAACTTCCGTGAAACACCTTTTTCTCTTAAAAAAGTTCGTAGCAGGATATCTTGATCCCGTTCGACATACCATTCATAAATCACTTAACTTGCTCCAATTCTTTTCAACAGAAAACCTGCCGAAAGATTCCGCAGGTTTCTTGTATCTTAATAACTTTTACCGTAGTCTATCACATTCAAGCTTGGTTTTCCATTAAGAGCGTAAGCTTCCATATTCGGGCCAATAATGGTAAACAAAGCATCACGGAAGTGTGCAACTGTCCCTGAGTTATGTGGCGAAATCAAAATTTTATCATGTTGCCATAAAGGACTGTCTGCTTCCAATGGTTCCTGTTCAAAAACATCCAAAGCAGCAAAAGCAAGGGTGTCATTTTCCAAAGCCTCTACCAATGCTTCTGCATCTACTGAACTTCCGCGTCCGACATTCACGAACAATGTACCCGGCTTCATCTGCTCAAAAATTTCCTTATTGAAGAAATGAATTGTTTCAGGTGTTTGCGGGAGGATACTCACGATAATATCTGCTTCTTTCAAGCGGCTTTTACTCGCCTCTTGAGCAAGCGTTTCATCCACTTCCGAAACGGTTCTCCCACTCGTGTTTACCCCAATGACAGTCATGCCAAATGCTTTGGCAACGGTCGCTAATTGCCGACCGATATTACCAATGCCAAAAATCATCATCGTTTTTTCATGGAGCTGTTCAACCCGCACATCCAGACTCCACCTGTTCTCGTGTTGGTTTTGTTTAAGTTGTTCGTAGTCCCTTAAATAATAGAGCAAAGCACCCATCACATACTCCGTAATTGTATATTTGTGGATCCCACTTGCATTGGTTATAATAATGCCTTTTTCTTGCAGTTCCGCAACAGGTAAGTAATTGATACCCGCTGAAATTGCTTGCACCCATTTTAACTTGGGGAACTTTCCTTCTTTCCATAAGGTATTGATCGTTTGGGGCCAGTGGATAATAATTTCCGTTTCGGCTAATTTACCTTCTTCAGGTTCTGTCAGAATCTCGTAATCAGGTAAACATTCTTGAATAAAAGTATGGTGCTTTTCTTTCAATGGCTTAGTAATGAGTATATTTGGCAATTTAACGACTCCCATCCTGGTAATCTGTTTCCCCTTTTTTTCCGATAAATGCATTCTCAACCCGGCTCCAGAAGTGCGTATGCCGGTAGCGCGCAAAATGAACCCGTTCTTTTGCGATACGATAGATAATTTTTTCGATACGTTGATTTTCGAAGGTCAAATTATCCACGTTTAAAATCAAACCATTTTGATCTTCCAGGTCCACGACAATCCACTCATCTTTAGCAATAACCATCGGTGAACTTAACGTTCGATAGACCCTATTATTGACAGAGGCCAGCTCGGTCAATTGAATCGCTTCAGTACGGGGGTGAATGACAGCCCCTCCCAGTGACTTACTTATTCCGGTCGATCCGGTCGGAGTAGCCACACAAATACCATCCCCCCTGAACGTTTCAAAAAGCTCATCTTTGACAAAAATATCGCAAACCATCGTGCCATTGATTTTTTTCAAAACCACTTCATTTAAAGCTAAAAAACGTCGGGGTTCTTCCTGGTCTCTGTATTTAACCCTGACATCCAATAGTGGATAGCTGATGCTTTCGCCCTTGTCTTGCTTCAAACCTTCCAACATATCATCCAGCTCATAATCGCGCCAGTCAGTGTAAAACCCCAGATGGCCTGTGTGGATACCTATAAAACGAACGGTATTTAACAAGTGGCTGTATTTATGGAAAGCAGAAATCAATGTTCCGTCACCACCAATGGTAACAATCAAGTTGGGGTTTTCCTCGTCGATAACGACGTCAGTTCCGGCAATTTTTCGCAAAAATTCCTCTGCTAATGCAACTGTTTGAGGTTTGTCATAACTGACTAAAGCTACGCGCATAATAAGCACTCCTAATCGACATTCTTCTTTTTATCTGAAAAGTAATAATTTGCTTCCATGATTTCTTCACGTATTTCGGACATTTCCTTATCCAAAAGAAACGCTGCTTCCGCTGCCCTGATCAAACGATTATGCAGCTCTTGTGGGTATTCACCCTGATACTTATAGTTTAATGTATGCTCTATAGTGGCCCAAAAGTTCATAGCCAATGTTCTAATCTGAATTTCACAGATTACGATTTTTTCTCCTTCAATCCTTTGAACCGGATACTCGATAACGAGATGATAAGAGCGATATCCACTTGCTTTTTTATTGGTGATATAGTCCCTTTCGATGACAATATCAAAATCTTTTCTAGCCCGAAGAAGCCGAACTACTTCATGTATATCTTCAACGAACTGACACATGATCCTGATACCGGCAATATCTTGAACATCTTCTTCCAGTCGGTCTAAAGCGATTTTACGGATTTCTGCTTTTTCCAGAATACTTTCCTTGGTCTTTACCCTTCCCGTAATGAATTCTATTGGTGCATGTGAGTTTGTTTCCCGATATTGTTTCCGAATGCCTTTTAATTTGATTTTTAATTCTTCAACCGCTTGTTCATAAGGAGCCAGAAAGACACCCCAGTCTTTTACAAATTCATTTTCCATACCCAACACCCATTCTTACAATTAGATTATAAGTTTATTTTAGCATAATTATGTTTAATAGTGAGTCAAAACACCCGATTTTTACTTTGGTATGATACTATTAAGATACAATGAGAGTGGAAACCTCCACTCTTTTTAAAGAAAGGTCGTGACGACATGAGCCAACAAATCGAAACTGAATACAAAAACCTCCTCACGAAAGATGAATATGAAGATTTACTTATTCATTTCAACTTGGAGGATACTGAGCCTACTCACCAAGCAAATGTATATTATGATAGCGAAGACTGGAAATTACGCCATCTAGGAATGGGATTGAGAATTCGTATTTATGATGATTTTGCTGAGCAAACGCTTAAATCACCTATTCGCGAACATGAGATGTTGGAAACAACGGATCATCTGACAAAAGAAGAAGGTCAAAGTCTGGTTGAGTCTGGGCAACTTAAAATGGATGGTCTGGTCGCCGTGAAATTAGGAGACAATGGTATTTCGCTGAGTGAATTGAAACAAGTCGGTCAACTTTCCACTGTGCGCTATGAAATACCTGCAGAAACAGGCACTTTTTTCCTGGATGCCAGTTATTACCAAGATCAAAATGATTATGAGCTGGAATTCGAAACAGACGATCCGAAAAATGGGCTGCAGATTTTCGAACAATTTCTTGATTCGCAAAACATCAATCGCCGTGAGACCGTGCAAAAAATATCCCGAGCCTTGAAATATCCAAATAAATAACATTTGTTTGTTTGTTTCTGTATTGCTCTATCTAACTGTTCATTTTCTATTCCCAATCATTTATGACGAATTATTGAACATTTGTAATTAATAAGATGCCTTCAATAGGCATCTTATTTTACTTATGGTCTTTTTTTAGCTTATAATGACTAATGAATAAAGTAAAAACGTTTAGATGTGAGCTCTAGCTCCAAAGGTCATCATCTACTAGTCCAGGAACACAATGAGTCTAAAGAAGGGATATTATGCAACCAAATAACAATACAATACGTAAATTAAATCCCTCTCAACAAGTTTTCGAGCTTTACTTATTTGTTAACCCAATTGGTTTAAAATGCCTTAACTCTGAACAAGAAGTTTTGCGTTTTATAGAAAGTCTTGAAATACATGAGGGATATAAAGTCCATTTCCGTTTCCTTACATTCCATAATTTCAACACCGTCACCCAATACATGAAACGTTTGAATATGCCAACCAGTGACTTACAGTTGCGCAACCAAATCTATCAAACCATTTATGATGCCAGCCTAGCCTACAAGGCTGCGTTAATGCAGGGCAAAAAACGTGGCAGAAAATTCTTGATGCTCCTTCAAAAAGAGTTAAATATTAACCTATCAGAATACTCAACAGAGTTAATAAAGGAAGTAGCTAAGGGTGCAAATCTCGATGTTGAAATGTTTCTTGAAGATAAAGCATCACCATTTGTGAAAAATAGTTATGAAGCGGATCAAAAAACAGCCCAAGAGATGAATATTTCCAATAATCCATCACTGGTCATTTTTGATAACCTGAACCAACAATTTGGTGTCTTACTGGAGGATATCATTAATTGTGAATTGATTGAAAAAGCATTCAGCAATGCTAATTCACTGGACCAAAATTCACAAGTTCCACATCGCAAGAAAACACGTACAGTAGGAAAAAGTTATCTACAGATTTTAAAATAGTTATACAAAAGGAGAACATCATCATGATGTTCTCCTTTTTATAACAATTCTATTTTACTTCTAGTAATTCTTCTAATTCGTTCAAACGTGCTTCAAAGACTTTCATGGCATCTTCAAGATAGGCTGAATCAGTCATATCCAAGCCTGCTTTTTTCATAACCTCGATTGGGTAATCGCTACTACCTGATTTCAGGTAGGTCAAGTATTTATCCAACGCCCCTTCTTCACCATCCAAAATACGTTTAGACAGAGCAGTTGCTGCTGCAAATCCCGTTGCGTATTGGTAAACGTAGTGGTTGTAATAGAAGTGAGGAATACGTGACCATTCCAAAGCAATGTTCTCATCACGTTCCACGGCATCACCATAGTAGCGTGCATTAAGATCTGCATAGTATTCAGTCATGAATTCTTGCGTCAAAGGAATACCTTCCTGCGCTTTTTGGTGAATGTAGTGTTCAAATTCCGCAAATTGTGATTGGCGGAATACGGTTCCTTTGAAACCATCCAGGTAATGGTTCAAGACATAAATACGGATCGCTGGATCTGTTTGTGTTTTCAAAAGGTAGTCCGTTAAAATGTTTTCATTTGTTGTTGAAGCAATTTCCGCCAAGAAAATGGAGTAATCACCGTATGCATATGGTTGATTATTACGTGTATGATAGCTGTGAACACTATGTCCCAATTCATGAACCAAGGTATAAAGTTGATTCATCGAATTTTGCCAGTTCATCAAAATGTAGGGATTTGTGTCATAAGCACCGGAAGAATAAGCACCTGAACGTTTCCCTTCATTTTCGTACCAGTCAATCCAACGGTTATCAAATGCTTCTTTCAGAATCCCTTGGTACTCTTCGCCAAGCGGTTTCAATGATTTCAACGTTTCTGCCGTTGCTTCTTCAATTGTATATTCGATTGGTGCATCACCTGTCAACGGTGTATACATATCATACATATACAACTCATCCACGTTCAGTAATTTTTTACGTAACGCAACATAACGATGTAGCAATGGTAAGTTTTTATTGACTACTTCCAACAAAGTATCGTAGACGCTCTCGGGAATATGGTTGTTTGCCAAAGAAGCAGCACGAGCAGAACTGAAATTCCGGATTTTCGCGTTAAAATTATGTGACTTCACATGAGTGGACAACGTAGAAGCGAACGTATTTTTTAGTCCACGGTATGTTTTGTAAAGTGCTTCATAAGCACCTTTACGCACTTCGCGGTTTGAGCTTTCCATTAATTTACCGTATAGACCATGAGAAAGTTTTACCTCATTACCCTCTTCATCTTTTACAGTTGGGAATTCAATATCCGCATTATTCAATATAGAGAATGTACGACTGGAAGCAGAAAGAATTTCAGATGCTCCTGCCAACAATTCCTCTTCACGGGCACTCAAAATGTGCTCACGTTGCGATGTTAAATCATCCAACAAATGTTCGTAAGCTTTTAAGTCTTGATTTTCCTGCATGAAGGAAGTCAGTTTTTCTTCCGGAATTGCAAGAACTTCAGGATTGAACCAAGATGACGCTTCGCCTAGTTGTGTAAGAACGGCAACGGAACGGTCATGTAATGTTTGATAGGTATTGTCTGCTGTATCTTGATCATTCTTCAAATGTGAATATACATAGACACGCTCAATTTTCTGGTTTGCTTCCAGCACTTTTTCTATTGCTGTCAAAAGTGCTTCACTGCTCTCTCCTACAGTCCCTTGTAGTGCTTTTACTTCTTTAGCCAGTTCACTCACTTCACCTAAAGCCGTTTCAAAAGCTTCGTCATTTTCGAAAATGGCTGTTAAGTCCCATGTCATTTCTTCGGTAAGTTCATGCCTTTTTGGTAATGCTTTGATTTCTGCCATGTATAAGCCTCCTATTTGGTATTTCACATTAATAATCTTAACATAATCTCATTTATTTAGAAGCTAAAATGAACGGATATGCCAATTTTTATCATCAATGCGTCGCAAAACACCGCGTTGTTCTAATTCAAAAATAAAATCCTTAAGAGGTTCAGTTTCAGAGTTGGGGTAAAGAAAATCATAGCGGGGAAGTTTTTTCGAGAAATTATCAATATCTTCCAAAGTTAGGTTATTTTTCAGTTGCTCTAAAAACCTATATTTCCAGATATAATTTGGCAACCGATAAGCTGGATTTTTAGTCGGCATGTCAAATAGAAATGATGGTAAAGTTTGAAGCGTTTGACCATTTAGATAAACTTCCAAAAGAAAGTCCCGATGCAAAGTATCCTTCCGTTGTAAAATTGCCAGTTGATTTCGGTAGCTCATCGGAACAGATTTATATGTGCGTTTGGGTTGGGGTTTGTTGAATAAAATTTCCAATGCTGGCATTGTGAGTTGTGACAAGTTAACCGCATAACATTTCCAAGCGAGTTTATTCCAGGTATTGAAGTGTAAATCATAGTACATCAGCACAGTGTTGGTTACACTATCGAAGCAAACCACGGTACCGTTAGGTTGTCTAAAAGCAGAGATCTTTTCCGTATAGGTTACTTGGGGAATATAATCTATCCCACAAATCCAATACACCTCATACCCGTTTTGTGTGTAGCCATCGGTGCGTTCTTTCAGTCGTGTAAAAGGAATGGGACTGCATTGATATTCAAGAGCAATTTTTCGGTCACCAATCGTTACCAACAAATCGGGTCGCTGCTTCAATTCCGGCAACCAAGCTTCCATTTCTACGTCTAAATTTTGTGTCTTTAACCAACCATGTAATTTCTGTTTTCCCAGCAAATGTCGTTCTGTCTCCCCTTCTGAAAATTGTTGGCAATCCGAATAGGCATAATGGGAAAAATGGGCCATGATTTTATTGCCTTTTTTAAGAAAAACAGGTGCCAGACATCCGGGGCAAGTAACTGGTAATCCAGCTGGGCAATCTGAAGCATTTATTTTAGTACCATTTTTTGTGCAAGCAAAAAACATCTCATCAACCTCCTATCTATAGATAAGCAAAAAAAGCCGAAAAGCTTTTTTTTGCTGGAAGTTTTGAGATGTTTTTTTTAATTAGTTTAAGTTTTTGCGAATTTCTTCGGCAAGTGCTTCGTATTCTTCATCCGATAGCAATGTTTTACCAGGATTCATTGCAAATGGTGCATTCCATTCAAATTCATCTTTGTATTTTGGTACGAGATGGAAATGTAAATGGTGACCAGAATCGCCGTAAGCGCCGTAGTTCACTTTATCCGGGTTAAAAGCCGCGTGTTGTGCTTTAGCAACTTTCGCTACATCTGCGAAGAATCCATTACGTTCTTCTTCGGATAGATCTGTCAACTCACTAACATGGTGTTTTGAAGCAACAATGACTCTTCCTTTATGACTTTGTTCCTTGAATACGTAAACCTTTGTATAGTCCAGTTCGATACATGGGTATCCAAACGCCGCTAATAGTTCACCTTCCACACAGTAAGCACAGTCTTGATTTTTCATTTTTACATTCCTCCTAGCCTTTTTCCCATTATAACATTGAAAAAAAATCGAGACAGAGTTTTTTTATACTCTGTCTCGATTTATAGGTTATTTGAAATAGTGACGGGCACTTTCAAGTGCATCTTTGTGCATAATCAATTTGCCGTATTCTCCCAAAACTTCAGCTGAAATACTGGATTCTTCACCAAATTCAAGAATGACCGCTATTTGTGTTTCTAGATTCGTCTCAGTCATTTCTTCAATGAAGAAGTCGATTGCCAAGTAATAAGCATCTTGATAATGATACAGTGTCGAATTTCCACTCTCAAGGTAGAAGCGTTTGGATGCTTCGATAAAATCTTCAAATTCATTGAATTTGATCATCATATCAAGGATACCCAGTTCATTTTCTTCTAGTAGTGGTTCAGTTTTATCTTCGCTTATATTCTCAGTATGTTGATTCATGATATCCAGGATATGCTCTGTTGGATCAAAATCATCTTCATCAAAAGTGTCTATTTCATCAGTGTCACCTTTACTAATGAATAATTCAAGGCCACTTCCTTTAGGCAGCACTTGGAAAGTGATGGCATCTGTTTCCAGAAACTGATTATCAACATCCACTTCTTCTAATATACTATAAAAGAAGCTTTCGATTTGTTTTTGATTCCCGAGTAAGTCCAAGAAAGTGATCCCTCGTTCTTCCAGGTCGGAACTTTCAATGACTACGCGAATCGTATTCTCGTTAACGTTCTCCATTTCCATGATGCTACACCTCTTTTCTGTACTATCATTGTAACAGGATGAATACTTTAACACCATCCATCCGTCTCCAAATTATACCGCAATAGGTAACGGTTTGCAATGCGATGGATGCTGGTTTGCGAGCAAAAAAAGCACACCCCTTCGGGTATGCTCGAATTGTTGAAAGTCGAAATTAATAGAAGTTAGCTAGCTCTTGTGCTTTCTTAAGCTCAACAGCACGTACTTCTCTTGGTAAGAAGCGACGAATTTCGTCTTCATTATATCCCACTTGCAATCTTTTATCGTCTAGAATAATAGGTCGACGTAATAGTCCGGGATTTTCCTGAATAAGTGTGAACAAATTGTTCAGTGGTAACTCATCGAGATCCACGTTCATTTCCTGGAATGCTTTAGAACGGGTCGAGATGATTTCCTCTGTACCTTCTTCAGTCATTTTCAAAATCTCTTTAATCTCGATTTGAGAGAGAGGTTCTGAGAAAATGTTGCGTTCTGTGTATGGAATGTTATTTTCTTCCAGCCACGCACGCGCTTTACGGCAAGAAGTACAGCTTGGTGAAGTATATAGAGTAACCATAAATGGATCTCTCCTTTCCTGTAAGCGATTGTTCTTCTTTTACTAAGGGTTTGCCTTATAAATAGAATTATACACCATGTATATTTAATTGGCTAGCCCTTTTCGAAAGTTTTTTCAAATTTCCGCCACAAGTTGTTCATAAACATTTGTTTTGTTTTTCTATAGAAACCCAATTTTACAGCCATTCGCGCTTTTTTCGCCTTTATACCAACATTTTTAAATTGTAATTATTATAAATAAGGGAGTGCGATATGAGGGTTTTTTTATTGTGTCATGAAGTGAAAAAATACGCTATAATGAATGAGTAGAAAATAGGAGTGTGATTTTAGTTGAAGAAAAAAGTCTTTTCAGGCGTACAACCAAGCGGAACGGTAACCATTGGTAATTACATCGGCGCAATTAAAAACTTTGTGGCTTTACAAGATGATTATGACTGTACATACTGTATCGTTAACCAACATGCAATAACGGTGCCCCAAGATCCAAAAGAATTAAAAGAACGGACACGCGGTCTGGCAGCTCTGTATATTGCCTGTGGTGTTGATCCGGAAAAATCAATCATCTTTGTTCAGTCCGAGGTTCCTGCGCATGCACAGGCTGCATGGATCGTTCAATGTAATACATACATTGGCGAATTAGAAAGAATGACGCAATTCAAGGACAAATCTGCTAAACAAGATGCTATTTCGGCTGGATTGTTGACTTATCCGCCTTTGATGGTAGCGGACATTGTGCTTTATGATGCTGATTTAGTTCCAGTAGGCGAAGACCAAAAACAACATTTGGAATTGACGCGTGATTTCGTCCAACGTTTCAACAACCGTTATGAAGGTGAGTTGGTTATGCCTGAACCCTTTATTCCTAAAGCCGGCGGTCGCATTATGAGCCTACAAGACCCGACAAGCAAGATGAGTAAATCTGATAAAAATCTAAAAGGCTTTATATCAATGTTGGACGATCCAAAAGTTATCCGCAAAAAAATCAAGAGTGCTAAAACAGATTCCAGTGGTGTTATCGAATATGATAAAGAAAACAAACCCGGTATATCCAATCTGTTGACCATTTTCGCTAACTTCAGCAACAAATCGATTCCAGAATTGGAACAAGAATTTGCTGGCAGTGGCTATGGTGATTTCAAGGAAAAACTGGCAGACGCTGTGATTGCTGTTCTTGAACCGATTCAGGAACGCTACTCCAAATTGATGGAGTCGGACGAACTGGATCATATTCTTGACAAAGGTGCAAAGCGCGCAAATGAATATGCCAGCAAAACACTGGACCGCATGGAGACAGCCATGGGATTGAAAAGATAATTGAGAGTGGGACAAAAGGCGTTTAGCCCCGAATCACTGGAACGAATAAGCGCAGGATGGTCGCAGACCATCTGAGCATTATTCGTGAAGTGACGTCGGGGCTGCCTTTTGGAACACGTTTACGGGGCAGATGTACGTATACAGGAAAGAGGCTGGGAGTTTTGTCCCAGCCTCTTTCCTACGTTTAGTCAAGTGATAGGCATCAGTCTGCACAACTTTTGCCTATTTAGCATTAGTTATGCAGACTCCTTTAGCCTTCAATAATTTTTACATAAAATGTCCGATTTCTTGGTCCGTCAAATTCAGCAAAGTAAACACTCTGCCATGTTCCTAAAATCAATTCCCCATTAGCCAGAATTAACGTTTCACTAACTCCAACCACTGATGATTTCATATGCCCATCCGAGTTTCCCTCCATATGGACATAATCAGCCCGATTAGGGAAAGTTTCATCCAAGCCCAGTTTCAAATCCGTCTTAACATCTGGGTCAGCATTTTCATTAATCGTAATCGCAGCTGTTGTGTGTGGACAATAGATCAACACGATTCCATCGAGAACCCCACTATCGCGAACCGCTTCATTCAAATAATGGTCCAAGTTAGTAAAAGACTGCCTCTGATGCGTCTTGATTTGAAACTTAAAAAGATTTTTCGCCATGCCCATCAACTCCTATTCAGCAAAAATAGAGTCAACCAATTCTTCTGCAGTTACAGAACCAAAATATTTTTTCAAGTTAAGTGAGTCAAATTTCTCACGTAAATCGGTTTTGGTATATTTTGTGCCTACCAAAGCTTCTTCCACATCAGAAATTTCGCCCAAACCAAAGAAGTCACCGTATACTTTTGCTTCAGCAATTTTCCCGGATTTGATATTGAATAAGAAGTCGATTGTCCCGATTGGGAAACGACGACGTACTTCGATTTCAAACTTCGGTGATTTACCGTAATTCCAGTCCCATTTTCCGAAATACTCTTCACGAATTTCATAAACCCGTTTCCAGTCTTCTTCCGTTAAATGGTACTCTTTCACATCTTCACGATTTTCCACCTCAAAAATATGTAAGAGTAATGCGTCCCGGAATTCTTCTGTTGTCATGTCTTTGTAAGCATCATCCACAAACGGTTTGATATTGGTCACACGACTGCGGACAGATTTAATCCCTTTTGACTCAATCTTATCCTTACGCGGTTTTAATGCATTTGAAACAGCATCAAGGTCCGAATCAAATAAAATCGTTCCGTGAGCGGTCATACGACCATTCGTTGAATACATCGCATTGCCGGAGAACTTTTGTTCACCGATTGTTAAGTCATTGCGGCCTTTAAGAGCAGCATCTTTTACGCCCGCTTTATGTAAAAAAGCAATAACAGGTTCTGTAAATTTAGCAAAATCACGGAAAGAGTCTCCATCGTCTTCAGTTATGAAGCAGAATGAGAAGTTCCCCAAATCATGATAAACCGCCCCGCCACCAGACATACGGCGCACAACGTGAATATTATTTTCTTCTACGTATGCTTGATTAATTTCTTCAATCGTATTTTGGTTACGCCCGATGATGATGGATGGTTCATTAATATAAAAAAGCAAAATTGGCTCATCCAAAACTTTCTCTTTCAATAAATATGTTTCCAAAGCAATATTCACACTTGGATCAAAGTGATTTTGATTATCTACAAAATACATGCAATACCGTCTCCTCTACCTATTTAAATAATGATTTGTAAATCTTTTTCAGCAAGTTGCACTGATATATGTGGGGCTGAGGCCTGTGCGTCCTCAAGTATCTGCGACCAATTTCCACCTGGCGGTAAATGGGTTAAAATCAATTTCTGGACATTTGCAGCTTCAGCGATCTTTCCAACTTCCAGGGGAGTCATATGTACCTTATGACCTTCTTGCCCACGGAAAAAATTCGTATCGGCCAAAAGGACATCCGCATTTTTTGAAAAAGGGATGAATGCTTCCAAGTAACCAGAATCAGCGGTAAAGACTAACTTTTTACCCGTTTCCTCTTCCGTTATTGCTAGTGCATAACACGGGACAGGATGAGCTGTTTTTAAGAAAGAAATGCGGAAAGGGCCAATCGTAATTGGTTCGTTCCCTTCGTAATCTCTTCCTTTAGTGAAAGTATGGTCCCGTAATTGATGCAATGGGGACTCAGTATGTCCGTAAATAGGCAACACTTTGTCCGGTTCTTTAAGTTGAAAGATATGTTGCAACACACCCATATCCGCAATGTGGTCTGGATGATAATGCGTTAAAATGAGTGCATCCAATTTTTTCGGATCAAGATGCTTTTCCAGTGCCAGGACCGCACCGCTACCAACATCCATCAATAAGTGGAAACCGTGTGATTCGAGGAGATACGCTGTCGTACCCACTCCATCAGCCGGATATCCGCCCATAAAACCCAAGATTGTTAACTTCATAAAGTTATCCCCCTTACAGGTTAAATTGTCTATTATTAGTATAACATTGTTAGGTAGCAAAAGAACTTTAGAAATCCTTTTCGATTTCTAAAGTTCTTTTATGTGTGATTTCATATAGGTGATTGCTTCATGTGCCAAACGTTGCCCTTCTTTAATGGCATTGGGCATACCATAGCCATGGAACCCATTACCTCCCAAAAAGAACCCGCGCGTATTCATATTTCCTTTCTGCTTTTCCTCATTTTTATAGAGTAATTGTCTTTCACTTGGGGTTAAGTGGGGTACTGATTTTAACCACCGGTATATTTTGGCAGAAACATAAGTCCCCTTCAACGCTAAAATTTCCTTTAATTCAGTACTGATGATCGTCAGTAGTGCTTCATCGGGCAATTGAATAATCGTATCTTCTTGGCGTCGACCTATTTCCACCAACACTAAATCATATTCCGCATCCTTTAAAGAAGGCCATTTACGGTTCAACAGCGTCGCTTTAGTGACATGGAAAGAACTTCGTTTCGGAACCACAAAACCATAACCATCCGGATAACGATTAATGGCGCCTTTTTCAAAACGAAGCAGAATCGTTGCCATCGAAGCCGTTTGTGGCCTTGGAATATCCAGTAATGACTCTTCGCCTTGATTAATCAGTGTAAAGGCATCAGACAAAGACATTGTCGAAATGATAGCTTTGGCCCGGAGGCTCTCATTATGATTTAACGTCATCAAAAAGACATCATCATCCATTTTCGAGAGATTACTCACCGTTTTTCCGGTCAAAATATTGTCTGGCATTCTATCAGTTAAGGCCTGCACAAGCGTGGACATACCACCCTTTAAATTGAATTCCGTTGCCTCACCATCCATTACATGGTCTAATTCAACTTCTTTTAAGGTATAACGGCTATCCGTGTGTTCAAAAAGTTTGATTAGATTATGGTCAAAAAATGTAGGCGGACACAACTCCATGGACCCAAACACATTTTCAGGATAATGGGGATAAGCAATCATCGTACTGACCGCTTTACAAAAACGATATTCTAAAAACTCTGCGGTGGTCGCTTCCGGATTTCGTTCCAGTTTCATGCTGTTGAAAGAATGATTAATTAATACAGAAAGCTTATCGCTTAAAGATAATTCTTTTTCGTGCAGAATATCGGTTAGTTGAATCGGAATCCCATGATAACTTGGTTTATTTGAACTTACAAATTCACCCGCACTGAAACGGTCCAACTTACCGCCAGTACTGAACTGGATTTCGTCTTCCAGACCTAATTCACGTAAAAAAGGGCGAATATCGTCTCTGCGAACATCAAAGCTACTGGCCCCCACATCCACAGGTCCATCAGAAGTATTAACGGTTTTAATGATACCGCCAATCCGGTCTCTCTTATCAAGCAAAATAAATTCGAACGGTAATTGTTCCGCTTCAATTCGTTTATTTACTTCATAGGCCGCTACAAGCCCGCTCAAGCCACTACCTAAAATAGCGATTCTCTTTTTTCCACGAAGCACTTTCTCACCTTCTCTGCGCAGTTAGTCACCCCTATCATATCCTATTTACCAATATAAAGCAGTGAACAATTTGTGACAAAAATAAAATAAAAAAGAACCGGATTAAATGATCCGATTCTAATTATTATCATTAATCTTGAAAGTATGCGGTATGGACAAATTTTATTTCGAGGAATTCGGCAATACCCTGTCGTCCATTTTCACGACCCAGACCGGAAAACTTAACGCCTCCAAAGGGAGTTTCGGAATGAGAGACCGCCACATTGTTAATAGCCACTAAGCCATATTCCAACGCATGGCTGATTTTTTCAGCGCGATACAGGTCTTTGGTGAATACGTATGAAGCCAAACCGAAATCAGAATCATTAGCCATTTCGATGACTTGATCCTCACCTTTAAACGTTATGAGAGGAATGATGGGCCCAAATGTTTCTTCATAGAATATGGTCATTTCTTTGGTTACACCGTCCAGGACAGTGGGTTTATAGAAGAAACCATTGGCATACTCCCCTTCCTCCAGGCGGCTACCACCCGTTAAAACTTCTGCTCCTTTTTTCACGGCATCTTCAAGTTGGGCGTCAATCGTTTCCCGAGCCTCATCATTAATCAGGGGACCAGTGACTACACCCTCGTCCTGGCCATTTCCAACCTTTACTTCATTAACAGCCGCGACTAGTTGCTTTGTAAACTCTGCTTTTATTCCATCTTCAATAAATATACGATTTGGTGATGTACACGCTTGACCGTTATTACGGAACTTCATCTTAATGAGCATTTCCACTGTTTCTTTAATAGGAGCATCTTTGAAAACGATGAAAGGTGCATGCCCTCCTAGTTCCAATGATATTTTCTTCAACGTTTTACCGGACTGATTATAAAGGATTTGACCTACTTCAGTTGAACCCGTAAAGGTTAATTTACGAACATCTTTGCTTTCAGCGAACGTTTCTCCGATTTCACTGGCGGATCCCATCACCAAGTTGGCAACCCCCGCTGGCAATCCCGCTTCTTCGAACAATTCAAAAAGCGCTATAGCTGATAAAGGTGTATTACCAGCTGGCTTAAGTACGACTGTACATCCGGCTGCAATCGCAGGTGCGATTTTACGGATAATCATATTGGATGGGAAATTCCAGGGGGTTATGGCTCCGACCACACCTACTGGTTGTTTGCGGACCTCAAATTTATGCTGGTTGGGTGCCGGAATGATTTCCCCATAAATACGACGTGCTTCTTCAGCATTCCAATGCATATTATCCACGTTTGTTTTTATTTCACCTTTTGCCTCTTGAAGTGGTTTACCTTGTTCAAGCGTCATGATCAAGGCTAATTTGTCCGCATTCGCTTCAATTAAATCCCCAATATCATGCAATATTTTGACACGTTCCTGAAGCTCCATCCCGGACCAAAGCGGGAACGCCTTTTTCGCAGCAGTGATGGCTCTATTGACATCTCCTTTGTCACCTTGTGAAACATCTATAAGCGTTTCCCCGGTAGCCGGGTTGATGACTGATTTTGGTTCTTTAGAACCCTTTTCCCATTTTCCATCGATGAACATTTCGGTATGAATAGCGGGTAAGGATTTTCTTTCTTTATGCATAACAAGACCTCCAGTTGTGATTTCGCTTACAATATTAACGTATCACAATTTCGGGATAAAACAAAAAAAGTTATCCCCCGAAGGAAATAACTTTTGAAAGTTTGAATTATTTATTCAAAGCTGTTTTAGCTTGGTCAGCGATAGCTGTGAAAGCTGTTGAATCGTTAACTGCTAGTTCTGCTAGCATTTTACGGTTCATTTCAACACCAGCTAGTTTCAAACCGTGCATCATTTGGCTGTAGCTCAAACCGTTCATACGAGCTGCTGCGTTGATACGTGTAATCCATAGACGACGGAAATTACGTTTAGTTTGGCGACGGTCTCTATATGCGTACATATAAGATTTCATCACTTGTTGTTTAGCTGTTTTAAATAATGTATGTTTTGAACCATAATAGCCTTTAGCCAATTTTAGAACTTTTTTGCGGCGTTGGCGTGTTACTGTTCCACCTTTTACACGTGGCATGGTAATTCCTCCTTATGAGAACATCTTGTTCTCTACTGATTTTCTGATTTTAAATTATTTCATTTGTGACAATTGTTGGCTGATACGTTTCATGTCAGATGCGTGTACCATTGACGGTTGACGCAATTGACGTCTTTGTTTTTTAGTTTTTCCGTGGAATCTATGGCTTGTGAAAGCACTGTAGCGTTTCAAACCACCATTACCAGTTCTTTTGAAACGTTTAGCAGATCCGCGGTGTGTCTTTTGTTTTGGCATTAGTCTTCCTCCTAAAAAAATAAATTGTTACTTCTCTTGTGTTGGTGCCAGCATCAAGAACATACTTCTACCATCCATACGTGGTTTGCTTTCAACTGAGGATACATCTGCTAGTTCAGATGCTAGGCGGTCCAGGACTTTTTGTCCGATTTCTTTATGTGTGATTGCACGTCCTCTAAAACGAATCGATGCTTTCACTTTGTCGCCTTTTTCCAAGAATTTACGTGCATTACGCAATTTCGTTTGGAAATCATTCTCATCAATGGACGGACTTAGACGCACTTCTTTGATGTTGACCACTTTTTGGTTTTTACGAGCTTCCCGTTCGCGTTTTTGTTGATCGAAACGGAATTTCCCGTGATCCATAATACGGGCTACAGGCGGTTTTGCATTTGGCGACACGATTACGAGATCCAAGTTTTCGGCTTCTGCCAATTGCAGAGCTTCGGCTTTTGTTTTAACTCCTACTTGTTCACCATCGCTACCGATTACACGAAGTTCGCGTGCTCGGATTCCGTCATTTACCATCATATCTTTAGCTATGGTCATTCACCTCCATGATTTATGAGAGAAAAGCGCAGAAAAATAGGCGGATATCTCCGATACCCGCCCAATAATGTCACAGCACAATGACTGCAACAAACTTGTACATATCTGGCCCAAGGACAAGCGTCAACTTAGGCGAGAAGCGGGTGCTTCTGCTTGTATTTTCTCAACTGCTATATCTTACTACTTTTTTCATGACTTGTCAAACTTTTTCAGAAAAATTATTTTCCAAGTGCACTTAGGGTAATGTCCCCAACTGTTTTAGCCGCAACCAGCAGCGCTTTTTCATCGATATCGAACTTCGGATGGTGATTCATATAGATTTCATCCGTATCCGGCTTCGCCCCGATATTGATAAAGGCTCCCGGGATTTTCAGTAAATATTGACCGAAGTCCTCTGCCCCGTTGTTAGGAGGTGTCAGGACAGCTTTCGTCAAATAATCACCAACGCCGCGTTCATTCATTACTTTGGCAGCTGCCTCAGTCTGTTCGGGGTGGTTGTAGACCGGTGGGTAATCCCAAGCGTAGTCTACTTCGGTTTTAACGCCGTAGCCTTCTTCCAATCCACGAGCCAATTTACGAACTTCTTCTTCAATTTTCTTTCCCACTTCGATATCCATGTAACGGGCATCCCCGTACAAGGTCAAGCTATCTTTAATCACATTGCTGACGCCTTGGCCTTCGAAAGAACCGATTGTGACAACCGCCATGTCAAATGGATTGATGCGACGCGATACGACCGTCTGTAAATTCATCACGAATGAAGAAGCCGCTACGATGGCATCGTTACTCATATGTGGCATTGAACCATGGCCGCCTTTACCTTGAATCTTGACTGTTAACTCGCTACAGCCGGCATAAGCCCAACCGTTCGCATACTGAATTTCGCCCGTTTCAAAGTCCGGATAAAAATGCACGCCATAAATCTCATCAACATCATCCAATTCACCGGATTCGACCATGCTCTTCGCACCACCCGGTCCTACTTCCTCAGCATTTTGATGAACAATTTTAATCGTCCCTGCCCATTCATCTTTTAATTCAATAAAACAATCCGCCAACGTCATTAAATAAGCCGTATGGCCATCATGTCCGCATGCATGCATCACGCCTGGTTTTTTTGAAGCAAATGGAAGATTTGTTTCTTCGTTGATCGGCAGAGCATCAAAGTCAGCTCTCAGTGCAATGGTTTTTCCTGGTTTGTTTCCTTTTATCGTTACAACGATGCCATAGCCGTTTCCGACATTACGTTTTACTTCAACATCTTTATCTTCGTAAAATTTAGCGATTGTATCTGCCGTTTCCTTTTCCTGAAAAGAAATCTCTGGATTTTCGTGGAAGTGACGACGCAATGCAATCATCTCTGCCTCTTTTTGTTCCAATAGGGTCATTAATTTATCACGTAACATGTTTCGTCCCCTTTCAAAAATACGGTGGTTCCATTTAATAATTTATTTTAGCACAAATGAAGATAGATGGCGTATAAAAATATTGAAGTGCGACGTTCGTGAGTCTCGTTCGATGCTAAACGCCGCTTTTTTGCTGAAAATGCGGCGTTAAATTATTTCCTGAGCTCGCATCGCCGCTTTTTTGCTAAAAATGCGGCGTTCCAGATTATTTTTTCTTCTGAACGCCGCATCCAGTCCAAATAAACAAGGGTTTGGCAAATAACTCCCGGCCCCGCCTATTTAACCGAATATTTGCTTCGTAAACGTGCTCAAAAAGGCAGCCCCGGCGTCACTTCACGAATAAAGCTTAGATGGTCTGCGACCATCTTCCGCTTATTCGCTCCAGTGATCCGGGGCTAAACGCCTTTTTTTCCACTCTACTGTTTGTTATTTAAAGTTCTTGATTTCGTCTTCAACGGACGCTAAGTACGCGTCTGATCCCATCGTATTCATTTCTTTTGAACCGTAACGGCGAACAGTCAAAGTATTTTCAGCAACTTCCTTGTCCCCTATTACGATTTGATAAGGAATTTTTTGTGTTTGGGAGGTACGGATTTTGTAACCCATTTTCTCGTTACGATCGTCCACTTCCACACGCATCCCCATGCGGTCCATTTGTGCTTTCAATTCATAAGCGCGATCAGCATGGTGTTCCACACTTACTGGAATGATGGTTGCTTGGACCGGCGCCAACCAAGTTGGGAATGCCCCTTTGTATTCTTCAATCAAGTACGCTACAAAACGTTCCATTGTCGAAATAACGCCACGGTGGATAACAACCGGACGGTGGTTATTTTCACCATCTTCACCCACATAAGTTAAATCGAAACGTTCTGGCAATAAGAAGTCCAATTGGATTGTGGACATCGTTTCTTCCACCCCAATGGCTGTCTTGAATTGAACATCCAATTTAGGTCCGTAGAAAGCTGCTTCGCCGACAGCTTCGAAATATTCCAAGCCCATGTCGTCCATCGCTTCTTTCAACATGCTCTCTGCTTTTTCCCACATTACGTCATCATCAAAGTATTTTTCTTTGTCTTCTGGATCACGGTAGCTCAAACGGAAACGGTAGTCGGTAATCTTGAAGTCTTTATAAACATCCAGCACCAACTGCAATGTCCGCTTGAATTCGTCCTTGATTTGGTCAGGGCGAACAAATACGTGCGCATCATTCAATGTCATTTCACGCACACGTTGTAAACCGGACAACGCGCCACTCTTTTCGTAACGGTGCATCATACCCAGTTCCGCGATACGGATTGGCAATTCACGATAGCTGTGAACATCATTTTTATAAATCATCATGTGGTGCGGGCAGTTCATTGGACGCAGTACCAACATTTCCCCGTCACCCATATCCATTGGTGGGAACATGTCCTCATGGTAGTGATCCCAGTGACCAGAAGTTTTATACAAGTCAACGTTAGCCATGATTGGTGTGTATACGTGTTGGTAACCCAAACTCACTTCTTTATCAACGATATAGCGTTCCAATGTACGACGGATTGTCGCACCTTTTGGCAACCAGAATGGCAAACCTGAACCGACTTCAGGAGAAATCATGAACAAGTCCAATTCTTTTCCTAATTTACGGTGATCGCGTAGTTTTGCTTCTTCACGCATTTTCAAGAATTCTGCCAAAGCTTTCTTGTCGAAAAATGCCGTTCCGTATACCCGTTGCATCATTTTGTTGTCGGAGTTTCCGCGCCAGTATGCCCCTGCCAAAGACAATAATTTGAATATTTGGATTTTACCGGTTGATGGCACATGGATACCACGGCACAAATCGATGAAGTTTTCTTGTTGGTAAACAGTGATCACTTCATCTTCTGGTAAAGCAGTAATCAATTCCACCTTATAAGGGTCTTTACCAAAGATTTCCAAAGCTTCAGCACGTGAAACAACACGGCGAACAATAGGATGGTTTTCACGGACGATTTTTTGCATTTCTGCTTCAACGTCTGTCAATTGTTCTTCTGTTAGTTGGTTTTCCATATCCGTATCATAGTAGAAACCTGTTTCTATTGCCGGACCTACCCCGAAATGAACATCCGGGAATAAACGTGTCATCGCATGTGCCAACAAATGCGCACTTGAGTGGCGCAAAATACCCAGAGCATCTTCGTGATCTGGAGTAACGATTTCCAACGTGCCATCTTCTTCCAACGCACGCTCAAAATCAACCAATTCTCCGTTGAATTTACCGGCTAGCGCTTTTTTAGCCAAGCTGTTGCTGATGCTTTTCGCCACATCCTGGACAGTAATCCCTTTTTCAAATGCTTTTACATTTCCATCAGGGAAAGTGATTTTAATTTCTGACATCCTAATTCCTCCATATAAATCATAATAAATACAAAAAAAGTCCCATTTCCAGAGACTCCTCCAGAAATGGGACGTACAAATTGACGTGGTTCCACCCAAATTTAGCTTCCGATAATATCGAAAACTCTTCAGCGCGTTAACGGTGCGGACCGGAACAACATACTAAATTCCGCTGTTCTCTCGAAAGGGGTACAATCAAAAGGTCATTGAGATGTTCCACCAACCCATCTCTCTCTAAAAATGCTCACTTTGGATGCATGTCTTTCTCATCGATTTCATTAATTTCTAGTACATTAAAACACGAACCCACATGAAATGCAAGTCAGGATTAATCATTTAGGCGACGATTTTTGCCCGTCATCTGCACTTCCTGTGCCAAGAAGCGAATCCGTTCCATCAAGCGTTTTGCTTTAATCGGTTCATCATCACCACGGTTGCCCATACGCAAATGTTGTTCCAACTCGGAAAAATTCAAATTCGACGTGAAGAAAGTGGGCAAATGTTCCTGCATCCGATGTTGTAAAATAACACCCAAAATCTCATCACGCACCCACGTTGAATTGATTTCTGCCCCGATATCGTCCAGCATCAAAATATCGCTCTTTTTGATAAGGTCCAATTTCTCGGGAACCGTATTGTCGGCAATCGCTGCTTTCATTTCCTGTGTGAAGGTTGGATAATGCATCATCGTCGTTACAAATCCTTTAAGGGACAATTCATAGGCGATGGCACCCAGCAAGTACGTCTTTCCAACCCCAAACGGCCCATGAATATATAAAGCCTTGTGGAAAGAAGACGGATTCTCTGCATAAGCTTCGATAAAATCAAAAGCGTCACCCAGTACTTCCAAACGTTCTTCCGTTTGTAAAAATTGTTCCATCGTCGCTTTACGGGCTTCTTTGGAAATATTAATTGATTTGATCCGGCTGCGTAATTCTTTTTCGCGCTCCCGTTTAATGGTTGCTTGGTCTGGAACATACACCACATCGATATAGCGTGCGTTGATAGCCAGTTCAGGTTGATAGCCTGGATTTTGACCACTTTCGCCACGTGCGATTTTCCGTTTTTCCTGAACAAATTCATATAACTTCGAATAGCTGTTGGAAATCATCTCCTGTGAAATGATTTCTTCGTTTGCTTCAAGAAAATGACGGACTTCTGGATCAGCTAAAACCGAGCGAACCATTTCCTCATATTGTTTGGAAACATTCGGTTGGTTCATAAAATTTCGAAAACCTTTTCCAATGTGATCCATTAATCATCACCGGCCTTTCTACCACCCCTGAATTTCTTCAGACGTTCATTAAATCGTTTCTGTTCTTCTTCGGAAAGCAACCGCTCGCTCTGGGGTTGCGGTTGTGTACGCGTCGCCCACTCCGGTAATTTTTCAACTTTACGGACGACATTCCGGCCATATTGGCGTACAGTGCGTTTCTCAGCAGCCGCACGTTTTTGACCGACAAACTGCTTCGTTTTATTTATCGCCTCTTCAGGCAGGGAAACCCCGGATTGAACCCAGTCATTCGCGATTCTCTCCGCTACACCCTTGTTCATGGTCGGTTCACCTTGAATCACCAACATGTAATAAGTCAGCATATTCAAAACGCCTGATGATAATTCATATTGGCTGAGCAAAACATTCAACAGATGTTTCTCATTGGAAGTCACCTGTCCATTTTTTTGCGCTTTGATATCGGCGATAAATTGATAAGGTGTCAGCTTTTCCGTCATTAATACCAACTGTACTTCTTGTTCGGAATACCCACCCTTTCTAAGGGCAGCCTCGCGATTCGCGTTTTGTTTTGCGGAAGCTTCAATGGATTGTTCGACCTTATCTTTAATGACCCTTTGGGATAGTCCCTGGCTTGTACTGTCAGATGCCAAGGTTTCCAACTCCTTCGTATCGACAGCGCCCGTTTCCAGGTTCGTTGCCCGCAACAAAAGATTAGCCATCTCCTCTTCTTCAATCCCATAGAGCTTGTTAAGCACCTCAATTTGCTTGCGCAAATCTGATGTCAAAGCCTCGGGACGGAAAAATTGCGTGCCGAGCAATTGCTTCAAGTAACTGAAGTTAAAGCTCGAAATTTCTATTTGTGGTGCTTTGCCTTTCTTCGCCTCCAGCAAAGAGGAAGGTTCCAACGGCACAATCGTTCGGGCCACATCATAAACACCCACAAAAGATTGGGTGATTTTTTGCATATTGATCATATCCGGTTTTTGGAAACTGAATTGCTCTTGCAATCTTTTTAATCGGCTCTCACCCACGTGTTCCCGCAAGAGCATACGCAGTAAATCCTCTTCGAAAAACTGCTGACTGGTTACCGGCATCAAAGGTTCATAAACATATTCTTTTAAGTTATCAGATTCCCGGACATACGTATTCAACAAACCGATTCCTTCCAAACGAACCCGTGCTTGATAAAATTCGGGTATTCCGACATTTAACGTTGCCAGCAATTCCGAATGCATTTTCGACTGCTGTTTCATTTCAAAATCGCCTAACAACGTCATGTACAAACTATAGGCATGCGAGCCAATTATCGGTTGATAAAGGAAAGTAATCACGCGTTTATCTACATCTGAGATAAAACACGTTTGCTGGGTAACAAAGGAATCCTTTGGGCTTAAATTTTTCCAAGGGGTATTCATTCATTACGCTCCTCTACATCTGGGCGGTTCTTTTTCTCAAGATTTTGTAATTCAGCCAGGAAGGTTTCCCGATCGGAAAACTGACGGTACACACTCGCAAAGCGGATGTAGGCGACATCGTCAATTTTAGCTAAATGATCCATTACATGTTCGCCAATAACCATGCTTGGAACTTCATTCTCTCCGGTCGCTCGCAATTCACGTTCGACTTGGTCGACTATCTCTTCTAATTGTTCCAATTTGATTGGACGCTTTTCACTTGAACGTATCAGACCACGTAATAATTTTTCGCGGCTGAATTCTTCACGGGTACCATTTTTCTTGATAACGAGAAGTGGCGTTTGTTCAATCCGTTCAAATGTCGTAAAGCGATGATGGCATCTTTCGCACTCACGACGGCGGCGAATGGAATTATTTTCTTCCACGGGGCGGCTGTCCACAACTCGAGATCCATTATATTGGCATTTTGGACATTGCATCTTCTCCATACCCCTTTCTAGTCATTTTCTGTAGCTAGTATACCACAATAATGGCTATTTATTTTGATTTTTAAGCCACTTATCAACTTGTTCATAGGTCGCTTCAAGTGAACCATTATTATCAATCACAATGTCAGCCAGATTTTTTTTATCATCAATCGCGATTTGACTGGCCATTCGGTCTTTGGCTTCTTGTTCCGTTAAATTGTTTCGTGCCATCAAACGTTTTTTTTGTACCTCCGGCGTCGTGTATACGACCATAACAGCATCACAATTCTTGTCATACCCAGATTCAAACAGCAAGGGAATATCCAGAACAATTAAAGAATATTTTTTGTCCAATAGTTCCTGTGTTTCATTATGAATTTGTCTCTGGATATGGATTTGTAGTGTTTGATTCAATACCTGTCTTTTGGCTTCATCGGCAAAAATAATCGAACCTAACTTTTTCCGGTTTAAGGTGCCATCCATATTTAAGATAGCAGGACCAAAATGGGAAACGATACCTGCCAGTCCTTCTGTTCCCGGTTCAACGACTTTCCGTGCCGCCAAATCAGCATCCACCACCGGAATGCCCTTTTCGGCAAAATATCGCGACACCGTTGATTTACCGGTCGCGATACCGCCTGTTAAGCCTAGTATAAATGTCATCCTTTGGGCTCCTTTTTTTCATACAAATCGATGGAACCTTGGCAATGCGGGCAATAGTGGGTCCCACGCTGCGCCACTTTTGTCTTTTCAATCGGCGTGCCACATCTCGGACAAGCCTGGTTTGTTTTACCATAGACGTTCAATTTTACCTGGAATTTACCCGCTTCACCCAGCGTATTCTTATAGGTACGGATAGTCGTCCCGCCGGCTTCCACCGCATTGGCAATGACGTCGATAATCGCATCACGAAGGCGCTTGGTCTCCCCTTCGTTCAATTGATTCGCTGGTTTCATGGGGTTGATTTTTGCCTGAAATAACGACTCGTCTGCATAAATATTTCCGACCCCTGCAACCACATGTTGATCTAGAATCACTGTTTTAATCGAGCGTCCGGTCCGCGAAAGTTTATCGTGGAAATTATCCAAGGTAAATTGGATAGGTGTCGGCTCAGGACCCAGATTCTCAATGGGTGCATATTTTTCTTTTTTATCAATCGGCACTAAGGAAAAACGGCCAAATTTTCGAACATCCAAGTACCGCAAATCGCGGTTATCCGCTAAATGAAAAACAACATGGGTATGTTTTTGATACGGCTCGCCCGTTTTCGTAACGGTAAATTTGCCTTCCATCCGTAAATGGGAAATCATCGCCCAGTTATCCAATAAAAAAATTAAATACTTGCCACGCCGTTCAATCGTATGAATCTGCTCCCCGATCAATTCTTCCTGAAAGCGTTCAGAAGAAAACGGAGGGGTAATCATACGATTCCAAAAAACATCCACACTCGTAATGGTTGCGCCCGCCACGAGTTGGTTCAAGCCTTTTCGAACCGTCTCAACTTCTGGTAGTTCCGGCATATGCATCTCTTCTTTCTTTTTCAAAATTCGTGATTTGATACTTTTGACTCAACTTAAGGGCTGGTAGCCACATCACCAATACCAGTGAAGCCAAGACTATAAACAATGTCCAGGCTACTTGATATCCTCCGGTTAAATCGAAAATCGTTGCCACAGTAATCGATCCCAGGGTCATCCCTGCTTGTTGGGCACTTTGTACCATGCCATAGGCGCCCGCGTAATTTTCTGGTGTATACAGTGAAGCCACCAATAAGGGTCCCACTACGGTTCCAATGGAATTGGCTGTCCCGAACAAAACAGCGGCTAAAACAGCAGCCCATGCCTGGCTCGAAAATAACATAAATGCATAAACCAGTGCCAGTGAGCCCGCACTGTATATGATCGCTACTTTAATGCCAAATTTATCATCCAGCCAGCCCAACAACAATTTACCAAAAATTCCGACAATCGAATAAATCGAGATTAATAACGACCCAAACGCAGCACCGTGCCACAAAGTGAAAGCCCGGGGAAATTGTCCCAGTCCCCCACCATTTATCAATCCCGCAAATAACATGCCGATAATCAACAAAGTGAAAAATGATTTACCTACTGACTCCCGTCCACTCAGATAAATTTGCAGACTATCAAGAACCGGGGATTTATTTATTTTTCCGTTGCCAGTCAACTTCGTGAGCCCTTTGTCTTCTGGTAGGCGCTGATAAATAAAAAGCGAAACAGGTATACCAATTGCAAGCAACATCATCCCATAAATCAGATACGTATTTCGCCAGCCATAGTTTGAAATCCATTTGGAAACGAGTGGACCAAAGATGGCCCCACCCACGCTCAAGCCAGTCATGGCTAGGCTCATGGCTTTTCCACGTTGAAATTCAAACCAATTACTGACCATCATGGCAACCGGAATGATACCGACAAAAACATATGAAATGCCCATTAGAATCGAGATTAAATAATAGACCAACAGATGATTCGAAAAACCCAGCGAGGCAATGGCAACACCATAAACGATTGTCATTGCCAAGTGAATTTTCTTGAAATGCCTCGTACTCAGTAAGCGAGATGCGACAGGTGCCAACAATATACCGACACCTTGCATCATGGTATTCGCCAATGTAAATTGGCTTAGTGAAACACCCGTGTCTTCTGTGATGGCTGTGGCAAATAATCCCGTTAAAGAAACAGCGATTGGTGCCGAAAGAGCTAAATATATGACCGCTCCTAGAACAATCATCCATCCGTAAAAAGGTGATGCCTTTTTCATTTGAATCTCCTCCTTGGAAACGACCCCGTGCCTTTAACTACTTCGCTTCGTACCAGCTATTTCCATAATGACTATCCACCAACAAAGGTACCGATAAAGAGACTGCGTTTTCCATAATTTCCGGCACCAGTTTTTCAAGTGTTTCAATTTCTTCAGGTGGACATTCAAAGATCAACTCATCGTGTACTTGCAGTAACATGCGTGTTTTCAGATTATTATCTTTTAAAGCTTTGTTCATCCGGATCATCGCTACTTTCAGAATGTCCGCCGCTGAACCTTGAATAGGTGAATTGATTGCCGTTCTTTCGGCAAAAGAACGCAAGTTGAAGTTGCTGCTATTGATATCCGGTAGATAGCGACGACGGTGGAACAAGGTTTCCACATAGCCTTTTTCTTTCGCTTCCGCAACGATATCCGTCATAAATTGTTTAATACCGGGATATTTTTCAAAATAAGTGTCGATGAACGCCTTTGCTTGTGGTCTGGAAATGCCCAAGTTTTGGGAAAGGCCATAATCGGAAATCCCATAGACAATCCCGAAGTTTACAGCTTTGGCCTGACGACGCACATTGCCGGTTACTTCCTCTTCGTTTTCAATACCAAAGACGCGCATTGCTGTAGAGGTATGGATATCCTGACCTTCAACAAACGCCTCTTTCATGTGTTCGTCTCCAGAAATATGGGCTAATACCCGTAACTCGATTTGCGAATAGTCAGATGCAAAGATTTGCCAGCCCGGTTCTGATGGCACGAATGCCTGACGGATTTTACGTCCTTCTTCCATCCGGACCGGAATGTTTTGGAGGTTGGGATCATTGGAACTCAAACGACCGGTCTGCGTCAGTGTCTGTGTATAAATGGTATGGATTTTTCCAGTTTCAGGTTTGATGAATTTCAACAGCCCTTCAACGTAGGTTGATTGCAATTTGGCCAATTGGCGATAATCCAGAATCATTTGGGCAATCGGTGCCGAGGCACTTAGTTTTTCCAAAACATCCACAGCTGTTGAGTAGCCTGTTTTTGTTTTCTTGATAACCGGTAAGCCCATTTTTTCAAAGAGGATCACACTCAGTTGCTTAGGCGAATTGATGTTGAATTCTTCACCCGCTTCTTTATAAATATCGGCCTCAATATCAGACAAACGAATGGCGAATTCTTCTTTCATGGTTTCCAGTCGTTCTGGTTGAACAGTAATACCGGTCATTTCCATTTCCGCTAAAATAATTGCCAAAGGTAACTCCATATCAAAGTACAAATCGGTCAAGTTATTCTTTTCAAACTCGGCAAGCAATTGTGGTCGGAGAGTCTGGATAGCCTTGATTTTACGGGCCAAATGTTCGAAAACAATAGCTTTATCTTCAGGAACAGCTTGTTTTGCCCCTTTACCGTAAACCGTTTCGTCATAAGAAACTTCCGTGTAGCCATATTCCTGTGCAATCGCCGCAATATCCCGACCTGTGTCTTTGGTATTGATGATGTAGGAAGCCAATACCGTGTCAAAGTCAATCCCGTTCAGTTCGATGCCTGCATAGTGCAACATGACTTTCGTGCGTTTTGCATCATAGACGGCTTTTTTCATTGTGGCATCATTCGCCCAAGTTTTGAAGACCTCACTATTTTTGACAGTTTCGGGTGTAGCGGTATAAATGGTGTTTTCATCTCCCCATGCCACAGCCACAATCTTTCCATAGTGATAATTATCTTCCAACATTTCAACATACAAAGTCATTTCTTCCGTAAAATGTGCCTCAGTAATAGCATCCAGTGCAGTGTAAGTAATGGTTTCGAAAGAATCGGAAACATCCTCTTCCGTATGATCCAATTCGCGCAGGAACGTGTTAAAGTTCATTTCGCGGTAGAAAGTAGCTAATTGCTCTTTATCTTCCCCTGAAAGTTTTAAATCTTCAAGTGCGTAGTCAACAGGTGTAGCGAGGTCGATGGTCGCCAGTTTTTTACTCATGAAGGCTTGCTCTTTATCGTTGATCAGGTTTTCCTTCATCTTGCTTTTTTTCATGGCGTCGATATTTTCATAAAGGTTTTCGATACTGCCATATTCCTTCAATAGTTTCAATGCTGTTTTCTCACCGACTTTGGTTACGCCGGGGTAGTTATCGGAAGAGTCACCCATCAGGCCTTTCATATCAATGATTTGAAGGGGTTCTATACCCATTTCTTCACGGATTGATTCCGGTGTGTAACTTTTTAAATCGGAAACGCCTTTGACAGTGATATCAACCCGCGTTTTATCGGTCGCAAGTTGCGTCAAATCCTTGTCGCCGGTAATGATTACGACTTCGTAGCCTTCTTTTTCAGCCATGCGGGCATAGGTTCCGATAATGTCATCAGCCTCGTAATTGGCAAGTTCATAGGTCTTGGAACCCTTGGCTTCGATCAAAACATTAAAGTAGGGCCACTGCTCTGCCAATTCGGATGGCATGGTCTGGCGACCGCCTTTATAGTCTTCAAAAAACTCGGTCCGAAACGTTGTTTTACCCGCATCAAAAGCGACCAACATATGTGTCGGTTCTTCAACTTCGAATAGACGAGTCAAGATACGGTTAAATGCGTATAGTGCATTGGTATGGAGTCCGTTTTGATTTTTGAATCGGTTCAGATCCAAAAGTCCGTAAAACGAACGGAAAGCAAGACTGCTCCCATCCAACAATAATAATTTCTTTTTATCTGCCATTTTATTAACATCCTAACTTATTTATTCTGATTTCTATTCATTGGGTAAAATCAGTTTTTGCGGGGTTGCAACAATTAATTCCGCTTCAACCAAACGCGTCCCTTCCAAACTATTTCCTTCGACAAAAATGGTCACTTGTTCACGCCTTTCGTCAAGCCGTTTCACCGTGAAGTCAAAGGTGATGGTTACGTTGTGGTAAATAGGTTCGATCAGGTCAATGGACAGGTCCACAATGTGTGAACCAGGTCCAGGTAGGTGCTTGGAAATATTGCTCGTAATAATGCCAACCAGCAAGACGGTTGGTACTAACGGTTTATGATAAGTCGTTTCCTGAGAATAATCGTACTGGATGTACAACGGATTGTCGTCGTTGGTCAGTCCCAGATAGAGCAGCACATCCCGGGTCTCAATTATTTCAGTTACCGTCAAGGAATCCCCTTCCTGAATTTCGTCAATTGTTTTTCCAATTTTTATATCTTTCAGTGCCATGCCATCCTACCTTTCCGTACTCAATGAGATTACTTCTATTTTAACAAATAGCGAAGGGGTTTCAAAGGATGTGAGTTGATTTCATTTTGAAGTCTGCATGGCTATGCCCATTTTCCATTACTACGTGCAGACTTTTTTAAATAGTCTGCATGATGCGGGCTATTTTAGCAAAAGATGCGCAGAATTAAAAAAAGCCAGGACATTTTTGCCCTGACTCGAAATGCTGTTTATTAATTTACACGTTTGATGCTGTGATTCAATAATTCTTCATATGCTTTTCCGAATTTTTGAACGTCGCCCGCTCCCATGAATAGGATAACCGCATTTTTGTATTGCATTAACGGTGACAGGTTTTCCAAAGAAAGCACTTCTGCTCCCTTTTCAACTTTGTCAGCCAAATCCTGAATCGAAACGGTACCGCTTTGTTCCCGTGCTGATGCAAAAATATCACATAGATAAACAGCATCTGCCACATTCAATGATTCCGCAAATTCGCTCAACAATGCGATGGTACGTGTGAATGTATGCGGTTGGAAAACGGCAATAATTTCTTTTTCTGGATATTTTTGTCTCGCTGCATCCAGTGTAGCCTTGATTTCTTGGGGGTGATGCGCATAGTCATCAATCAAAACCATGTCCCCTACAGTCTTTTCACTAAAGCGGCGTTTTACGCCCCCAAAAGTGTCCAACTGTGCCTGTACGGCATCTTTTGGCAAACCTTCCAAATAAGTGAAAGTGATAACTGCCAATGAATTCAAGATGTTGTGGTTTCCGAAAGTCGGAATAGTGAAACGACCGTAGAATTCGCCACGAATCGTAACATCAAAAGTGCTACCTTCTGTTGTTTTTTCGATATTCGATGCCACGACATCATTGTTTTCACCCAACCCATATAGATAGATGGGCGCTTCTGCTTTGATTTGGTCCATGTAAGGATCATCGCCGCATGCAATCAAACCTTTACCAACTTGATGTGAAAACTCTTCAAAAGCCGAAACAACGTCATTAATATCTTTATAATAATCAGGGTGGTCAAAATCAATATTGGTAATAATTGCATAATCAGGAGAATATGCCAAGAAATGGCGACGGTATTCACAAGCTTCCAAGACAAAGAAATCCGCATCTTGGCGACCGAATCCTGTTCCATCCCCGATTAAGTAACTTGTTGGTTCAATCCCACTTAAAACGTGTGACAATAAACCAGTCGTACTTGTTTTACCATGTGAGCCAGTAATAGCCACACTCGTAAAATCTTTAATAAATGTTCCGATAAAATTGTGGTAGCGAACGACTTCCAGTCCCAACTCCTTCGCACGAACAATCTCTTCATGCGTATCAGGAAATGCATTCCCAGCAATCACAATCATACCTGGTTTGATATTTTCTTTTGTAAATGAGTAGATAGGTATGTTTAAATCGTCCAGACCTTTTTGTGTAAAAAAGTAGGTTTCAACATCTGAACCTTGTACGTTCAATCCTTTGCCATGCAAGATGATAGCCAATGCACTCATACCGGATCCTTTTATACCAACAAAGTGGTATATATTTTGATTATTCATTCGATTCCTCCACTAAACTAAAGCCAACTTCACTGATAAAATTTCCCACGAAATTATAACACTTATTTTGCAAAAAGCAAATGCTAGTTTTCATTCATTTCATCAAAGAAAGATTTTACTCCATTGGTTACCGATGGTTTTTGAACGACCTGGCGCTGTGTCCACGTACGCGCCTGTTCTTGTTCCATAATCAAACCAAGTGAGCGATGCAGTGCTTTATTAGTTCTTTTATTTACTGTTGCCGGTCTTTTCTCTGTCTCTCTGGGCGGATAAAGATCAATCAAAATTAAGTCATCCGGAGCAACATACAGTTGTTCCTTGATTTCGCCGTAGTCAATTCCGCGTTTCTCTTCCCGTGAACTTGCATTCCAAATGGAAGGGAGTTCCGAAGCTCTGAAGGGACGCCGACTTTTATAATAGGCATACGATTGCTTCGTTTTTTCCCGACGCTCTTCACGTTGACGAATGCGTTCCTGAGAAGCAAGTTCTTTCCGGATTTGCATGTCAAGATTTTCCTTTTGATGGCGTTGAAAAGAATTTTTATGCTCACGCAAAAATGGAACGGAAGGAGTAACACTGTGCATGCCAGACGCAACGAACGATGATGGTTGCTTCTGTAGGCCACCTTTTTCAGGTTCTTTATTATCTTCTGTATTCATTAAATAGTTAGGAAATTTTCCTTTATTTTTGACCACTGCACTTACTCCTTCCTGTTTCATTTTTACTCAAAAAAGGCTTTCCCAGTCTCAGTATCCGAATCAAGTACTAAAATACCTTTTTTACCCGTTGGATTTTCAACTCCGAGCTCTTTAGCGGAACAAATCATGCCATGACTGGCCACGCCGCGTAGTTCTCCTGGCCAAATGACCAAACCATTAGCCATGACAGCACCCGGTTTAGCCACAACAACTTTTTGGTCTTTCTTGATATTGCTGGCACCACAAACAATTTGTAACACT
The DNA here is from genome assembly GCF_052266745.1 of Jeotgalibaca sp. A127. NCBI lineage: Bacteria > Bacillati > Bacillota > Bacilli > Lactobacillales > Carnobacteriaceae > Jeotgalibaca > Jeotgalibaca sp. A127. The sequence goes on from NZ_JBQPRC010000001.1 coordinate 411,793, forward strand.
TCGCCGTTATCGACTTCTGTTTGGGTGATGTTCAGATGGTCAGAGTCTTCATGAGGGACACACTCTTTTACGTAACCAACCACAAACTTAGGCGAACGGTCAATTGTAATCGTATCATTGAAACCAACAGCCTGAATGACCGTATTTAGTTTTTCAACTTGTTCATCAGTCAAGAAAACTTGACCGTTACCGTTCGGTTCAAAAGTTTCTGAAATGGAAAAAACATTGTAACTGACTGTTTCCCCGGTTTCCGTTCTGAAAATGCGCGTTACATTTCCTTTTGATTCTGTCGAAAGTTCGGAGCGTGTAATATCTCCATTCGTCAACATCAATGTATCGCCAACTGCTTCTTTGTTATAAAAACTTAACCACATAATCCTAAACTCCCTTAAATTTTTTCGCGTGTTTCTGAAAAATAATTTTCAATTTCTTCTTGTGTCTTGCGATCGCCATTTACCCAACGGCTGACTTCTTCACCATTATTATACGTGATAAAACTTGGAATGCCCATCACACCATGCTCTTGTGCAAATGGCATAAACTCATCACGGTCCACTTCGATGATGTTAAAGTCAGAAAACTGTTCTTCCACTTCAGGCATGAAAGGCTTGATATAGTGGCAATCACCACACCAAGTCGTGGTAAAGAGAAAGGTTGTTTTCTCCGCTTGCTTTAATTCTTGTAGTTTTTCCAGTGTTAATTTTTCCATATTTATACCCCCTAGTTTCGTTCCATGATGGTTTCGTATGTGCTTTTATCGAGTGTTTTCGCCACTTGGATGACCATTTCTTTTGCTGCTTCATAGTCATCGATGTGGAACATGGATTGGTGCGTATGGATGTAACGTGCGGAAACGCCGATGACCGCACTTGGCACCCCATTATTCATGGTATGCGCTGCCCCAGCATCCGTTCCACCTTTGGAAACGAAATACTGATAAGGAATTTTATGGGTTTCGGCGGTGTCCAATAGGAATTCACGCATGCCCCGCAAGGTAATCATGCCCGGATCCTGGATGCGAAGCAAGAATCCTTCACCCAGATGGCCGAAAGTACCTTTTTTCGTTTTCGAATCATCTGCTGGTGAACAATCAACCGCAAAGAACAAATCGGGATTGAATTTATTTACTGAACCGCGTGTGCCCCGTAGCCCCACTTCCTCTTGCACGTTGGAACCGGCAATCAGTGTATTTGGTAATTTTTCATCTTTCAAGGCTTCCAAAGCTTCCAGTACTACCACGTTTCCGTAACGATTATCCCAAGCTTTGCCGATGATTTTCTTTTTATTGGCTGTCCAGATCGTTTCCACTTGGGGCACGATTGGGTCACCAGGACGCACACCAAACTCTAGCGCTTCTTCGCTGGAATCAAAACCAGCATCAAAGAGGATATCCTCCACTTTTACTTCCGCTTTGTTGGCCCCGCCACGTAATAAATGCGGAGGGACAGAAGATGAGATTACAGGGATATCTTGGTTACGGGTTTGCAAGGTGAAGCGTTGTGCTGAGACCACATAAGGATTCCAGCCACCTAATGAGACAACTTTTAACATGCCATTATCGGTAATTTGGGTGACCATGAACCCTACTTCATCCATATGGGCTGCAACCATGATACGTGGCGCTTCTTTGTCTTCATTTTCGCGAATACCAAATACCCCACCAAGTCCGTCAGTTTCTACTCGGTCGACGAAAGGTGTCATTTTTTCATGCATATATTGACGAACGTTGCGTTCATTTCCGCTCGTACCTTGTATTTCGGTTAAGTCTTTGATCAGTTGAAATGTTTTATCTTCCACTTTGACAACCCTCCTGTTAATTCTTCTTTTCATTATACATAATCTAAAGAAAACGGGCAATGATGCGGTTTTCAAATCATTAACAAACGAAGTTCTTTTATGCTATACTTATGTTAGAGAATTCACAGTTAGCAATCAGGAGGGATCATGATGTTTTGCAAAGAAAAAGAAACTTTTTATGACCTAAATAGAGAACGCATTCTATCAGGCATCCTATTAACATCAGGGATTGTCATTGGTGCTTCCCTTACCGCTCTTTGCATGGGTAGAAAAAGAAAAGTTAACGGCGACAAGATTCTGGAAACAGTAAAAAAAATGTTCTTGGCAGACGGCCCCATCGAAGGCTCCTGGATTGAATTGCACCCCGTACCACTCACACGTTTCTCTTCCGAAACCGATGTCTACTACGGTGGTATCTCACGCAAAGAAGATGATGAGTTAGTGCAGTATGAATTCATTGCAGACGCCTATACAGGTACTGTTTTGGATATTTATAAACTATAAGTTCGTTCCCATTAAAACGGCCTCGGTAAAACGAGGTCGTTTTTTTCTATCTAGGTGCTAGGTGCGGCGTTCCCGTGAGTTGTTTCCGCGTATCGCCGCACTTCTTAATAAATAAACGCAAAAAAATTCGTCCCACATCAGTAGGACGAACTTTTTTTATTCTGCAGGAAAATGGGCCTCAACACGATAAATCGGTTGGCCTTTTGCTGCAAATTTTTCTTCGTATTCCGTTTGAACATTACCTTCAAAATCAGAAGCATGTAAATCCAACCATACTTGGTCAATGATCATCCCAAATTGTGAGAAGCTGGCCAATGAGTATTCGAACAAGCCCATGTTATCTGTTTTAAAATGAACTGCACCATTTGGTTTCATGATGGTGCGGTAGTTTTCCAAAAATGATTTATATGTCAAACGACGTTTCTCATGACGGAATTTTGGCCATGGATCGGAGAAGTTCAAATAGACACGGTCAATTTCGCCGGCTTCGAAATAATCGGATAGCAAGCCCCCATCCGTATTCAACAACTTCACATTTGGTAAACCAGACTCCAACATTTTATCCAATGCTGTTACTGCTACACTTGTTTGCAGTTCAATCCCTATATAATTGATACCTGGGTTTTGAGCAGCCATTCCAACGATGAACTGACCTTTACCTGATCCAACTTCGATGTGAATCGGCCCCTCATTTTTGAAGCTTTCTTGCCACTTACCTTTAAATGACATCGGTTCTGTGATGACGTACTCCGGATGTTCGGCTAATTTTTCCGCAGCCCACGGTTTATGTCTTACGCGCATAATATCCTCCTTACTCTTTTCAAAAAGAAATCCTACTCCAATGACGACTTAGCGGAATAGGATATTATAAATTTTTATAAAATCTGTCTTCATATGATTTCTTCATTCCTAAAATCTGTTGGTTCATTTTATGATAATCGCCTGTTGTATGGAATCGTTTTGCCAATAGCAAGCGATTCATCAAATTATACCACTCCAAACGAGCATCAATACCTTCCGTACGGGTAATACCATATTCCCTTAACCACTCCGGCCAACCCTCAGGCTCTATATATTGAATCAACAAGAGCGAAATATCAGCCATTGGATCAGCAATCTTAACACTTTCCCAATCCACCAAATATAACCGTTTATTATCAGTCAGGAAAAAGTTTTTCCGGTTCAAGTCACCATGGCAAACCGTATATTTAGCACCTTTCACCAAATACAAGGTCGCTTCCAGATAAGCAACAATCGTGTTCAAAAATGAGTTCGTTGCCAAACTTTCATCCAAATCCAACTTGTACTCCTCCAAGAAAGTTTCGGGGTCGTATACCTCGCCCTTCACTTTCCGGAGCATGCTCAACAAGTGATCGGAATGATGAATTTTATTAATGATATCTGTCACGCCTTTGGAATGCATTTCCTGCCTTGTCAGAACTCGGCCGTTCAGCCACTCCTGCGCGGTCAGGACATCACCATTGCCAATCCGCTTCGTCCAGATGAGACGCGGGGTTATCCCCTCAACGGAGAGCGCAGCTAAAAAAGGTGAGGAATTGCGTTTCAAAAACACTTTTTCCTCAGCCCGAATTCCCATATAAGCATGACCGGTATCTCCGCCGATTGGGTGCAGTTTCCACCCCGAATCCATCTTATAGTCCATTTATTTCAGTCCTTATTTGTTGTTTAAATTAAATAACGTGAGCATAGAAAACGAGATGCGAAAGTGACCTCCCCTTTAAACATTCTACAGGAAAAGTCACTCGGTTCCATGTTGTTCAACTAATTGCTCACTTTTGTAAAAATCGTCCTGAATCCAGAATTTTCCTATTCTGAATACACTACTGTTATTTTAGGTTCATTTTCCGCTTCCGTCAAGGTAAACATACAGATAATTAAACAACTTTAATGACTATAGACTGACACCACGACGTTTTTTGATACGATTCACCACATAAATTTTTGCAAAAAAGAAGATAAAAACACTATTTACCACCAAAGCAATGGCACCTGTCATCAAATTCGTACCCCAGACGGTAGCCAAAGAAAAAATAAATCCTTGAACAAACAAGATGCCCATCATTAACCTTGAGAATCCCTCTTGTTTCTTTTCTTCCGGCTGCGGATACAAGCGCACCATCACATTTTCCCCAACGTGCCTGAAGAGTGGCAACATCTGAAATCCAGTTAAATACACTAAAAGTACACCTAAAACGATATTAAAAGCGGGCATTTGTGACATCGCCAAAACCAACGTCCCGATCAGTGTCAGCCGGACATAGAGACCGAAATAGCTGCTTCCCCGCATGAAAACTCGTGCGAACAAATATTGATACGGATTCAAAGAACCCGACAAAATCCGCACTACACCGTCCAAATACAAGCGGCGTTTGCTATTTTCTTTTCCAGTCGGAGCATCAATGAATAGATTGATGAAACGGTTGATTTTTGCCATGCGCGTTGTTTCGGTCGTAACCATTTTTTCCCAATCCAGTAAACGAGAGCGTAAGGGACGCATCTGGCTTTCAAAAATGAAAACACCGACCAAAGCGAGCGCCAGGCCCCCTATTGGATGAACGAAGAACGCCAACAAATAACTCGCCACACCCCATCCATACAAAAACCATTTAAAAGATTTCACCTTGGCTATGGTACCAAACCGCAGTGCCACTTCTTCAATGCCGAGGTGCACCCACTTCAATGATAAACCTATGAAAAAAATAACCGTGACATCAGCCAGCGCAATCGCTTGCCCCACAAATATAATCGGCAGGAACACTGCAGTCAGCAATAATAACAATACCCCAGGCACCACCATACTGCGCTTCTTAGCCTCTTTGATGACTGTTTGCCACTCTGCTTCCTGGGTGACCAAAAAGACCTGGTCAGCCGCCGTTGCCATGGTAGCGATTCTGCCGAAAAACAACAGGATTGCCAAAAGAAAAGCGGCCACTATTTTTCCCCAGAAGAAGTCGGGTGTTAAGGTTTTAATGAAGTTTGAATATTGATAAGCCAGAGCACCCAACAAAAACATTAAGGCAATAACGAAATGGTCATTCATGACGTATTTCGCATATTTACTTAATTTTTTTTGATAAGTCGAGCGGCGTTTCGCTAATACTGTTTCCAAGGTCATAACGCAATCACTTCTTCCGTCAAACGGAAATATAAATCATCCAGGCTCGCACCCGGCATATCAAGAGCCGCCTGCATTTCTGCCAATGTTCCGCTTTGGTTAACCTCACCCTTGTGGAGCACCACAAAACGATCACAATCCCGCTCTGCCGCACTCAACACATGCGTGGACATCAAAATGGCCGCTCCTTGTGCTTTTTTCTCTTTGACGATTTCACGGAAAGTGTAAATTCCCAGTGGATCCAGTCCCAAAAATGGTTCGTCAATTACATAAACAGGTGCATCCACCATAAATGCACACACCAACATGACTTTCTGCTTCATTCCTTTGGAAAAATATGCCGGAAACCAATCCAGCTTTTCTTCCAAACGAAAAGCTTTGATGTAGCGAATCGCCTTCGCCATGGCTGCTTCTTTTTCAATGCCATAAGCGAGCGCAGTCAGTTCAATATGTTCTTTAAAGGTTAATTCTTCATATAAAACCGGTGTCTCCGGTACAAACGCAAAAGATTGGCGATAGGCCTTCGGATTTTGTTTAATATTCATATCATTAATGGTGATGGTACCTGCAAACGGCTGCATTAAGCCGATGATATGTTTGATAGTCGTACTCTTTCCTGCGCCGTTCAAGCCGATTAATCCTGTTAATTCGCCTGCCTTTACAGAAAAGGAAATATTATTGAGGACGGGAATGGCTGAATAGCCACCTGTCAAATCCGTTATATAGAGTGTCATAATCTGTAACCACTTCCTCATTTTTTCTTGTTTCATTATAGCATAGCCCTTTTTGGTATGGTAAAGTAAATACAAATCGAAGAAAGAGGGATCCTTAATGACAGATTGTATTTTTTGCAAGATCATTAACCACGAAATTCCAAATTATACGGTTTATGAAGATGAGAATGTTTTAGCCTACTTGGATATTTCTCAAGTGACAAAAGGCCATACATTGGTCATCCCCAAGAAACATGTCGCTGACATTTTCGAATACGATGAAGAGTTGGCCGCTCAAGTTTTTGCCAAGATTCCGATGATTGCTCGGGCTGTAAAAAAACATGATCCGACTATCAAAGGGATGAATATTTTGAATAATAATGGTGCATTTGCGCACCAATCCGTTTTCCATTCCCATGTGCACTTAATTCCGCGTTATGAAAACACATCAATTGACGGATTCGGTTTGAAATGGGAAACTCATGGTGAGGACTATTCGTCCGAAACATTTAAATCTGTTGCTGAGGCAATTCAATCAGANGATGATTGCTCGGGCTGTAAAAAAACATGATCCGACTATCAAAGGGATGAATATTTTGAATAATAATGGTGCATTTGCGCACCAATCCGTTTTCCATTCCCATGTGCACTTAATTCCGCGTTATGAAGACACATCAATTGACGGATTCGGTTTGAAATGGGAAACTCATGGTGAGGACTATTCGTCCGAAACATTTAAATCTGTTGCTGAGGCAATTCAATCAGAATTGGAGGAAGCATAATGAAAGATTTTACTCAGGGATTACTTTTCGGTGTGATTGTCGGCGGTTTGGTTACGTTACTGAACACACCGCGTAGTGGGAAAGAAAATCGCGTACGTCTACAAGAATACATTGAAGACAATACGGAATCGTTTGAAGTGTTAAATGAGGACCTGGTGCGTTTGAAAGCATCCATCAATCGTTTGACAACGGAAGGTTTTGGCGTCGTGAATACAGCCACACAGGAAATTACCGCCTCAGTGGAGGATTTCACAGTCAAAAATGAACCGCGGATTCGTCGGGTTACGGATCGTTTGACTGAGTTAACGGAAACTGTAGAACGTGAAACTGCGAAGTATGAAATGCCGAAAGCGTAAGTATGACCACCGACTTCCCTGCCCTGCAGGGAAGTTTTTTTAATAAAAAAGTTTGAAGAAACCTTGAATTTTTACCAAATGAAAGTTGTTTGTGATATAGTTAAAAAGGTTATTTTATAAAGAAATGGAAGTGTAGAAACGTATGAAAAAATGGGCTTTATCGGCTTTGACATTTGCAGCAGCAGCTACTTTGGCTGGTTGCGCGGATAACAGTGAAACAGTTGCAACTTCTAATGGTGGAGATGTAACAAAAGAAGAATTATATACAGCAATGAAAGATTATATCGGTGAAGAAACATTACAACGTTTGATTATCGTTGATTTGTTGGAAGCTGAAGTTGGCGAAAATGAGTATCTGGCAGAAGCGGATGCTGAGGCCCGTTCAACAATGGCGAACTACGGTGGCGAAGAACAATTCATGTACATCTTGAGTCAATCAGGATTCTCTTCTGTTCAAGATTATACGGATCAACTTTACATGAATAAATTATTGGTTGACGTTGTGGAAAGCCGTACTGAATTTACTGATGAAGAAGTTCAAGCGTTTTATGATGCAATCGAACCAAACATTCAAGCTTCTCACATTTTGGTGGAAGATGAAGCATTGGCAAAAGACATCATCAAACAATTGGATGGCGGCGCTGATTTTTCTGAATTGGCAAAAGAACATTCATCTGATACAACCGCTGAAAAAGGTGGCGATTTAGGTTCATTCGGTCGTGGCCAAATGGTTGCGGAGTTTGAAGAGGCGGCATTCGCATTGAAAGATGGCGAATACACGAAAGAACCGGTTCAATCACAATATGGCTATCACATCATCAAACGTAACGGAACAGATGAAAAAGAAGCCTTTGATGCAGAAGCTGTGAAACAAAAAATGATGGATGAAACGTTGGCTGACTATGCAAAATTACAAGAAGTAATGGTTGCATTGGTTGAAGAAGCGGACATCAAGATCAAAGATAGCGACTTAGAAGGCGCAATGGATTCTTACAAAGCAAGTGAAGAATTAGAAGAAGGTTCTGATGCAGCGACTGAAGAGTCTGCTACTGAAGAATCAGCTGAATAAAATTTATTTTAAATCCCCGGACTAGGTTCTGGGGATTTTTTGTTTTGTCCTGAGTGGTTCCCGCATAAATCACTGCAAAATCAAAATAATTGTGCAATTGTTCAAATAACAAAACTCCCCAAACCTTAAACTGGTTCGAGGAGTCTCATCTTACTCATTTTCTGGTTTTACATGTCCCAATGGTTTGTAGAATGAACGGTTTTCGAGGCCAAAAATACGCTCGCTGAATGTTCCTTCTGTCGTCCGTTGCAAGGCGGTGTCAATCATGTTGATGGAAGCATCCAGCAAGTCCAAGTGATGGATAATTTGAGCTTCCAATAGATGTGGAACCACAGGCGAACCGAATTCCAGCTTCCCATGATGCGCCAGCACGATATGTTTCAACAAAATCACATCTTCGTTGTCTTCACTGATTTTCAAAACTTCACAGGCTTTGGTAATTTCCTCGTCCATCAAAACGATATGCCCAATTAGATTTCCTTTTAACGTATATTCTGTCGACATACTGCCAGACAATTCAATCGTCTTTCCGATATCATGCAAAATCACGCCACCCAATAAGAGCGACTGGTTCACGCTTGGATAATTATTAATGACTGCTTTCGCTAGCCTTAAAATCGACACCGTATGGTAACTTAACCCGCCTGGAAACGCATGATGGTGGCGTTTTGCCGCCGGAAATTCGAAAAATGCTTTGTGATACTTATTCAAAATATGGCGCACAATGCGGTTCACCGGCGCACTCGTAATCTCGAATAAAGTTTGGTTAATTTCCTCTACCATATCTTCCGTCCGCATCGGTGCGCGTTCCATGAACATCTCCGGCGTATAGGGTTCGCTATCTGTAATCGGACGTAGTTTCGTAATACGCAGTTGCGGATTATTTTGATACAGTTCCCGTTTACCGGTCACTTGCACAACGGTCCCGGCCTGGAAACGCGCAATATCCTCATCCTTGGCATCCCAAAACTTCCCATCAATCTGTCCGCTCTTATCCTGAAACGTAAAGGCGATGAAAGGTTTATTATTTTTAGCTTTACGCACATCGGCCCCTTTAATCAATGCAAAAAGTTCCAAAGGCTCATCAATCTCAAATTCATATATTTTCTTGGCCACACTACCGCTCCTCTCTCATCTTTTAACTTAGTTTAGCACACTGATTTGCTCGGACGAAAACTTTTCTATCACCGTTCGATCAAATGTAAAGAAGAAAACTTGCACCTTATCACTCAACTCACCCAGCAATTCATAAACAACGCCTTTTCGCTTCACATCGAAGTTCACGAAGCCATCATCGACCAATATCGGCAAGTTGGCAATATCCGCCGTATTCTTTATAAACGCAAACCGCATGGCAATGTACAACTGCTCAATCGTCCCTTGCGATAATTCAAACGGTTCGAACACCGTGCCATCTTTTCGGCGAATTTTTAAACCCGATTTTTGGAAAACAATCTGCGTATACGCACCTTCCGTTAATCTTACAAAGTAGGCAATCATGTCTTCCAGGATGTGCGGCAAACGATCCTCTTTACCGTGGCGCAGGGTATCTTCCAACCACTCAGCGGCTACAATTTTCTTGCCCCACTCAACAATCAAGTCATACACTTCCGTTTCCAAAATCGCATACTCTTGCAAGAGACTACTATAGGTCCCACCATCTTCCAGGATACTGATTTCGTGGCGTAAGGACACTTCCTCTTCTTGCAAAGCAGTCCGGTTTTCCTGGAAACTTCTGATTTGACTTTGGTTTTTCAGTAGTTTATTTTCGGCTTTTTGCTTGTCGGGATAGCGTTCGAGCAATCGCTCTTTCCCCGCCAATTGTTCTGCCAGAAAATCGCGACGCTGCTTTTGCTTAGCCTGTTCTTCCTTGGCTTGCATCAATTGGTAGAATTCAGCTTCGTTTTCCACATTGGCATTGTCCAACATAGTTTGGCGCTTGGCATTTATTTCATCCAAACGGTTTTGGATTTCCTTACGTTCTACTTTTAAATCACTGATCTTATCCGAACTATTCTTGGCCTGTGTTCTTTCCACTTCCAATTTACGGTGCAGTTCCGGGAAACGTTCAAAGAACATTTTAGGTTCCAGATGATTCAATTGGAAATGTTCGCGAATAAATTCCGTACGCGTTTGCCAATCGGCTAAAGATAACTCGACTTCTTCCAAACGGGCCACTGTTCGGGCAAGGTTCGTTTCAAGGTTTTCCAACTGGACAGCCGGATTTTCTTCCAGCACACGCCGCAATGAGAAACTCGTTGGATAATGTGCCTCTGCCAGCCAAGTCCGTTGTTGCTCCTGGAGCTGCTCCATCTTCGTTTCCAATGCTTCTTGCTCATTCAAAAATTGTAGCAGGCGTTCTTGCGCAGCCTCTTCGTCTTCACGTAAATCACGCAAACGGCTTTCCCGCGTTTGTTGGGCGATATAGGCTTCCGTTTCGGTAGGTGGTTTAGGCTTGACGAACGATGCTCCAACAGCGACCGCCGCCACCAGCAAAGCATATATGCGCAAACTTGGTAACAAGACCGCCACCAGTAAAGCAGCGATGGCAAGGCCCCACCAGGCAAAATTGGCTTTGTTAGTGGGTGTTACTTGGGGTTTGATTGTCTCACTTTTCCCGGTTACTTCCTTGATTCGTTTTTCCAATGAGTCCAATTCGGTATAACAGGTTGCAATTCGTTGATTTACTAATTCAATCTGACCGGCAATTTTTTCTTCTTCAGCCAATAATTCCCGAATGATTGCTTCGTTTTCCGCATCCACTTTCACCATATTATCCCCGAACCCGTATTGGCGTTTGAACATGACCAAGGCGGCTTCTTCTTGATTCATTTGATTGGTTAACGCATAGGCATTCGTAAATAAGTCCTGTGTTTTGGTATAAGCGTCCTGCAAAGCATGCCAGTCATGCCGATGTTCGTCGTACCAAATGGCATTCGTAAATGCTGCATACACTTTTTGTTCGTTTTGTATTTGGGCGTTCACTGCGGACAATCGTTTTAAGTCATCCGTAATGGCGGTTTGCAGTCGTTCCCAACGTTTCGCCGCATCCGGTGGCAAGAATCTGGTATCCACTGCTTCAATTTTTTCTGAAAGTTGTAGCCATTCTTGATAGTAATCCCCCAGTCGGATTGCTTCACTCAGTTCACGGTTCTCCCGTTCAAATCCAGTGATTTGTTCGTTGCCCTGTTGCAATTTTTCCTGAATCGATTCCAGCCGCAACAACAAGGTCTGGTATTCATTGTTTTTACGTTTGGCTACTTGCAGCTGTTCCCACAACTTTTCCGTCTCTGCCAGTTTTTTGTTCAACTCAGGATTTTTTCCGGAAGGCTTGAATTCTTTCTGGCCTTCCTTGCGATAGCCGTCAGCTAAATTAAGGAAGAGTTCACTTCCGGTCGCGCCGATCCCCATCAAATAGCGATTGAGCTCTTCTTTTTTTACATGCCGTAAGTGTAGGAGGCGGTCGATTTGAAAGGTGTACAAATCATCGTACGTGGCACTGTCGACCCCCAATAAATAACGCGGCAAGTTCTCGACGATTTCCTGGACCCCGTTTTGATGGGTCAAAGTAGCCCGGTCACGATCACGGTTTTTAATTCGTTCGATGGTCACGTTTCCGAAACGTGTGTTTGATAGCGTGAGACGGCCACCGTAACGTTCGCCCAGCTTTGGTTCATACGTATTCGTGTCTTTTTTTCGACGGGAAGGAAAACCAAAGAAAATCGTATGGATAAAGGATGCAATTGTGCTCTTGCCGGCTTCATTGCTGCCGAGGAAAATTTGTAGGTCCTTTAGGTCAGTGAATGTAGCTTGGGTCCATTTGCCATAGCCGTAGATTTCGATTTTTTCAATCTTCATTAATTGATTCCCCCTCCTCGAAAACGATATCCTCGAGGAGTAATTCCTCTGCTTCCTGTAAAATCGTGGTTTTTAAGTGCCTATCTTGCTCCAAATCCGCAAAGCGCGTGCGCACGGTTGGATGTTTGAATAAATCCTGGAGCACGCGGCGATAAGTTTCGTCGTGGGATAAATGCTCCTTGCTGCGGTTGAAACTTTGTTGCATGCGATCGTCCGCAGAAAAGACGAGGCGCTCTTTTTTCGGTGCCAAGGAAATACGGTACAAGTAGACATTTTCCGACTGGGAGATACCAGCCAGGAGGTCCCCGTTGTGGATACGCGTGATAACGTCGTCAGGCAATGCTTCGCGGTCATCGAGTTTGAGGGACAACAGAATGGTCTGGTCCGGTTTTTCTGCACGGGCAATTTCCTCAGCAATCTTAGTGTAGAGCACATCAAGGGTGTGAATGCCCAACAATGAAATTGTCTTCTCTTTCCACCATATCGGTGCGGTATTCACGAAAGTTAAGGTCGGTTCCATACCTTTTTGTAAAGTGACCAAAAAAGCACCTTTTTCGTCCAATTCGTTTGGATTGCGCCCTTGCGTGTTGCCGGGATATACGATAGGTGGTTGTTGGATGAGTACTTGCCGCTTGTGGATATGGCCAAGTGCCCAATAATCGTATTGTTTATTGAGTAAATCCGTGATGGTAAAAGGTGCATAAACGTCTTCGGCCGAGGCAGACCCTTCAAGGTAGCCGTGTAAGAGGCCAATATGAAATTCGGTATTGGCGCGTTTGGGATATTTATCGATCATACGCTCGGTGACCCAGCGTTTTGGATAACTGAACCCCGTGATAGCTGTATTGTTAAGGTAATGTGTTTCAGGCTGGTTTCCAAGTACCGTGACGTTTGATGGCATTTGCAAACGCGACGTGCCGTTATCCATAAAATCATGATTTCCGTGTGAAAGGAAAACCGGAATTTGGGCCGTCTTTAAACGTGTCATTTGGTCGCGAAAAAATGCCTGAGCCTTGACACTTTGGTTATCACCATCGTAAATGTCCCCTGCTATGACCATGAAATCAACCGCTTCTTGGATAGCAAGCGTCACAAGACGCTCGAAAGCTTGAAATGTCGATTGATAAACCCGATCATATAGTTTTGGATGTAACTGCTTCAAGCCTTTGAACGGACTGTCCAAATGCAAATCAGCAGTATGTATAAAGCGAATCAAACCCTTCCCCCCAATCTTGCATCAATTAAACCATTTCACTCGTATTTTTTGCTTGAAATGGTTTAATTATGGTTTATTAAACCATTTGTGCTTCAAAATTTAATCGAAATGGTTTAATAACTGTTAATTAGACCATTTTAATGAATTTACAGTTATAAAATGGTTTAATTCCAACAAAAAAAGCTTTGTCTCCTTTGATCAGCTGGCTTTCTTGCTACCAACTTTGATCTCGAAAGACAAAGCCCGCTATTTTAATAACGATTAATTTTCATTTCCAGGATTTTGTGCGTACATTTCTTGAAGTGGACGAACAATAATCTTGTTGATATCTTCAATAACCGTGCTCAATTGTTGCTCAGCAGTCATCATTTTTTGAATCATTTCGTTTTCGCCGGCACGGCCTGCGATTTCTTGTGCTTTTTGGATGAACTCATCATCCAAGCCTTCACCTGACATTTGTTTCATTTGGATTTGTTGTTGAATTCCTGTGAACTCACCAAACAATGAACGTGCTACTTCATCTGCTTGAACAGCAGTATAAGCTTCCGTCAATGATTTAAATGCAGGTTGCTCGCGCAAGTTACTTTCTAATTCATAAGCAATATCATAAATGTTTTTCATGTCTTCATTCCTTTGTCTTTTACTAGTTCTATTTTAACATTAATACCGTCAGATGCAAAGATTTAATCGAAAATACGTTCGTTTTATCTAAACCAACCCGTCGCCCAGTCCAGGAATTTCTGCGATTCTTCCTCTATTTTCTGACCAAAGTCGTTCAGGTCATCCAGGAAGCCCCCGCTCGTTTCTGCCTGTTCTTCAATGCCCGCAACCGCGAATTCGGTTTGTGGGCTGACGCTCAATAGATTCCCGGTTTCCGCACTGAATAAATCATAGAACATGTTCCCGGTACTGCTCAAGTTATGTTCCGCATCGGTATGGTCGAAGCCGATCCATGTCGCAATCGCGATATCCGGAGTGTAGCCAATCATCCATTTCGTTCGGTCATATTCGCCCCCGTCCCCTTCGGATGTCCCGGTTTTACCAGCCAGCAACATGCCATTATAAGGCTGGGCACCATAACCGGTACCGCCCGGAGCATACGTCCCCATCATCATACTCGTCATTTCATCGGCCGTCTCTGTGGAGGTAATCCGTTTCGTTTTCGGCTTGGTATTATCCACAATGACCGCTCCCGTCGCATCCACGATTTTGGTGATGAAACGCGGCTCAGCCTTCACCCCACCGTTGGCAAATACGGAATACGCACTCGCCATCTGTAAGGGTGACACACCGTCCATTGCCCCAAGAGCAATGTCGCCTAATTCTTTTTCATCTTCTTCACGTATGGTGAAGCCAAATTCTTTCAGTTGTTTGAGTCCTTTTTCAATACCCATTTCATTCAATAAATAAGCAGCCGACGTATTCTTACTTTCCACTAATGCTTGATACATCGGAATGCCTTGGTACTCACTATAGAAGTTGTAGTTGGCAACGAAATAATCCTTGTTTTCACCATATCCGATGGTGTCATCATCCATGATCAAGGAATCCACTTCGTAACCATTTTCCAAAGCTGGCAAATACACCGATAGTGGTTTAATCGTCGAAGCTGGTGGCACCCGCATTTGAGTAGCCCGGTTAAAGCCACGGAACATATGCTCACCGCGTCCACCCACAATAGCCATGACATCACCTGTCCCCGGTTCAATGGCAACTGACGCACTTTGAAGCAAGGTCCCATCTTCTGCATCGGTGAAATAGGCTGTTTCATAGGTCAAATCCATTTGTTGCTGGTATTGTTGATCCAGGCCGGTATAAATTTTGTACCCTTTGTTCAACAAATCTTCTTCATCAATATTGTATTCCGCGATGGCCTCCTCGATCAACGCATCGAAATAATACGGATAATTATAGGCATCATTATTGTCGTAACCATCTGTCAAATAAATACCTTCCGCAATCGCTGCATTAGCCGTTTCCTGGTCTGTAAAACCATTATCAACCATCAATTGTAAAATTAAATCCCGGCGCTCGATACTATTGTCATAGTAATCAATCGGGTTGTAGTTTGACGGAGCTTTCAAAATACCCGCCAAAACCGCTCCTTCCGCCAAGGTTACATCTGAAGCGGGTTTGCCAAAATACTTCCAGGAAGCATCCTCAACGCCCCACACGCCACTACCGAAGTAGGAATTATTTAAATACATTTCCAAAATATCGGCTTTTTCATACTGTTTCTCAATTTCTAAAGCCAGGAATAATTCCTTCGCTTTTCTAATCAGTGTTTGATCGAGAGTCAGATAGGCATTCTTCGCTAACTGCTGGGTCAGCGTCGATCCCCCTCCCACGATATTTCCACGGTTCATGACATAACCAACCGCTGCCCGTCCAATCCCAATCGGGTCAAAGCCATTATGGGAATAGAACCGCTTGTCCTCAGTCGAAATTACCGCATCCTGGATGTGGGCCGATATTTCCTCAATCGAAACGAATGTCCCTTTTTGCGCATACAACTCACCGGCTTCCTCACCATAGCGGTCATATACCACGGTTGTCTGTCCCAACCCAGCCTTTAAATTTTCAACATCCGCTGTTTTTGCTAAAAAAACCAAATAAGTGCTACCGATGAGCACTGCTACCAGCGAGAGCAGGACCATCAATTTATTAATGCGGTAACGACGCCAGAAGTTTTTGAGATTTACCATTTGGCGATGGTACCAATTTTTAATTTTTATTTTCCATTCTTCTTTCATATTCATCATTCCTTTACCTTACTGTTAGCTTACCAAAACTTAGGTCATCTGGTAACCCATCTTAGGTCTGATTCCTTCAACATTGCAAAATTGTAAATTTGATTTATAATTTTATCATAGATACCAATGTTGCGTGGAAATTTTTTATTAAGAAAGAGGTGAAGCCTTTGGGACAGAGCAATTCAGACGATTATTCTCTATAGACCAAAAGATTACATCCAAGTTATCTTTTGGTCGCATCCATCGCTTTACCAAAAGTATGCTTGTGACTACCCACTAATAGGAGGCACATATGAGTATTACGACAGGATTAATACTATTCTTTATTATTTTAGCAGTAGCCGCTTTTTTTGTTATGTCAGAATTTGTACTGGTCCGCATTCGCCCTTCGCGTTTGGACTACTTAATCGAAAACGGCAATAAAACAGCTGAATTGTTAAAAACAATGACGGTTAAATTAGATACCTATTTATCCGCAACCCAGTTAGGTGTAACCATCACCTCACTTGCTCTTGGTTGGTTAGGAGATCCAACCTTTAAACGTATTTTTGATACGCTATTTGCGAATTTCGATATCCCGGAAGGTGCTTCAACGATTTTATCATTTGTCGTTTCCTTCGCTATCTTGACAGCGCTGCAAGTTATTATTGGTGAATTAGTTCCCAAAAATCTTGCGATTACCAAGACTGAGAAGCTGGGCATGAAAATTGCTCGTCCCTTGCATATCTGGTACAAAATCATGTACCCGTTTGTTTTTATTTTGAATAAAGCAGCAAATGGTATTTCAAAAGCTTTGGGACTGACCACTTTCGCCGAATCGGACGATAATGTTTCCGAAGAAGAGCTACGCTTGATCATGAGTGAGAGTCTAAAAAGTGGTGAAATCAATTTCGAAGAATATCAGTTTGTGGAAAATGTATTTGAATTTGACGAAAGAATGGCGCGGGAGATTATGGTACCGCGGACGGACATGGCAGTTGTGTGGAGCGATGACACGTTGGAAGATATCGGAATGCTCCTTCAAAAAGAAAAGTACACCCGCTATCCGGTAGTCGAAGGCGATAAAGATAATGTTCTGGGTGTCATCAACGCCAAGGAAATTTTTGGTGCTTATGTGGCCGCTACGCAAGGGAAAACGACGGAAACCTTTAATATCCAGGATTATCTGCGCCCGGTCATTACCGTAATCGAGACACTGGCTATCAAGGATTTATTATTTAAAATGCAAAAAGAACGCCACCAAATTGCGATTTTGGTTGATGAGTATGGTGGGACCAGTGGTTTGGTTTCAATGGAAGATATCGTCGAGGAGATCGTTGGGGATATTTCCGACGAATATGAATCCGAAAACATTCCCGACTACATCCACCTGGGCCAAAACCACTACCGCCTGGGAGGCCGGATGCTAACTGACGATGTAAATGATGTCTTCGGGCTGGACCTTGAAGAAGACACGGTTGATACAATCGGTGGCTGGATTCTAAATGAAAAGTACGATATCAAAGTCGGCGAAGAAATTGCTTACAAGAATGTAATCTTTAAAGTCATTCAAAAAGAAAAAAATTCAATTGAAGCGATTGATGTGTTTTTAGAGACTAATAAAGATACAATTACTGAAGAATAATAGAAGCGCGAACTACTAGTAAAAAGTAGTTCGCGCTTTTTATGTGCCAGATACGGCGATTAAAAATATTTGTTGGGCTAAACGCCGCACTTTGGCTCTAAGTGCGGCGTTCCCATTTCACATTTCTTCTAATCGCCGCATTTTTGGTCCAAATGCGGCGTTCCGGCCTCGAGATTTTTCTAATCGCCGCATTTTTTCAAAAATTGCGGCGTTCATGCGTTTATTCTGAGCTAATCGCCGCACTTGGGGTATATATTTCGTTTACCACTCAAATCCGGTATTCTCTGGGTCACGGCCGTAGCGGGTTTCCAGATTAATTTTGGCGATGGCTACCAAGTCTTCATCGTTTAGCTTGAAATCAAATAATTCAAAATTCTCGTGAATCCTGCCTGGGTTCACGGACTTAGGAATCACGATTGATCCGCGGTCGATATGCCAGCGCAAGACAACTTGAGCTGGTGTCTTTCCGTATTTTTCACCGATTTCTGCCAACAAGGGATGCAGCAATAAATCCGATTTTCCTTGGCTCAGTGGGCCCCAAGACTCATGACGGATATTTTCTTTTTCCAAATAAGCTCGTAATTCATCTTGTGGGAAATACGGGTGGGTTTCAACTTGATTCACCATCGGCATGATAGTCGCATATTCTTTCATCGCTTCCAGATGATTAATGGAAAAATTAGAAACGCCAATCGCTTTTACTTTACCCGCTTGGTACAATTCTTCCATTGCACGCCAGGTGTCCTTCACATATGGACCATGCCAGTGAATCAAATAGAGGTCCAGATAATCGGTTTGTAATTTTTCCAGAGATTCCAAAAAAGCTTGCTTCGTTTTTTCATAGCCCTGCATGTCATTCCAAACCTTTGAAGTCAGGAATAACTCTTCGCGTGCAATCCCCGCATCTTTAAGGGTCTGCCCTAAAACAGCCTCATTCCCATAAACAGCAGCCGTGTCAAAATGACGGTAGCCAACTTTCAAGGCATGCTTGAGGGCCCATACCGTTTCTTCTTCGTCGGTCATCAAAAAAACGCCAAGTCCTACTTGTGGAATTTCAACGCCATTTGTCAATGTAACGATCGGTGTCACCATGTAGCAGCCTCCTTATTTTCTGATAATATTTTCGCGGTCCAAAGCGCCCTGTTCCATGAAAAATGGCATGATTTGCTCAACTAAAGGCGTAATTTCCCCTGCCTTGTCACTTTCCAACGTCCAAACCAACAACGGTTCATGCAGACTCATCCGCAAGATAAACCATCCGTCCGCAAAATTAGCCCGTACCCCTTCTAGATGATCAGGAATCAATTGAATATCAGCCTGTTCAGCCAAAAATGCCTTAAAGCGATCAATCACTGCCAAACCATTTTCCTGAATCGGTTCTTCAACAATCACAAAACGATATTCCGTAGTTTCTTCAGGTTGTTTCAAATCTTTTATCAAAGCCGGTAAGTCCGTATTTGCCATCAATAATTTGGCGACCAAATAAGCCCCGTCATCCAAATAGTAATTTTCTTTCAAAGCGGCATGTCCACTCGTTTCAATTGCCAAAGCCGCGTCAAGTGCGATTGCCCGGTTGATGACGTTGCGATAGCCGGTTAAATAACGATCCTGTTTCCCGCCTAAACCGACGATAAAATCTTCCACATGTTGGGAAGTTGCGGAGTTGGTTACAATCGTTGCACCTGGTTGCTCTTTCAACAACACTGCTGAAATCAAGGCAATCAAGTTATTACGGTTCAAAGCTTGCCCCTGGGAGTCCACTAACGCCGAACGGTCAACGTCGGTGTCAAAAATGATCCCTAAATCAGCCTGATTACTTAAAACGGCATCTTTTAAAGCTTGCATGGCAACTTTGTTGTCGGGATTGGATTCATGGTTCGGGAACATCCCGTCTGGTTCAAGGAATTGGCTACCTGTGGTATTGGCACCCAGTGGCTGCAATACTTTCTCGACAAAGAAACCACCTGCCCCATTTCCGGCATCCACAACAATATGTTTCCCTTCCAAAGGCTTAAATCCTGCATCAATGCCCTCGCGGATTTTTCCCACCAAATCTTCGGCATAAACCGTCAACAAATCTTTTTCTACAATCACAGCCTGATTACCCGCTTGGAAAGCAGATTCGGTAGCCAGTTCCAGAATTTCGTCGATGTCCTCGTGCTCGGCCCCGCCTGTTGCCGTAAAAAACTTCAAGCCATTGTATTGAAACGGCAAGTGACTCGCAGTGATCATAATGGCACCGTCTACCCGGAAATCATCATACAGAGTTGCCATAAACATGGCAGGAGTCGTTGCCATCCCACAATCGATAATGGTGACAGCGGCATGCGCCATCCCCTCGAATAATGCTTGTTTCAAATCTGGACCGGAAATGCGGCTATCCATTCCGATTGCGACAGTTAATTCCTTGCCCGGAACCCGTTTTTGCAACCAAGTAATGAAAGCTTGACCAATCTTTTTCGTTCTTTCCACCGTTAGGGTTACTTCTTGTTGCGGTGTTGAAATAGCGATTCCGCGAATATCGGAACCGTTTTGTAAAGCCAGCATTGCTTGTTTTTCAGACATACTCATATGACCTCCTAAGGAAATGTTAATTACATTATAACCTTTTCGCCATACCATTTCACTGCCAACCTGTATAATAGAGGTAAGATAAATATTTGAAGGAGGTTCACCATGGCTTTAACAAAAGAACAACTTCAAGCAGTCCGGAAAGTCCACCTGCTAATCGAAACGGTGAATGCAATCATTATCGGAAAAGAAAACATTACGAAACTAACCATTACCGCGATGTTGGCAGGCGGCCACGTCCTTTTTGAAGATATCCCCGGCGTCGGCAAGACGCTCTTGGTAAAAACAATTGCTACTTGTATGGGGGCCGATTTTTCGCGGATTCAATTTACCCCCGATCTCGTGCCAAGTGACATCATTGGTTTCTCGATGCCGCAACGTGGAGCAGAAACGTTCCAGTTCCGGAAAGGGCCTTTATTTTCTTCGATTATTTTAGCGGATGAAATCAACCGAACTTCCCCACGTACCCAAGCTGCGATGCTGGAAGCAATGGCTGAGCATCAAGTAACAAGCGATGGGGTTACTTATGATTTACCAGATCCCTTTTTTGTCCTGGCAACGCAAAACCCGATCGAGTATGAAGGAACCTATCCCCTACCGGAAGCACAATTGGACCGTTTTTTGATGCAGTTGTCCTTGGGCTACCCAACCCCTCAACAAGAAGTCAGGATGTTGGCGGCACCTGATAACCGAGAAGCTTTGGCAAATTTAGAACCGATTTTGGATAAACAAACCTTTCATCAATTAAAAGCACTGGTACCTACGATTCATGTGGAAGAAGCCTTACTTGACTACATCGTCCGATTGGGAAATCAAACGCGGGAAGACCAACGGATTCGTTTGGGAATCAGTCCCCGTGCCAATCAGTTTTGTCTGCTTGCGGCCAAAGCCTATGCGCTTTTGGAAGAACGCAACTACGTGATTCCAGATGACATTTTGGCCGTTTTGCCAGCCGTATATCGCCATCGTTTGTTGTTTTTTGAAAATCTGACGACAAAACAAATTGATGATTATATCGCATCTCTGGTAAGGAAAGTTCAACCCCCGATGAGGAGGTCTTAATATGGTTTACAGGAGAATGGCCAAGCAAATCGCTATCCTCTTAGGCTTCTTCATTCTGTTTATATACACAATGGCATTTCCCGGAACAACTTCCTGGTTTATTTTATTGTTTTTTAGTTTGGTGGTCGTAGTATTGTGGCTATCGACCCTGATAGTTTGGCAACGGGTGGAGGCTGATGTGAATCGGCTCCGCTTGGTAGCGGTCTGGCCTTTATTTTTACCGGATTTAAAGATTCGGGTGGAAAATATGGAAACGCAAATGTCCGCCCTCCTCAGTCGGCGCTTCGATTTGGCGATGAAGTTACCACGGGGGCACTATGATACGTTGACAGTGGAAACAGCGGGAGACGATTATTTTGGTTTTTTCCGGCATCGGGTGCTTAAGCGCGTGCCAGTAAATTTGGATGTTTATCCAGACATCGTGCCCATTCATAAGTTATCCCATCACCCGGAAATCAGGCGTTATTTGAAATTAAGCGCACCAGAAATCCGGCAGATCCGGGATTATTTGCCACAGGATCCTTTGAAACATGTGGATTGGAAGGCTTCGTTCCGCCGTGAAAAATTGATGGTCAAGGAATTTGAAAAAGAAGTGGAACCCCGTTTGCATCTGGTGTTTATAGGATTTCAGACACCACGTTTCGAGCAGCTATTGGCGCTTAGCTATAGTGCCAAAAAGGAATGGGAAGAACAATTGGTTGTGCGGGTTGATTTGATTGGTGGGGATTCATTTTTGACGATTCAACCGAGTTGGGACAAAGCGGCTTTGTTGGCCCAATGGCAACAGCTTGATTTGAAGCATGGCAAGGCGATTGTCTTTGTTCCGGAAGCACTGGTTGATGAGCTCCGTTTGAGTCGCCATGAGCCATTTATGATGGTGACGGAAGCAGGTGAAGCGCGATGAAATTTGTGAAACGCCTGTTTTTGGCAGTCGGGTTCGTGGGATTGTTTTACCCGGTTTTGACGGTTTATGTACCTTTGAGTGAGTTTAGTGATGTGGGCGGCATTCTCTATTATTTGGTGGGAACAGCCTTGGTGACTTTATTATTGCCGTTTTGGTTTACGTGGATTCCATTTCAAATTGGCTTGGTGATTGTCTGCTACCGGTATTATCTGCCCTCGGATTTATCGGGAATGGCCTGGTTTCAGAATGAAATTTCACAAGTTGGAGCGAGTTTGGCGCAATTTTTTACCGGTGCTTCCGCAATTTTTCCAACCAACGTGAGTTTGGTGATGATGCTATCGTTAATCGCATTGTCGGGATATTTGCTGATTGTGCATTTGCGACCCGTAGCTGGAATCATGGCGGCAATGATTTATGTGATGATTTTGCAGGTCTTTACCAAATACGATTATTTTGCAGCGATGGTCCAAATTTTGGGTATGGGACTTTTTGTACTGGGGGTTTCGGGGATTTCAACGACAGTGGGCTGGAAAAAAGCGTTGGGCTCCTTGTTGATTGTCACCGGTATGAGTGCGGGCTTGACCCGGGTGGCGGTTTGGGCGACCGAGAGTTTGGTCTCGCAACAACAATGGGTTGAAAACCAAGCGAAAAATGTCAATCGGTCGCTGGATGAGGCTGGGCTGTTCGATTTGGTGGATTATTACAATTCCGGGGGTAGCTTGACTCGGATGGGCTATGATGAGGATGATTCCCAATTGGGCGGTCCTGTGCAACAAAATTTTGACCCCGCATTTGCGGCGTATGATGATGAACCGCATTACTGGCGTATTTCAACGCGTTCGGTGTATACCGGCGTTGGCTGGGAAAATCCCGATACGTTAAATTTGCTGCCGGTTGAGTATGGTTTTGTAGAATCAACCGGGGAAGAAGAGACGGTTGAAATAACGATCGACCGCGAAGGTGATTTCCCTTATTTTCCATACACCTATCAGATGGTGGGTGCAAATATCGAAGGGGGTGCGTTTGAGTACGTAGTGCCTTCGAACGAATTGTACGTTGATAATGTTGGGGGTGTGGTGCCCTATTCATTGACGTTGGTGGACCTTGAGATTGATTTTGCCGGGTTGAACAGTGTTTCGATTGAGAATGAGTTGGGATTGGAAGAGTATTTGGTGGTACCGGAAAGTGTGCCGCAGCGCGTGTGGGATTTGGCAGCCGAGTTGACGGCCGGTCCGGGAACGATGTACGAAAAAGTACGGGCGTTGGAGCAGTATTTGAGCTCGGACGGCGGCTTCCGGTATAGTTTGCGGGAAGCGTCGGTGTTGCCGGACGGAGCGGATTATGTGGACCATTTCTTGTTTGAATCGGGCGTGGGTTATTGTGATAATTTTTCCACGGCGATGGTAGTAATGGCGCGGATGGCTGGAATTCCGGCACGATGGGCAAAGGGATTTAACAGTGGAACAGCGGCGGTTGACGCGGATGGTGTCGCTTATTATGAGGTAACGAATGCAAATGCGCACTCATGGCCGGAGATTTATTTCCCTGAACATGGATGGGTGCCGTTCGAGCCGACACCTGCATTTAACCAACCGCTTACTAGTGTGGCCAGCAATGAAGATGCGGTTCTTCCGGATGAGGACGATGTTTTGAATCCGGATGAAGTTTCAAAGGAGCCTGAAATGCCTGTTTCCGAGTCTTCATCGCGCGAAGTGCCGGAGAGTACCGAGGTTGGTGAAGAAGCACGTGCTACTGAAGAGCGATACCTGCCGGAATTAGTTGGTGTGTTGCTGTTGGCAGGGATTATAGCGGTCTATTGGTGGCGGCATAAATTATATCCGTTAGCGGCCGAATGGTTGTTGCGACTCCCGCGTATGGATAAGCGTCGGGTGATTCTGTGGCTGTTTGATTTGGAGCAACCACGTGCCAGTGCGCAGACGTTAAGGCAGTATTTTGGCGAAATTGAACGTCTGGCACCGATGCACCGTGCGGTTATTGAACGGTTTGTGGCATTGAATGAAGCAACCTTGTATGGACCTGACGAAACGATTATTGTGGATGATCAAATCTACGAGGATATGATTGCCGTGTATCGGGATATCCAGAAAATGAAAGAGAAGAGTAGTTTTTAAATTGAAACCCTCGCAGATGGAATTAAACCATTTGCGAGGTTTTTTTAAGTTGAAATGGTTTAATTAATCTTTATTAAACCATTTCAACGATATTTTTGGGTCCAAATATTTTTATTATCACTAATTAAACCATTTCACTCGTTATTTTAGGGGCAAATGGTCTAATTATGAAATAAGCTCCCTTGGTCGTACCCATTTGCTCAAAATGTTTACGCAAACTTCGTTGAATTCTTCTAACTTCAAACTGATTATCACAAAAATCACCCACTAGCCTACTCGTCACTTTCACTTTCGGAAACAACAACTGCAATTCCACTGCCCACCTCACGATTGCAGTTTCTGCCCTTTCTTCGCAACCACACTCAAGGCAACGAACCCGCTGCCCAGCTACTCTTGTCCCAAACCCGCCACAATTCTGACAGTCCATTCCTTTCTTCAATTTCTTAAATGTATACACAGGTAGCAAATCATAGTCGACTTTCGCGGGGCAATGACGAGCAACCAACAGTTCACCCAAGCGACGATGCGACTCCCCAATCCAACCATCAAAGCGATTCAGGGCTTTTACCCATTCATTCAACTCGGGGACAAATAAAAATGGCAAACCAATCGGGGCGTTGTACAAATAAAAAGTCGGATCGATAAACACTACCCGCCCCACCACTTCGAAATCAAACCCCCAAGTCTTTAATAAATACTGTAAATTCACGACACAACGATTTAACTGCTCGCGCGGATTTTTGTAGGGCTTGCCCGACTTTTTGCTCACAATCTGTCCATCCGCATATTCAAACGCACCACCCCAATTTTTCACCTCAAATACAATCACTTGTTTGCCCGTCAGCAACAACGCATCTATTTGAAAAAAATTTGCATCCAGACGTAACCGTACATCACGCAACAACACATGCGCACCAACCCTTCCAAAACCTCTCTAAAGCAATCTTCCCCACCTAACCCCCGATCCAAATTTGCCAAATAGGACTGTAACTCCGTCGGCAGCACAAACCGCCGTTCTAACACATGCAAAATTTGATGTATTTCCGTCTTTACGCCATTAACCAAAAAAATCACCCCTTTCTACATATATATATATGCAAAAAAAGGCGAAAAGTTTTATTTTAATTTATCTTTTTCATAAACATGCGTTTTTTCCAAATTTGGGAACCCTTGTTGACGCAATGCCTCATAAACAATCATGCAAGCCGTGTTAGACAAATTCAATGAGCGTACGTGTGTATCATTCATTGGAATCCGTAAACAATCCTCCCGGTGCTCCTGCATGAACGTTTCCGGCAACCCAGTCGTTTCCTTACCGAATATAAAGAAAACATCCTCGTCCGCAGTAAAATCAGCATCCGAATAAACGGTCTCAGCAAACTTGGAAATCAAATATAATTTCCGGTCGCCCAAATAGGCCATGAACGCATCCAAATCCGCGTGTTTCACAATATTAACATCGTTCCAATAATCAAGACCAGCCCGTTTCAAATGCTTGTCATCCGTCGAGAATCCCAGCGGCTCAATCAAATGCAACGGCGTATTCGTCGCCGCACAAGTCCGGGCGATATTTCCCGTATTCGCCGGGATTTGTGGTTCAAATAAAACTATATGATTCGTCATCTATTCCGTTTCTCCTTCAAGCTTCGCGAGCGCCATTTCCATTTCCGCCCGCGCTTCCGCGTCTTCTTCTTTTTCAATGCATTCCTGGAAAAAGGCCAACAGCTCCGCATTCACATCGCGCACAATCTGACCGATGGCCCACGCTGCCGTCCCTCTTAAAACCGGCCGCACGTCCGTCTCCATCACGCGCAGCAATTCCGGCACCGCACTCCGATCGCGGTAGTTTGCCAACGCAATAATCGCATTCCGTTGCAACGGCTTTTTCCCACGCCACGAGCCGGCCAAAATACCAAACTGACTCTTAAATTCCTTATTCGACATCGTCAACATCGGCTGCAGAACCGGTGTTTCCCGGTCCGGCTCTGGTTCCATCTCGGGATGCAGATGGAAATTTTTCCCCGCATTATATGGACACGCCTGTTGGCAAATGTCACAGCCATAAATCACATGCCCCATCTTCCGGCGAAACTCAAGCGGCATATTCCCTTTTGTTTGCGTTTGGAACGACAAACAAACCTGTGCATTCAACCGACCGTCCCCCAACAATGCTCCCGTTGGACATGCCGTCACACAACGATAACAATCCCCGCAACCAAACACGCCCGGAGCATCCGGAGCAAGTTCAATATCGGTGATAATTTCACCTAAATACACATAGGTCCCAAACTCTTCTGTTATCAACAACCCATTCCGGCCGATAAACCCGAGCCCGGCCCGTTGCGCCACCACCGTGTCCATCAATTCACCCGTGTCGACCATCGGCTTAAAGCGTGCTTCCGGCATCTTTTCCGCCATGAACGCCACCAACTGGTCCATTTTTTCACGTAAAATGAAGTGATAATCCACTCCCCACGACGCACGCGCGAAAGAACCGCGACGCACCCCTTTTTCCCGCTCCGGTTTTACGAGCGGTTTGGAAGGATAAGCGAGGGCAATTGAAATAATCGACTTTGCCCCGGGGAAAATAAGTTCTGGATACAGCCGTTCATCCAACACCTGATGTTCAAAACCCGATGTATGACCGTTGGCTTTTTGTTCTAACAATGATTCTTTCATGTCATCAAACGGATCGGCAGTTGTAAAGCCAACTTTATCGATTCCGATTTCTTGACACGCTTCGATAATCTGTTCTTTCAAAGTTGCGTTTACCACCCTGCATTCCTCCCTTTGTTTTGACTAAATTATAGCATAAAAAAAACGTATAGACTCGGTGGCTAGCACGGCGAATCAATACGTTGGATAAGATCATTTCGACTAATATAAAATGGCAATGATATACTCCCAAAATGATACATCTAATATAACACCGTTATGTTCATTTGTAAACCTTTATGGGTCCACTTATCAACAATGAAACCGCAACAGAAATTGTTTTCAATGGTTTTTTTATTATTTTTTCGATGTCAGCATCGGTTGCACCCCATGTGAGTGGTGTCATCTCAACCAACCAACGGAAAGTTGACTCGGTGAGTTCTACTTCGTACCTCACATGTTCATGTAATGCTTCCGGATATATTTCTTTGAAACGCTTCACCACATCCTGATTATTATAGCTACGGTCTCCATACAATAATTCACGCAGCTCGATCAAATAATCCGCATCCGGTACAACTTTGTACACCCGACCATCCGGTTTTAAAACGCGATTAAATTCCTGGTAATGGGACGGCGAAAAGATATTCAAGATGGCATCGAACTGTTCTGCCCCAAAAGGTGACTGGGCCAAATCCGCCACACACCAAAAAGCATCGTCAAAGAAGTGGGCTGCTGCCAGTTGAATCGCATCCTTGGAAATATCAAAACCAATTTTCTCCCCTGATAAACCTTTTTCGGTCAAATAATGTAAATGCGAGCCTTCGCCACAACCAACATCCAAAATCGTCCCTTCTTTGGGGATATGATTCAAGATGGCATCCAAAATCGGATGGAAAAATCCCGTATCCGCCAACGCCTTACGACTCGACAACATTGCCTTATCATATTCGTTTTGGCCCCCTTTTAACAATAAATGAAGCGTCCCTTTTTTGCCCAAATCAAAGCGGTGATTATTGGCACACACCACACCTTGACCTGACACGTCCTGGAACGCTTCTTTACAGACTGGGCACTGGAACAGCGCCAGATTTTCTTTTAAGAATACTGCACTACGTTCAATTTTTTTCACGACTCACCCTCCAACTTTATTCTATCACATCAAGTCCTTGACCGCTTGTGGCAATTCGAATCTCTTCATCTGTCAATTCCACCAAAGGCCGCATCATCGTCAGAAAATAAGCGATCAAAGCCGCCACCACCATGCAACTGATGGCAACAAATAGATTCCCGGAATCATCCACAAAGGCAGGCAATGAAGTGATATTTGGATTGACAAATTGATAGATCCTTAAATCAAACAACCCGGCCAACAATCCTCCGGCCCCGCCACCGATCATCACATACCACAGCAAATTCTTTAAAATTAATTCGCCCCCGTACATAATGGGCTGGGTTACACCAAAGAGAGACAATGCAAAAGAGAGCCCCGTATAATAACGATAAAGTTTTTTCCGGCTCTTCATTGTCAATGCGAGTGCCGCCCCTGCATGGGCAGCATTGGAAATGAGCATACCTGGTCCCAATAACATATCATAGCCGGTTGATTCAATCGCCTGAGTCGCTGTCTCAAAAAAGGAATAATGCGACCCCGTCAAAACGAATAACGGCCCCAAAAAGCCCATTAATGCCGTTGCCAAGAAAGGGATTCTTTCCGCCATCATGATGAACAACGAGACGGAGATATGACTGGCCAAAGCCATCAATGGCAACAAAATGATGACGCCAAAAATCAGACCCAATCCCATCAGGATACATGGTCGGATTACAGGCAACAGGGTCCCAGTCATCAGTTCAGTTAGCTGACGATTAATATAGGCTAAAAACGGAACCAGAATCAAAACAGGTAGAATCGTGTTGAACTGGTGGTTTTGGATAAGAGGGAATTTAAGGAACTGATTTAAAATTCGGTCTGCAACAAAATTGGTAATGGTTGGCTGGATCATAATCCCTG
Source organism: Jeotgalibaca sp. A127 (assembly GCF_052266745.1). NCBI lineage: Bacteria > Bacillati > Bacillota > Bacilli > Lactobacillales > Carnobacteriaceae > Jeotgalibaca > Jeotgalibaca sp. A127. The sequence continues at coordinate 440,939 of NZ_JBQPRC010000001.1, forward strand.
CGATTGCAGCAGCTATATAAGGGTTTGTTTTAAAATAGCGGGCACTGGAAAAAGCAATGAGGACAGGTAGGATCATAAAAACGAGGGTATAAATAACTGAAAGGGTTTCGGTGGCGCCTACAGCTGATCGGTAAATGGCGAATGACAATAACAAGACCATAAAGCCCTGTATGACGCCACCGGCCATAATCGTAGATAATAGTGGAATAAACAATTTACGCAAGAGATTTGTAAGCTTAAACGGCGGATCTTCTACTTCCATCCTGCCGGTTTCTGATAAACGTAACCCTGAAACCAACGCTTGGGCTGAACCATCATTTGTCAAGATACTGACACTGGTCAATCCAATTAACACTTCAGACACAAATGGTGCTGCTTGAATACGTTGGATTTCTACATATTCCATATGAGCAACACGAATGACAAGAAGCTGTTCGCCTGCTTCCGTTCCGACAATGTTATCAACACCACCCAAGCTAGCGGCTAGCTTATTTGCACGAAGCTGAAAATTCATTGATGTCCCTCCTCTCAGCCTATTTCGTCTCTAATATAACATTTTTGAGTAAAAAAAGACACTGACAGTAATCGTCAGTGTCATGGATATTAGTGAATAGCGCCGCCAACACGCTTTAAATCTTCTTTGTCATGGAACTCAACCATTGCTTCAATGGCAGCTGTCAGACCTTTCGCCATGTCTTCCAAACTCATTGCTGGTTGATTTGGTTTATTAACCACTTGCTCCGGGATATATGGGACATGGATAAATCCGGCCTGGATGCCGCCCAATTCCTTCTCCGCTAAATAGAGAGCGTGATACATAATGTGGTTGCAGACAAAAGTACCTGCCGAGTTGGAAACAGCTGCCGGCACTCCCGCTTCTTTTATTTTTTCAACCATTGCTTTAATTGGCAAAGTTGCAAAATATGCAGGTGCTCCGTCTTCCTTGATGACTACGTCGATCGGTTGGTTGCCTTCGTTGTCTTCGATACGGGCATCATCTTGGTTGATCGCCACGCGTTCAGGTGTGATGGCAAAACGGCCGCCCGCCTGCCCGATACATAAAATCATGTCAGGTTTAATTTCCAAGGCTTTTTCACGCATGACATCTGCTGATTTGTGGAAGACAGTCGGAATTTCCAACTTCACAATTTCTGCGCCGGCAATTTCGTCTGCCAACAGTTTTACGGCTTCAAGAGCCGGGTTAATTTTTTCGCCACCGAATGGGTCGAAGGCTGTTACTAAAATTTTCATCGTATTATTCCTTTCTTTTCCTAGAATGCCCAGAAATACATCAGTGCGATATGTACCACGATTAAAATGAGTGCCATTGGCGTTTGTGCTTTAATCACGCCGTTTGGATTTTTCATTTCCAATAATGCAGCAGGCAGTGCGTTAAAGTTGGCTGCCATTGGTGTCATCAAGGTTCCACAGAAACCAGCTGTCATCGCGAGCGCACCTGCAATAACAGGATCGGCACCTTGTGCGATCACGAATGGAATCCCGATTCCAGCTGTAATAACCGTAAAGGCAGCAAATGCATTCCCCATGATCATTGTAAAGATAACCATACCAAACACATATGCCAAAACGCCAATCAAACGATTGCCTTCAGGTACGAAACCGGAGATCAAGTCAGCGATAACATCGCCTACTCCAGCTGTCGTGAACAACACTCCAAGTGCTGCCAGTAGTTGCGGTAAAATACCGGTCGTACCAACTTGTTGCACCATACGATCGGATTCAGCCAATGTTTGGTTTGGTGTTGCCCGGAAAATAGCCATAGCAACAATAAGTGAAAGGACTGCTGCAGCCCCGATACCCACTTGACCGCCGAATGGTGTAAATTGAGCGATTAATACCGCTGTTAAAGCCAAAAGGATAGCCGGGATGAATATTTTATTGCCAAAACGGTTTGCATGCGCTGTTTGTTCCTCTTCGGTGTTGGTCTCGATTTTACCGATTTTCACTTGTTTAAAGAGCGTCAAGAGACCCATGATCAACAAGAAAACCCCGCTGAAAACTGCAGGCATAAAGTTTCCAAACCCAAATACCACACCTAACAGTGCCCAGAACAAAGCAGTTCCGAAACGAGTCGGGTGATCCGGTTGTTTCAACACGCGAAAAGCTGTATAAAATAACTGAAGTCCGATAAGCAAATAAAAGAACTCAAGAATCATAGGAACGAGCGTTTCAGTAATGTAAGCTGTATCCATTATTTACGCCCTCCTTTCTTCCCGTATTTACGGTCCATTTTTCTATCCGTCAAAATGTTGCTACCTGCGGCTAATGCCAAAGCAATTAACGCTACTGGAATAGAAGCAGATGCTACTGCAACAGGTGAAATTTCATAGCCCAAAGACTCCATTGTTCCGGAAATCAACAAAACGCCAGATGCTGCAATAAATGTATTTTGTGCGAAGAAATTACCAAAGTTTTCAGATGCTGCAGATTTTGCTTTCAACATTTCCACGTCATCTTCATCAATCTCATCGTATTTCAGTTTTGCTGCAGCTTGCACCATTGGGTCAACAATCGGACGTACAAACTGTGTTTGCCCTTGTACCCGAATGGAGAAAAAGGCCGCAATCTCGCGGATGAATTGATACAAGGTCAACATTCTTCCGGATGTCAGTCCTTTTAATTTTTGAATCAAATTGGTAGCCTGCACTTTTAGTCCAAAACGTTCAGATAAGCCAATCATAGGTAACGTCAAGAAGAACAACGTTACTAAACGGTTATTCACAAATGCCGATCCCAGAATTTCCAAAATTTCGACAAAAGAAATGCCGGATACTAACCCTGTTATAACTGCAGCAATTAAAACAACCGCAATAGTATCCAGTTTAAGAACAAAGCCGATGACAATAATAGCAATACCAATCAAACGTATCCATTCCATTGTTTATCACTCCTAATAAGTATTTTATAATCAACATATTATATCAGAAAGTAGTGCATTATAGTAAAGATATGTTGCTGTATCTGGGGAGCTGAGTAAAAAAAATTACGTCCTTGCCTATGTGCGGCGTTAAGCAGGTGGTAGCATTTTAATCGTCGCACTTTATGTCCCTAGTGCGGCTTTAAGCGCCTGGACGAGCGCAGAAAGCCGCATTTAACCCCCGTAGTGTGGCGTTCCCATAAAAATTCGCAACGGAACGCCGCATTTTTCCGGAAAACGCGGCGTTTATGTCTAAAATATATTTTAATCGCCGCACCCGGCTATACGTGTGAGCATCAAAAAAGTTCTTGGTTATCTGGTGTCGGTGAAGGAAATGCCCTTCGGGATTTCCGCGAAGAATACCTACCAACACCATAAATAATAGAATCCAAAAAAACACCAACCTCTCCGAAGAAAGATTGGTGTTTAGTATACCGGCGGCCGGGGTCGAACCGGCACGCCCTCGCGGGCACTGGATTTTGAGTCCAGCGCGTCTGCCTATTCCGCCACGCCGGCATAACGAGTATGTAAATGAGGTTGCAATTTTTTTATTCTTTTCAATAAGGCGGTAACCGGATTTGAACCGGTGATGAAGGTTTTGCAGACCTGCGCCTTACCACTTGGCTATACCGCCATAATCAAAAAACTGGGGTAGCTGGATTCGAACCAACGAGTGACAGAGTCAAAGTCTGTTGCCTTACCGCTTGGCTATACCCCAATGGGGCGACTGATGGGAATTGAACCCACGAATGCCGGATCCACAAACCGGTGCGTTAACCACTTCGCCACAATCGCCATAAAACTAACAGGGGTAGTAGGATTCGAACCCACACTGACGGTTTTGGAGACCGTAGTACTACCATTATACTATACCCCTAAAAACAAAAAAAGATGGAGGGGGGCAGATTCGAACTGCCGAACCCGAAGGAGCGGATTTACAGTCCGCCGCGTTTAGCCACTTCGCTACCCCTCCATGGTGGCTTGGGACGGAATCGAACCGCCGACACCTTGAGCTTCAATCAAGTGCTCTACCAACTGAGCTACCAAGCCATTTTAAAAAATAAAACTACGGTTCCGACGGGATTTGAACCCGCGATCTCCTGCGTGACAGGCAGGCATGTTAACCCCTACACCACGGAACCAATGGAGGTTGACGGGATCGAACCGCCGACATCCTGCTTGTAAGGCAGACGCTCTCCCAGCTGAGCTAAACCTCCATGTATTATAAAAATACATCGCTGAAATATGACCCGTACGGGAATCGAACCCGTGTTACCGCCGTGAAAGGGCGGTGTCTTAACCGCTTGACCAACGGGCCATGATAATATTCTAGAACGGAGAGTAAGGGATTCGAACCCTTGAGACGGTTACCCGCCTACACGGTTTCCAACCGTGCTCCTTCGGCCACTCGGACAACTCTCCAGACATTGCTATTAGACCTCTTAAAAAAGAGAACTCCGCAAGTAGGACTCGAACCTACGACATCTTGATTAACAGTCAAGCGCTACTACCAACTGAGCTATTGCGGAATAATGTTGATGCGCGGCAGCGTCCTACTCTCACAAAGGGAAACCCTTCACTACAATCGGCGCTAAGAAGCTTAACTTCTGTGTTCGGGATGGGAACAGGTGTGGCCTTCTCGCCATTGCCACCGCACATCTATTTAATTGGGGGAACACCGTTCCCTCAAAACTGAATCCATAACACGTGGTAACGGCCGACCAAAGCCATTCCGCGCTTGCTTTTTTGAATCTTCAATCGTGGTTAAGTCCTCGACCGATTAG